>NZ_NGFP01000062.1 GCF_002149035.1 Streptosporangium minutum
GCCACCATGGGCGACGGGTGCGGTCAGGTGCTGGCCGTCGGCGCCCAGCGCGCTGGAGGTGATGCCCTTGGCGAGCAGGTCCCAGCTGAAGTCGCCATTGGCGAGCATGCTGCCGGCGGTGGTGATGCCGCCGGTCAGCGCGTACTGGGCGGCCTGGCCGTACAGGGAGCTGCTGGCGGCGGCCAGCAGCTTCTCCGCCAGGCCCATCTCGGCTCGGGAAAGACCCGCCTGCAGGCCCGGGGTGGCCAGGCGGCTCAGCCCGCCCGACAGTCCACCCATCAGGACGCCCATCGCGCCGCCGGTCAGCGCGGACATCAGCAGCTGCCGCCGGTCGAGGTCGTCGCGGCGGCCCTGGGCGATCTGCAGGGACTGGACGCCGGCGTCCATGCCGCCGACGATGGCGGCGAACAGCGCCATGTTGGCCAGGGTCCGCCGGGCGATCTGCGCGACCGTCAGGCGGGCGAGCTGCACTCGGGCCGGGATGAGCGCCAGGCTCGCGCCCCCACTGGTCACGGCGGCGGCCAGCAGGTAGCCCAGCTGCAGGATCAGCAGCCATACGGTGGCCTCGATCATGTACTTGGCGTACTGGATCTGCACGCCGACGTTGTTGAGCGCGACAGCGGCGTTGATCAGCCGGGTGACCAGGTCGGCGACCCGGCCGCCCGCCACCCTGGTGACGTGCTCGGCGAAGGCGGTATGGGCCTCGCCGTCCCAATTCGCGCCGATCTTTCCGGCGCTGCGGAGTTGATCGGCACCGGTCCCCTCAACGAGCCGGTGGGCGGCGGTCACGCAGGCGTCGGCGAGCCGGAAACACCCTTCCTCGTCGCCTTCGGGCCAGTCCATCCCGACCACCCAGCCGACATACGGCTTGGCCCAGTCGGGAACCAAGATCCCTTCGAATCCCATGAGCGATCAGTTGCCGGTGTCACCGGGGTGACCGGCCCGCCGGTGTCTCCCGGTGCCGATGCGGAGCCCGGTGACGGCGCCGTCCGACTCCTCGACACAGACGCCGAAGACCCCGTCTTCGACGCCGGACTCCGCCTTCTCCAACTCGGCTCCGTGCTGATCGTCTCCGAGCGCGCCGATCCCGGTCGGAGGCCGCGCGCAGCACCTCCCGTGCCCGATCATGCTATCTCGCCGCTCACCGGCTGCCGAGACCTGACGGTGAAGCACCGATCGCTCCACGGGGCGGCCGGACTCCGTCAGGCCGACCGTCCCGGTCCACCGGAAGGTCCCCGGCTGTGCCTGTCGCCGTTCGATCTCGGCGCTCAGGACCCGCTAGGAGATCACTTCGGCGAGGATGGGCACCAGGGCGCGGAAGGCGCGGCCCCGGTGGCTGATGGCGTCCTTCTCCTGCGCCGACAGCTCGGCGGTCGTCCGGCTCTCCCCTTCGGGTAGGAAGATCGGATCGTAGCCGAAGCCGTTGGTCCCGCGTGGCGCGTCGATGATCAGGCCGTGCAGGGCCCCCTCGGCGACGCGCTCCTGTCCCGAGGGCAGGGCCAGCGCCGCGGCACACGTGAAGTGGGCGCCCCGGTGTTCGCGCGGCACGTCGGACACCTGTGCGAGCAGCAGCTCCAGGTTCGCCCGGTCGTCGCCGTGCCTGCCGGACCAGCGGGCCGAGAAGATGCCCGGCATGCCGTTCAGCGCGTCGACGCACAGGCCCGAGTCGTCGGCGATCGCGGGCAGGCCCGACGCCTGGGCGACGGCGTGCGCCTTGAGCAGGGCGTTCGCGGCGAAGGTCAGGCCGGTCTCGGCGACGTCGCCGATCTCGGGGAACTCCTCCAGCCCGACGATCTCCACCGGCACCGAGGCGTCGGCGAGGATGCGGCGGAGCTCGACGATCTTTCCCATGTTGCGGGTGGCCAGCACCACCCGGCCGGCGGGCGCGCCGGGGCCGCCGGTCCGTTCCGCGCTCACGCCAGCGACTCCCGCTGCAGGCGGGTGAGCTCCGCGCACCCGGTGACACCCAGATCGAGCAGCTCGTCCAGGGCGCCGCGGTTGAACGGCTTGCCCTCGGCCGTGCCCTGCACCTCCACGAACTCGCCGCTCCCGGTCATCACCACGTTCATGTCCGTCTCGGCGGCGACGTCCTCGGTGTAGCACAGGTCCAGCAGGGGCGTGGAACCGACGACGCCGACCGACACGGCCGCGACCGAGTCGATCAGCGGGTCACCCTTGCACATCTTGCGCTCGCGCATCCAGGCGACCGCGTCGGCCAGTGCCACGTAGGCGCCGGTGATCGCGGCCGTGCGGGTGCCGCCGTCGGCCTGGAGCACGTCGCAGTCGATGACGATCGAGTTCTCGCCGAGGGTCTTGTAGTCGACGCAGGCCCGCAGGGAACGGCCGATCAGGCGGGAGATCTCGTGCGTCCGGCCGCCGATCTTGCCTCGCACCGACTCCCGGTCGTTACGGGTGTTCGTGGCCCGGGGCAGCATGGCGTACTCGGCGGTGACCCAGCCCTGGCCGCTCCCCCGGCGCCAGCGCGGCACGCTGTCCTGCACGGAGGCGGCACAGAGCACCTTGGTGCCGCCGAACTCGACGAGCACCGACCCCTCGGCGTGGGCGAGCCAGCCACGGGTGATGGTGACGGGGCGGAGCTGATCGGGAGAACGTCCATCTGCACGGGCCATGAAACTCACCCTAGGTCATACAGGGCTCCACTCCGCGCGAGTTCGGTCCGTCCCCCGAAACCGCCCATGGACGCCTCCTGGAGGATCTGCTCGCGGTCGTTCCAGGGCACGAGGTGGGTCAGCACCAGCGTGCCCACGTCCGCCCTCGCCGCGTGCTCGGCGGCCTGGCGGCCGGTCAGGTGCAGGCCGGCGGGGAGGCCGGGCCGCTCCAGGAAGGAGGCCTCGCACAGGAGCACGTCCACCCCGGAGGCGAGTTTGACCAGCTCGGCGGACTCGCCGGTGTCTCCTGAGTAGGCCACCGAGCGCCCGCCGTAGGAGACCCGGAAGCCGTAGGTCTCGACCGGGTGGTTCACCCGCGCGGCCGTCACCTGGAACGGGCCCGCCTCGAACACGCCCGGCGTCAGCCGTACGAAGTCGAAGGCCGTCTCAAGCCCCGGCTCGTCGGGCATGCCGTAGGCGGCGGCCAGGCGGCGGGGCGCGTCGGCGGGGGCGTACACCGGCACCCTGGGGAGCGGCCCCTGCGGGGAGTAGGTGCGCACCACGTGGTAGGGACAGAGGTCGAGGCAGTGGTCGGCGTGCAGGTGGGACAGGCAGATGGCGTCCACGTCGTAGAGGCCGATGTGCCGCTGGAGCGCGCCCAGCGCGCCGTTGCCGAAATCCAGCAGCATGCGGAACCCCTCGGCCTCCAGCAGATAGCAGGAGGAGGGACTGTCCGGGCCGGGAAAGCTTCCAGAGCACCCGATGATCGTCAATTTCACGGCGGCCTCCTCCTTCTTACGTTGCCTTCTCACGTCGCGGTGCCGCACGTCACGGCCCGGATGCCGATGACCGCCGCCTGCGCGGGCGCCGCCCGGATGCCAGTGACCGCCTGCGGGGGCGCCACCCGGATGCCGGTGACCGCCTTCACGGACGCCGCCCGTTGCCGGTGGCCGCCGCCTTCACGGGCGCTGTCCGTTGCCGGGGACGTCGCTCACCGGTGCGAGCTCGACCGCCTGGATCTCCGGCCCGAGGAAGCGCCGGCCGAGCTGCTCGAACAGGACGGTGTCGCCGGTGGCGCCGAACCGGTGGCGGGGGGTGCCGCCCGCCGCGGCCAGGCCCCGGTCGTGCAGGATGCGGTAGACGTCCTTGGCGGTCTCGTCGGCGCTGGAGACCAGCGTGACGCCGTCTCCCGCGACATAGGAGATGGGCGCGGTGAGCAGCGGGTAGTGCGTGCACCCCAGGATCAGCGTGTCGCACCCGTCGTCCAGCACCGGCCCCATGTAGCCGCGGATGACCTCGATGAGCTCCTCGCTCATCGTCTCTCCGCGCTCCACGAACTCCACCAGCCGGGGCGCCGCGACCCCGGTCAGCATGACGTCGGGGGCGGCGGCGAACGCGTCGTGGTAGGCCATCGACTCGATGGTGGCCCGGGTCCCTATCACCCCGACCCGGCCGTTGCGGGTGGCCCGTACGGCCCGGCGCGCCGCCGGCTGGATCACCTCGACGACCGGCACGTCATAGCGTTCGCGCGCGTCCCGCAGCACCGCCGCGCTGGCGCTGTTGCACGCGATCACCAGCATCTTGACGTCGTGCTCGACGAGGTGGTCCATCACCTCCAGCGCGTAGGCGCGGACCTGCGCGATGGACTTGGGGCCGTACGGCTGCCGCGCCGTGTCGGCCACATAGAAGATCGATTCATTGGGCAGCTGATCGATGACCGCTCTGGCCACCGTGAGGCCGCCCACACCGCTGTCAAAGATTCCGATACTCGCTTGCGACACGGTTCCCAAGGTTAGGCGACCTGGGACGACCGCTCACGGTAAGAATCCTCACAACGCTGATTCGTGGCTCAGCCTCTGCCCACCCGGGCGAGTTGGCGGGACTGGGCCACCAGGCGGCCGGCGGAGTCCCAGACCTCGACCTCCTCGTCGAACCAGCCGTCGCTGATCATGCGGCCGCTGCCGAGCAGGGTGAGCCAGCCGGGTGCGGGCAGGGCGCGCAGGTGCCAGGTGAGGTCCACGGTCGGGGCCCAGCCGCGGGCTCCGGCGGAGAAGACCACCGGCGGCAGGGCGTCCACGGCCAGGGCCAGCACGTAGGGGTCGGGGTCCTGCGGCTCGGCCATCCGGAAGTAGGCGCGGGCCTCGGGCCGGCCGGTGGGGTTGCCGTCGAGCCAGCCGATGGTGGGCGGGTCGAACGCCATCTCCATCTGCGCGTTGAGCGTCATGTTCGACTCGGGCTTGGGGGCGGGCAGCACGACGCACTGTTCGACGGGCGGCATGACCGCCGAGGGGCGGTCTGTCCAGTCGGGGGCGACGTCGCCCAGGGTCGCCGTCGTGACGAGCGTCTCGATGAAGGACGCGTCGTCCTGGATCAGGGTGGCGCGGGTCATCGCGGCGGTGCGACCGGCTTTGATCTGCTCCAGCCTGACCTGGGCGGGGCCGGGCCGGGGGGCGCGCAGGAACTGCGCGCTGGTGGTCACCGGATGGTCGTGCGGCGAGGCGTCCACGACGGCGCGCAGGAGCACGGCCATCAGGTATCCGCCGTTGAGCGGCCCGCCGATCGAGTATCCGGGGTCCAGGCACACGTCGTAGGCGGTCTCGTCCACCCGGATGGCCTGCGTCGCCTCGTCGAACTTCGTCATCCATGCTCCCGAACCTTGTTCTAGAGCGCTCACTGTACCCAGTCCGCGCCGTTCGCGCCTCCCTGGCCCCCAACGCGTGCCGCTACCTGGGAAAACACACTTCCACTGAAAGACTGATAACCATTTTCCGGGGGTTTCGCAGGAGGTCGGGGATGGCGGGAGTCGGTGACCTCATCGGTCAGTCGGTATGGGATTCGGAGGGTGTATGGGTGGGTCAGGTAGTGGACGTCCGGATGACGAGGAACCGCAGGGGCAACTTCGGCATGCAGCGGCAGTTCACGGTCTCCGGCCTGGTCGTCTCGCACCGGCGGGCCCCGGTGATGCTGGGGCTCACGCGTGACCCGGACAACCGGACGAGCTGGCTGTTCAGAATGGCGTTCCGGCTGCTCTACACCGGCAGCAGCCTCGTCTCGTGGGACGCGGTGGCCTCCACCGGCAACGGCGAGATCATGCTGAGGAAACCCGTCAAAACGCTGGAACGGGTCTGATTCCCCTTAGATAGAGCAATCTCCTGGTTAGTTCAATGCAAGCCGCCTGCTACCAATGTGCACTAACTTCTCTATATCCGAGAAGTCCACATTGTGAGTGAGCATGCCTGCCAACAATCCCCCCGACCAGTCGCCTACACCAGGTCAGCAGCCTGACAGGACGATCGCCTACCGTTGGAACGAGGGTGCGCAGCAGAACAGCCAACCGCACGCTCAGGGCCACCCCCAGCAGGGCGGTTACCCGCAGCAGGGCCAGCCCGGCTACCCGCAGCAGCCTGGATACCCCCAGCAGAACTACGGCCAGCAGCAGGGCCAGCCCGGTTACCAGCAGCAGCAGCCGAACTACGGCCAGCCGCAGGGCGGTTACCCGCAGCAGGGCCAGCCGGGCTACCAGCAGAGCCAGCCGGGCTACCAGCAGCAGGGTCAGCCGGGCTACCAGCAGCAGAACTACGGCCAGCAGCCCGGCTGGCAGCAGCAGGGTCCCGATTTCCTCGGCACGGGACAGCCAGCCCCGCCCGCCCGCAAGGGCGGCAAGGGCTGGCTGATCGCGGTGGTCGCCGCCCTGGTCGTCGTCCTCGTGGGCGGCGGCGGCGCCTTCGCGGTCAACCTGCTCAGCGGCGGCGGCACCCAGCCGCACGACGTGCTGCCCGGCAACGCCATCGGATACGTGCGCCTCGACTTCGACCCGGCCGCCAACCAGAAGCTGGCGCTGTTCAGCATCGCCCGGAAGTTCACCGTCACCAAGGACTCCTTCACCGGTGACGACCCGCGCAAGGCCATCTTCGACCTGGCCAAGAAGAGCGGCTTCGACAAGATGGACTACGCCGCCGATGTCCAGTCCTGGCTCGGCGACCGCGTCGGCCTGGCCGCGCTCCCCCCGGCCAAGAAAGGCGCCGAGCCCGGCTTCGTGGTCGCCGTCCAGGTGACCGACGAGGCCAAGGCGAAGGCGGGAATCACCAAGCTGATGGGCGAGGAGAAGTACGGCCTCGCGTTCCGTGAGGACTACGCGCTGCTCAGCGCCACCCAGCCGGAGGCCGACCAGGCCGCCAAGGCGGCGCCGCTGTCCGACAACGCCAACTTCTCCGACGACCTGAGCGCCCTGGGCGAGACCGGCGTGCTCTCCTTCTGGATGGACGCCGGCAAGCTCGCCGACCTCGCCTCCGAGATCGCCCCCCAGGATCCCGCCACCCTCGCGCAGATCAAGAACGCCCGCGTGGCCGGCGCGCTCCGCTTCGACGGCCAGTACGTCGAGCTGGCCGGCATCAGCCGCGGGGCGAAGGCCCTTGAGGGCATGGGCGAGCCCGAGCCCTCCAAGATCGGTCAGCTCCCGGCCTCCACCGCCGGTGCGATCTCGATCTCCGGTCTCGGCGACGTGATCGGCAAGCAGTGGGCCCAGATCATGAAGTCGGCCGACCAGGCCGGCGGCGGCGGGAGCTTCCAGCAGTTCGCCGACCAGGCCCAGCAGAAGTACGGGCTCGCGCTCCCCGCCGACCTGGCGACGCTGCTCGGCAAGAACCTCACCCTGGCGGTGGACGCCAACGGCCTCGACGGCGGCCAGCCCAAGTTCGGGGCCCGGATCACCACCGACCCGGCCAAAGCGCAGGAGGTCGTCGGCAAGATCGAGAAGTTCCTCGCCGACTCGGGCACCTCGGTCCCGCAGCTCGCCAAGGTCCCCGGTGACGGCACCTTCGTCCTGGCCAGCTCGCAGGACTACGCCGCCGAGCTCGCCAAGGACGGCAGCCTGCTCGACGACGAGACGTTCAAGCTCGCGATCCCCGACGCCGGCGCGGCGACCTTCGCCGCCTACGTCGACCTCAACAAGGTCGAGAAGCTCTACCTGGAGACCCTGCAAGGTGACGACAAGGCCAACCTCCAGCAGCTGCGCGCCGTAGGGATCAGCGGAACGCAGTCCGGTACCGACGCCTCCTTCTCCCTGCGGGTCCTGTTCGACTGAGTCCCGGCCGGCCGGGCATCGTCCCCGGCCGGACACCGACGGAGAAGGCGGGCGCCCCGACGGGGCGCCCGCCTTCTTCTCCGCCTAGGCCCGGAGTCCTCCGCCTACGCCCAGAGCTGGCCTTCGAGCCGCTCCTCGGCCTCGTCCAGGGTGCCCTCGTAGGCGCCGGTGGACAGGTATTTCCAGCCGCCGTCCGCCACCACGAAAGCGATGTCGGCCCGCTCCCCGGCCTTGACGGCCTTGGCCGCCATGCCGAGCGCGGCGTGCAGGGCGGCCCCGGTGGAGACCCCGGCGAAGATGCCCTCGGTGGCCAGCAGCTCTCTCGTGCGGCGGAGCGCGTCGCCGGAGGAGACGGAGAAGCGGGTGGTCAGCACGTCGGGGTCGTAGAGCTCCGGGATGAAGCCCTCGTCGACGTTGCGCAGGCCGTAGACCAGCTCGCCGTAGCGGGGCTCGGCGGCCACGATCCGCACGCCGGGGACGCGCTCGCGCAGGAACCGGCCGACGCCCATCAGGGTGCCGGTGGTGCCGAGGCCCGCCACGAAGTGGGTGACGGACGGCAGGTCCTCAAGGATCTCCGGACCCGTCGTCTCGTAGTGGGAGCGCCAGTTGGCCGGGTTGCCGTACTGGTAGAGCATCACCCAGTCGGGGTTCTCCGCGGCCAGGCCCTTGGCGACCCGGACCGCCTCGTTGGAGCCGCCGGCCGCCGGAGAGGAGATGATCTCCGCTCCCCACATCCGCAGGAGCTGGCGGCGCTCCTCCGAGGTGTTCTCCGGCATCACGCAGATCAGCTTGTAGCCCTTGAGCCCGGCCGACATCGCCAGCGAGATGCCCGTGTTGCCGCTCGTGGGTTCGAGGATCGTGCAGCCGGGCCGGAGAAGGCCGTCCTTCTCCGCCTGCTCGATCATCCACAGCGCCGGGCGGTCCTTGATCGAGCCGGTCGGGTTGCGGTCCTCCAGCTTGGCCCAGATCCGCACGTCCTCCGACGGGGACAGCCGGGGCAGGCCCACCAGGGGGGTGCGGCCTACGGAGTCGATCAGTGAGTCAAAACGCATGGTGTACGGCTTCCGCCTCGTGTCAACAGACAAGGAACATCGGCGGGCGCCGCCGGCCGGTCGGGGCTCGGCGGCGCCGCGCCTCTAGCGGGCGCCGCCGGCCACGGCCGGCAGGACGGTGACCGTGTCACCGTCGGAGAGCGGGGTCTCCAGGCCGCCCAGGAAACGGACGTCCTCGTCGTTCAGGTACACGTTGACGAAGCGGCGCAGCGCGCCCTTGTCGATCAGACGGTCCTTGAGCCCGGGGTGCCGGGACTCCAGGTCGCCGATCAGCTCGTCGAGCGTCGCGCCCTTGGCGTCGACGGCCTTGGCGCCGTCGGTGTAGGTGCGCAGGATGGTCGGAATGCGAACCTCGATGGCCATCGCGGTCAATCTCCTTGTGTCGTCATGGGAGTACCGCCCCCGGATCAGAACACCGGTGGGTACGGGAGGATTCCAGAACTGCCGGTCAGCGACAGTCGTAGACGACGACGGAGGGGGTGTGCGCGAACAGGAAGCTCTGCACGGCCGCGAGACCCGCGTGCCGGGCCCGTGCGCCGATACGTGAGGTCACGACGTCCTCCAGGCTCGGGTCAACGGTCGACATGGTCATCAGCTTACCCAAGGGGACGGATTTCCCTCACGGCCGTATCGGCCACTGGGACGCCGGTCACCCCGGGGTGATCGTCACCTCTTCCTCGGACACCACGCCGTCGACGATCCGGTACGAGCGGAACTCCGCCTCCTCGCCCAGCTCCTCACGGGTGGAGACCAGCACGTAATGGGCGTTCGGCTCGGAGGCGTAGCTGATGTCGGTCCGTGAGGGGTAGGCCTCGGTCGCGGTGTGGGAGTGGTAGATGACCACCGGCTCCTCGTCGCGGTCGTCCATCTCGCGCCAGACCCGGAGCTGTTCCATCGAGTCGAAGCGGTAGAAGGTGGGCGACCGCTCGGCGTTCTCCATCGCGACGAACCGCTCGGGGGAGTCGGAGCCGACCGGCCCGGCGATCACGCCACAGGCCTCGTCCGGATGGTCGGCCCGGGCGTGCGCGATGATCTTGTCAACCAGTTCCCGGGAGATCGTGAGCATGTCAGGAAGTTACCAAAGGGCGCGGACCAGGGTGTCCTGGAGGTAGGTCAGCCAGTCGTAGGTGACGTACGCCGGATAGCGGGGATCGTCCTCCGTCATCTTGGCGATCTCGTCGTGGACCTCCTCGGTCACCTCCAGCCGGGTGCCGAGTGCGAGCCGTACGTCGTTCAGGGCGCGCATCCACGCCTGCGCCTGCTCCTGGGTGAGCTCGACCCGTCCGGGCTCGGCGCTGTCGAGCATGGTCTGCGCGTCGGCCCGCTTGCCGTCGCGCAGCGTCGCCTCGGTGTAGCGGCGGAACTCGGCGGACTGCTCGGCGTCCTCGTAGGCCGAGGGGAACAGCCGGGCCAGCACCGGATCCGCGGACTGCTCGGAGGGGCCGATGCCGAGCGCGCGCTCCAGCGGGTCGTCCCCGGTCTCGCCGGGCTCGATCAGGCCGAGGATCTGGGAGACCAGCGAACGCAGGATCGAGACCTCGGCGGCGTCGAAGACGGTGATCACGCCGCCCTTGCGCCCCCGCTTGAACCCTGAACTCACCGCTCGCTCACCGCTCCTCGCCCGTTTCCGGAAAAACCCGCTCCCCTGCCGCCCCGGGGCAGACCGCGGGACGGACGGCGGCGGATCCGCCGCCGCTCATGAATCTCGCTGCACGGTGGCCCAGAGACCGTAGGAGTGCATGATCTGCACATCGCGCTCCATCTCCTCGCGAGTGCCGCTGGACACCACGGCTCTGCCCTTCTGGTGCACGTCGAGCATCAGTTTCTCCGCCTTCTCCTTCGAGTAACCGAAGACGGACTGGAAGACATACGTGACATAGGACATCAGGTTGACCGGGTCGTTCCAGACGATGGTCAACCATGGCAGATCAGGCCGGACGTCGATCGACGGACGCTCGACCTCCATTGGAGCGGTGCTACCCACATACACCAGTCTGCCCTACGGCTGGCTTAGTCTTCGACTCGTGATGATGAGCATGAGCAGTGCGTTGCTGACAGATCACTATGAGCTGACGATGGTGCAGGCGGCGTTGCGCAGTGGAGCCGCGTCGCGACGCGCGGTCTTCGAGGTGTTCGCCCGGCAGCTCCCCGGCGGACGGCGCTACGGGGTGGTCGCCGGCTCCGGCCGCGTGCTGGACGCACTGGAGGACTTCCGGTTCGGCGACGAGGAGCTGGCTTTCCTCCGGGACAACCAGGTGGTCGACGCCCCCACCCTGGACTTCCTCGCCGGCTACCGCTTCTCCGGCGACCTGTACGGCTACCGCGAGGGCGAGTGCTATTTCCCCGGCTCCCCCATCATGACCGTGGAGGGCACCTTCGCCGAGGCCGTGCTCTTGGAGACGGTGATCCTGTCGATCCTCAACCACGACTGCGCGATCGCCACCGCGGCCTCCCGCATGGTCCGCGCCGCCGGGACCAGGCCGCTCGTCGAGATGGGGTCGCGCCGCACCCACGAGGCGGCGGCCGTGGCCGCCGCGCGGGCCGCCTACCTGAGCGGGTTCGCCTCCACCTCCAACCTGATGGCCGGCCACCGGTACGGCGTGCCGACCGCCGGCACCGCGGCCCACGCGTTCACCCTGCTGCACGACTCGGAGCGGCAGGCCTTCCAGGCCCAGATCGACTCGCTCGGCGAGAGCACCACGCTGCTGGTCGACACCTACGACGTGGCGGAGGCCGTACGGACCGGCGTGGAGCTGGCGGGCCCCGACCTGGGGGCCGTCCGCCTCGACTCCGGCGACCTGGCCGAGGTCGCCCACGCGGTCCGCGCGCAGCTCGACGCGCTGGGCGCGGACAAGACCCGGATCCTCGTCACCAGCGACCTGGACGAATACGCCATCGCGGCACTGTCCGCCGCCCCCGTGGACGCCTACGGCGTCGGCACCTCGCTGGTCACCGGCTCCGGCGTGCCGACGGCCGCGCTGGTCTACAAGCTCGTCGCCCGGGAGGACTCCGCCGGGATCATCCAGCCGGTGGCCAAGAGATCGGTGGGCAAGCCCAGCCGGGGCGGCCGCAAGGAGGCCTTCCGGCAGCTCGACCCCGCGGGTACGGCGGTCGCCGAACTGGTCACCGTCTCCGGCGAGCGGCCCGAGGGCGCCCGCCCCCTCCAGGCCGAACTGCTCCGCGACGGCGAGATCGTCGGCCGGGAGGGGCTGGACGCGGCCCGCCTCCGGCACCGCCGGACCGTCGCCGAGCTCCCCGCCGAAGCCCACCAGCTGTCCCGGGGCTACGCCGCCATTCCGACCGTGTTTGACTGACTTCCATGGCAACCGCACTGATCATCGTCGATGTCCAGAACGACTTCTGCGAGGGTGGCAGCCTGCCGGTGGGCGGCGGCGCCGAGGTCGCCGCGGCCATCTCCCGGCACGCCGCCTCACACGACTACGACCACGTCGTGGCCACCCGTGACTTCCACGTCGACCCCGGCGACCACTTCGCCGCCGAGCCCGACTACGTGAGCTCCTGGCCCGCCCACTGCGTGGCCGGGACCCCGGGCGCGGAGTTCCACCCCGCCTTCGACACCGCGAAGGTCGAGGAGGTCTTCAGCAAGGGCGCCCACGCCGCCGCCTACAGCGGCTTCGAGGGCAGCGCCCCCGACGGCACGGTCCTGGCCGACTGGCTCGCCCGGCGCGGGGTGAGCGCGGTGGACGTCGTCGGCATCGCCACCGACCACTGCGTGCGCGCCACCGCCCTGGACGCGGTCGACAACGGCCTGGCCGTACAGGTGCTGCTGGATCTGACCGCCGGGGTGGCCAGGTCCACCACGGACGCCGCGCTGGCCGCGCTCGGCGCCGCCGGAGCCCGGCTCAGCGGCGAGCCGGTGGTCCGCGGCTGAACCCGCGGCCCCGGACGCCGGGGCCCGCGCCGCCGCCAGGAGACCGGCGCCCCGGCCCGATCCGTTCCGGCACGATCAGACCTGGCCCGGCCCGGAACGGAACGACCTACCGGCCGGTCATGAAACTTCCAAGACGGCGACTACCCCATGCGGCAGGAGTATTACGGAGAGTCGTAACTCTCTGACCTCACGGTGGTGACCGCCCATGCTCGTGCTCGGTGTCTCGTGGCTGATCCTGGCCCCCCTGTGCCTGTGGCTGCTCCTGCGCGGCAACGGCGCGACCCGGCTGGGCAGCGTGGTCGCGCTGGCCGGGCTGGAGGCCGCCACGATCTGGGTCAACAGCACGGTCCAGCTCCCGCCCGCGCCGGCGGTCGCCCAGCCGGCGGCCATGACCGCCCCGGCGGCCCGGGCGGCCGGGCACACGGCCGCCTGCGCCACCCGGCTGCCCGCCCCCGAGCGGGCGCGGCCGGAGCGGCGCGAGGGCGAGCTGCACGCCCTGACGCTCTTCTGGAAGGCCGAGCCGGACGAGTGCGGCACCGCGACCGTCGTCCTGCGCCGCCAGAGCCGGGGCGTCAGGGTCTGGCTGCACGAGGGGCCCGTGAAGCACCGGTCCGGCCACGCCCGGACGCTACCGGTGAGCGTGGCGGACGGGGTGGCCTCCACGCGGGTGCGCCTGGCGCCGCCGCTGCCCGGCAAGGGGGCCTTCAGGGCGATCGACGGCCGGACCGGGCAGCCGATCGCCCCGCGCTGACCGGGGCCGCCCCTCGGTCGCCCTCGGTCGCCCTGGCTGACCAGGCCCCGCCCCCCGGCTCCCCTGCCCGCCGCGGGACGGGGACAGGGGCTAGTGGGACCGCTGGGTGGCCCAGTGGCGGATCTTGGCGATCCGTTCCTGGACCTGCTCGGCGGTGGCCTGCGCGATGGCCGGGCCGCCGCAGGCCCGGCGGAGCTCGGCGTGGATGACGCCGTGGGGCTGGCCGGTGCGGTGGTTCCAGGCGCCGACCAGGCCGTTGAGCTCCTTGCGCAGGTTGGCGATGAGCTCGTGCGGGGCGAGCTGGGGCTCCTTGGGCTCGGGCCTGTTCCGCTTGGCCTTGAGCTGGTCGGACTGGCGCTTGCTCAGCAGCGTCCGCACCTGGTCGGGCTCCAGCAGGCCGGGCAGTCCGAGGAAGTCCTCCTCCTCGGGCGAGCCGGGCTCGGCGGCGGTGCCGAACTCGCCGCCGTCGAAGAGCACCCGGTCGAAGGTGGCGACCGCCTCCAGCGTCTCGAAGGGCAGCTCGTCGCCCAGGACGTCGGGGTTGTCCTTCGCGCGCTGGGCGTCTTCGAGGAGGAAGTCGTCCAGGCCCTCCTCGGGCAGGCTGCGGTCGAGCACGTGGTCGCGCTCGGCCTCCATCTCACCGGCCAGCCCCATGAGGGTGGGCACCGAGGGCAGGAAGACCGAGGCGGTCTCGCCGCGCTTGCGCGCCCGGACGAAGCGGCCGACGGCCTGGGCGAAGAACAGCGGGGTCGAGGTGCTCGTGGCGTAGACCCCGACGGCCAGCCGGGGGATGTCGACGCCCTCGGAGACCATCCGGACCGCGACCAGCCAGCGGTCGTGGGACGCGGAGAACTGCTTGATCTTCTTTGACGCCTCGGGGTCGTCGGAGAGCACGACCGTGGCGCCCTCGCCGGTGATCGCACGGATGTGCTTGGCGTAGGCCCGGGCGGTCTCGTGGTCGGTGGCGATGACCAGGGCGCCCGCGTCGGGCACGACCCTGCGCACCTCGGTCAGCCGTCTGTCGGCCGCCTGGAGCACCTGGCGGATCCAGTCGCCCTTGGGGTCGAGCGCGGCCTTCCACGCCTGACCGAGCTGGTCCTTGGTGAGCGGGGTGCCGAGGGTCGCGGCGATCTCGTCGCCGGCGCGGGTCCGCCAGCGCATCTCGCCCGCGTAGGCGAGGAAGATGACCGGCCGGACGACGCCGTCGGCGAGCGCCGGGCCGTACCCGTAGGAGTAGTCGGAGACGCTGCGCCGGATGCCCTCGCCGTCCTCCATGTAGGTGACGAACGGGATCGGGTTGACGTCGGACCGGAAGGGCGTGCCGGTCAGCGCCAGGCGCCGCGCGGCGGGCTCGAACGCCTCTCGCACACCGTCGCCCCAGGACTTCGCGTCGCCCGCGTGGTGGATCTCGTCGAAGATGACGAGCGTCTTGCGCGCCTCGGTCCGGGCGCGGTGCAGCGCCGGGTGCATCGAGATCTGGGCGTAGGTGACGGCCACTCCGGCGTAGTCACGCGAGGTCGCGCCCTGGCTGTTCTTGAATTCGGGGTCGATGGCGATGCCGACTCTGGCCGCGGCGTCCGCCCACTGCTGCTTGAGGTGCTCGGTGGGTGTGACGATCGTCACAGCCCTGATGATCCCTCGCGACAGGAGGTCGCTGACGATGCGCAGCGCGAAGGTCGTCTTGCCCGCGCCGGGCGTGGCGACCGCGAGGAAGTCACGTGGCTCACGCCTGGAGTACAGGTCAAATGCCTCCTGCTGCCAGGCGCGGAGCTTCGGCGCGGTGCCCCAGGCGGCACGGTCCGGATACGAGGGGGACAGGTGGGATGCGGCGGAAGTGCTCACAGTGTCCCCAGCGTAATCTGAGTCGCCGACAAGACGTGCCGATCCGCCGAGATCCTCGCCAAGGTCGCCTCCGCGTGCTAAAGGCCCCCACCCCCCGTACGGCTGCGCCCCCGGTGCCTCCCGGCGTCCGCGGACCAACCCTCCGCGGGCGCTCACCAGGCCTTCCGGACAGGCCGTCACGGACGCCCGGCAGGCCTTCCGGGGCAGGCCGCCGCCGCGCCTAACGGACTCCGGCGATCATCGTGTCGATCTCGGCCCGCCGCCGGGGGTCGTCCGGCTGGGCCATGCCCACCACGACGACCGGCCGCTTTCCGGCGCCCGTGAGAAACACCACACGGAGATAGGCCGGCCGGTTGACGACGTCGCGGTACTCCGCCCGCAGGGAACGGCTGTGGCCGGTCCGCCCGCCCACGGTGACCGCCCGGTCGTCGACGACCTTCACCTCGTCGCCGTGGAGCAGCAGCCGGGCGTACAGGTCGGTGAGCTCCACCGTGGCCTCGCGCACGTCGGCCACCGGCTCGGCCGGTCTGGACATCACGGTCGCCGCCCCTTCGCTGCCCGCCACCGAGGTGAACTCGGTGACCGGCGGCATCGTGCCCGTCAGCCAGCCCTCGGGTAGCGGGTACGCCACGCCCGCGAGGGGATCGCTCACGCCGGCGGGCGGCGTGGCGGCGGGCAGGATCCGGGGGGCCAGCAGGACGCCCCCGGCGACGACGACCGCCGCGCCGGCCGCCAGGGCGGTCGCCCCGAGCAGGCGGCGCCGCAGGCGGTCCGGGATCCGGCGGCGGCGGGGCGGGGCCGCGGGCGTGCCGTACCAGCGGGCCGAGGGCGGCAGGTCGTCCTGTGGCGGGTCCTCGGCGGGCCGCCGCCCCCCGTGCCCGGCCCCCTCCGGGGGCCACGCTCCGCGCCCGCCGGGGCGCTCGGGCTCCGCCGCCGGCCGCACCCGGCCTCCGGCCCCGCGCCCGGGGTCCTCCGGCGGCCACGCCTGGTGAGGGCGCTCGTCCACGACGCCTCCTCCCGGCGGTCACGGTCCTACCGTCCTACCATGCCTTCCGGGGCGCGGTCCGGCTATAGGCGCTCGCTGTTATGGGAGAGGCCGATGGGTCAGGCGGCGTCTCGCATGCGTCCGGCGACGATCACCCCGAGCAGTCCCACCGCGGCCATCAGGACCACGATCGTGGTGTAGCCGGTGGCGATGTCGTCGTGGCCGATCAGGTTGATCAGGACGCCGCCGAAGCCGATCGTGAGCGCGCCGCCCAGGGTGTCGACGACCTGGAGGGCGGCGGAGTTCGCGCCCTGCTCGGCGTCGGGCGACTGGCGCATCGCGGTGACGTTGACGCTGGTGATGCCGATGCCCATGCCGAATCCGGCGACGACCCAGGCCGGCACGGCGACCCAGGCGGTGAGGGCGGGCACGAGCGCGAGGAGCGTCAGCAGGATGCCGGTGGTGACGGCCGCGGCGCCGAGCCGTACCAGCCGGGGCCGGTCGTAGGCGCGGCGGGTCTGCAGGTAGGAGCCGGTCGTCCACCCCAGGGCCCCGATGGTGAGCGCGACCCCGGCCTCGATGACCGACAGGCCGCGCACCTGGGTGAGGAGCAGCGGGATGAACGCGTTGACCCCGAAGAACGCCGAGGCGAGGATCCCGCGCATCATGACCGTGGTGGGCAGGCCGCGGCCGAACCTGAGCGCCCGGGGAGGCAGCAGCCTGGGCAGGCCCACGGCCAGCGCGACCAGTCCGGCGGCGGTGGCGATCCCGCCGGGCACCGGCGTGTCGTGCAGCCGGTCCACTCCGTACAGCAGCACCCCGGCACCGCCCGCCGTGGCCGCGGCCGCCAGGGTCATCGCCAGCGGCCGGGAGCGGGGGCCGGTCGCCGGCTCGGGCGACGGGCCCTCCCCGGTACGCAGCGCCGGCAGCAGCATCAGCAGGGCCGGGATCACCAGCGGCACGATCCCGTAGAAGACCCAACGCCAGCCGACCGTCTCCGCGATGATCCCGCCCAGGCCGGGGCCGACCAGCGCGGGCAGCACCCAGGCGGCGGACAGTGCGGCGAACACCCTGGGCCGCACCTCGGGAAGGTAGACCCGGGCGATCATCACGTAGATCGCCACGATGACCGCGCCGCCGCCCAGCCCCTGTACGGCGCGCGCCACGATGAACAGTTCCTTGGAACCGGCAGCGCCGGCCATGGCCATGCCGACCACGAACAGGCCCACGCCGAGCAGGAAGGGCAGCGCGTGACCCCGCCGGTCGGACCAGAGGCCCGCGACGACGTTGGCGAACAGGCCCGAGATGAGGAAGGCCGAGAAGCTCATGCCGTACAGGTCGAGCGCGTCGAGGTCCTCGGAGACGGCGGGCATCACCGCGCCGATGGACATGCCCTCGAAGGCGATCAGGGTGACGACGAGCAGGATGCCCAGCGTGGCCGTGCGGTAGTCGGAACCGAAGATCCGGGGAGGTTCGTATGGAGCGTCAAGCGTCTTCGGTGCTGTCACCCATCAAGGGTAGTGTCCGGCGCCGGGGCGCGGTAAGCGGCCCACATCTCGTGCATCCGGGCCGCCTGGCCGGTGGTGAACTCCGACATGCAGCGATCGTGGGAGTAGTCCATGAAGTTGTGGATCGGATCGGGTTCGCCGCCCTTGCAGGTGTCCATGCGGGCAGGGCAGCCCTCGGTGGGCTTGCCCTGCGGCGCGGTGTCGGCGACCCCGTCGCCCGGCGCCTCGCAGCCCTTCTCGAAGGTGTGCAGCAGCCCGAGCCAGTGGCCGATCTCGTGGACGCCGGTGAACCCCCGGTCGAAGTTGCGCAGGGACCCGCCGGGGAGGCTGCGCCAGTCGATGACCACGCCGTCGCGGCCGGGCTCGGTCCTGTACCAGTAGGGGTAGGTGGAGTAGCCGAGCACGAGCCGGCTGAGCTGGGCGATGTAGAGATTGAGGGTCTCCGCGCCGCCCTTGCGCCCCCGTTTGATCGACGACTCGTAGGTGACCGGATCCCGGAACCAGGTCACGTTGTCGGTCCGGGTGAGGCCGTCGAGGCGGAACTGGATCCCGGTGTCCGCTCCGCCGAGCCGGCCGGAGTAGGCGGCGTTGAGCGTGTCGATCTGGCGGTGCACCGCGGTGTCCTGCGCCCCCAGGGGGCCGGCGGAGATGACGTGCACCCAGGTGGAGACCGTGATCGGCGTCCAGGGCCCGAGGCGCATGGCGGACTGGCGCCGCGCCAGGTCGGCGAGCATCTCGGCGGCCTGCTCCGGGCCCGGCGCCCGCGGCTCGGGCACCCGGCCGGGGCCCGTGACCCGCGCGGCCGCGGCGCACCCCGCGGGAGGCTCGCTCACAGCGGACGCCGAGGCGGGGACGGCGGGAGCGGCGCCCACTGTGAACAGGCACGCCGATACAGCGGCGATCGCACGCCGAGCCATGCACTCCCCCGACAGGTCACATCTGCTGGTCGATTGCCGCGGCTCCGCGGCATCCCGACCGTAACCTCATCGGCGGCGATCACCCATGAACAACACTCATTCGTTGTTGTTGTTGTCTTCGCCCTTGGGCAGCCCTTCGTAGATCTCCTTGCACTCGGGGCAGACCGGGAACTTCTGGGGGTCCCGGTTCGGCACCCAGACCTTGCCGCAGAGCGCGCGCACCGGGGTGCCGCTGAACGCGCTCTCCATGATCTTGTTCTTCTCGACGTAGTGGGCGAACCGCTCGTGGTCGCCGTCGCCGTGCGACAGGTCCGGCCGGATGTCGCTCTCAGGGAGAATCTTCGTGCTCACCCTGACGATTTTATGCCCGGACCGGCGCGGTCTCCGCGCCGACGCTCGCCAATGTCGCGATCCCGGCCGCCCAGCCCAGGATGACGCCCCAGATCAGCCCGGCGGCCAGGGCGCCCAGGACAAGGCCGGCGTAGGCCCCGGGACCGGCCTCGACGGTCTGGGAGACGGCCACCGCGCGCAGCAGGCCCGCCGCGCCGGCGCCCAGCGCGAAGGCGCCCCAGCCCGCGAAGAAGGCCCGTACGGCCCCGCCCCTGCGGTGGACGGTCACCCAGGCGACCACGCCGGCCAGGACCAGGGCGGCGAGGTTCTCGGTGAGCGTGAAGGCCCAGCCGGTCTCGCCGAGCGGGACGAGCCGCAGGCCGGGCAGGCCGTACGGCAGGCCCACCGCGGAGGGCACGGCGAGATAGCCGGCGGCGGTGGCGATGCCGGTGCCGAACATCCCGAAGGCCGAGACGATCAGCAAGGTAACGACCGTCGGCAGGCTATTGCGAACGATGCTCATGTTCGGCAGGCTAGCGCCCAACCGATTTCCACGAAAGACCCGGATCCGGAGCCCGCCGCACCTCGCGCGCCGGGCCGCGCCGCGCCCCCGCCCGCCCGGCCGGCGCGCGGAGGAGGGCCCCGGAAGGCGGCGGGGAGATGGAGGCATCCCGTTGAGACACCCGCGTGCGGACGCCGTACGGAAGGCGTCCCGTTGAGGCGCCCGCGCCTGGCCGCCGCCGGGCTGGTCCTGGCCGTCGTCGCGGCGGGCGGCCTGGCCTCGGCCGCCCGGGGCGACGCTCCCGAGCGGGTCTCGCGGTACGTCACCGACGACCGGGGGCGGGTGCTGACGCTGCACGGTTTCAACACCGCGGGCAGCGCCAAGGGCACTCCGGACGCGCTGCCCGAGCTGACCGAGGCGGACGTCGAGACCGAGTACCGGGCGATGGGCACGAACTTCGTCAGATTCCTGATGCAGTGGCGGGCCGTCGAGCCGTCTCCCGGCGTCTATGACACGAAATATCTGGAAAAGGTGGCTGAGCGGGTCGGCTGGTACGCCAAGCGGGGCTACCACGTCATGCTCGACATGCACCAGGACCTGTGGGGCAACCAGATCACCCCCGACGGGCGCGCGGGCAACGGCGCCCCGGGATGGGCCACCCACCTGGACGGCCTGCCGGTCGCCGGGGAGCACGACACCTGGGAGCTCTACTACCTGGACCCCGGCGTCATGCGGGCCTTCGACCACTTCTGGAACACCACCGGCGAGCACCCCGAGCTGATGGACCACTACGCCAGGGCCTGGCGGGCGGTGGCGGACCACTTCAAGGACGACCCGGCGGTCATCGGCTACGACCTGATGAACGAGCCGTGGGGCGGCTCGGTGCAGGGCGCGGCGTTCGAGAACGGCCCGCTGGCCGAGCTCTACCGCCGTACGATCGCCCAGATCAGGAGTGTCGACCACGACAACTGGATCTTCGTGGAGCCGCAGGCGGTCGGGGTCAACTGGGGCCTGCCCAGCGGCCTGCCCCGCTTCGACGACCCGCGTGCGGGCGAGCCCCGGATCGGCCTGGCCCCGCACGTCTACCCGCTCCCGCAGGACCTCGGCGAGGACTACGTGGGCGCGTCCCGCGATTGGACCGACACCACGCTCGGCTGGTGGCGCTCGAACATGCTCCGCCTGGCCGAGCGTCAGGGCGGGCCGGTCATCCTGGGCGAGTTCGGCCTCGACACCACCCGGCCGGGCGCCACCGAGCTGGTGGAACGGATGCTGGAGATGACCGACGAGCTCGGCATGGGCCGGGCCTACTGGTCGCGCGATCCCGGGCCGTGGGGCCCCTATGACGGCGAGGGCAGACCCGGCCCGCTCGTCCCCGTCTACGCCAGGCCGTACCCGAGGGCGATCGGCGGCGTCCCCCTGCGGATCGCCTACGACCGCGCGGCCCACACGCTGACGGTGCGTTTCGACGCCAACGGCAGCGGCCCGACCGAGATCTACCTGCCCGCCGACGAGTTCCCCCGCGGCGGCAGGGTCACCGGGGCCCTCTCCTCCTCCTGGGACCCGGACAGGCGGATCCTCACCGCGACGACCGCCGCCTCGGGCGTCCAGACGCTCACGGTCACCCCCTCCTGAGACGCCGTACGGCTCCCGCCGGGCGATGGCGGGAGCCGTACGGCGACGGGCCGGGTCAGCCCATGTGGATCGGGCCGTCCTCGGACTTGCGGCCCGCCTTGACGAACAGGGCGAGCACGGCCGCGAGGATCGCAACCCCCGTGCTGACCACGAAGCCCAGGTGCATGCCGTCCAGGAACGACAGGTGCGACACGTTGGCGATGCCCTGGACGATCTGCTCGGGCACGCCGGGCATCTGCTCGGCGGTGGGCGCCCCGCCGAAGGTCGCCGCCTCCTTCAGCCCCGCGACCTGCTCCGGCGGGAGCGGCGGCAGCTTGGCCTCCGCCCAGTGGCCGGAGTAGACGTCCGCCACCCGCGCCGACACGATCGCGCCGAGAATGGCCGTGCCGAGCGCGCCGCCGACCTGCATGGCCGACTGCTGGACGCCGCCCGCGACGCCGCTGAGGTCCTCGGGCGCGTTGCCGACGATGATCTCGGTGGCGCCGACGAAGACCGGCGAGAGTCCGAAGGCGAGCAGGACGAACGGGATCGCACTGTCGACGAACGACGCGTCGAGGCTGAGCCGGGACATCAGGAACATGGCGGTGGCGGTGACCAGCATGCCGCCCGCGATCGTGAACTTGGTGCCGAACTTGCTGAGGAGTACGGCGGCCAGCGGCGAGGCGACGATCATGCCCGCGCTCATCGGCAGCATCCGGAGGCCTGACTCCAGCGGCGTCAGCCCGTGCACGCCCTGGAAGAAGAACGTCAGGAAGAACATCGCGCCGAACATGGAGAACGCGACGAGCATCATGAGGCCGGTGCCGATGGAGACCGAGGCGTTGCCGAAGAGGCTGAGCGGCAGGAGCGGTTCGGAGGCCCGGGCCTGCCACCACACGAACACGGCCCCCATCACCACGGTCGCGGCCAGGAAGCCGATGGTCTTGGCGTCGCCCCAGCCCCACTCCGGAGCCTTGATGATGGCCCAGACGAGGGAGAACATCACACCCGACAGCAGCACGACGCCCAGCCAGTCGATCTTCGACAGGGTCCGCGCCTTGCTCTCGGTGAGCACCCACACGCCCATGGCCAGGGCCACGATGCCGACGGGGACGTTGATGAAGAAGACCGACTGCCAGCTCACGTGCTCCACGAGCAGGCCGCCGACGATCGGGCCGGCGGCGCTGGACAGGCCGATGATCGCACCCCAGGCGCCCATCGCCATCTTCAGCCGCTCGCCGGGGAAGGCCGCCCGCAGCAGCGCGAGGGCGGCGGGCTGGAGCAGCGCGCCGAACAGGCCCTGAAGCACGCGCAGGCCGATCAGCATGCCGATCGAGGAGCTGAGGCCGATCGCGAGCGAGGTGATCGCGAAGCCGGCCACGCCGATCAGGAAGATCAGCCGGTGCCCGAACAGGTCACCGAGCTTGCCCGCGGTGATCAGGAACACCGCCAGCGCAAGCAGGTAGCCGCTGGTCACCCACTGCAGGTCGGAGAGGGAGGCCTTGAGATCCTGGGCGATCACCGGGTTGGCGATGCCGACGACGGTGCCGTCGAGCATCACCATGATCACGCCCAGCGACACCGCGACGAGCGTGAGCCACGGATGCGCCTGTTTCGCCGCGCCCGCGCCTGGTGGCGGTGCTGATGCCACCGTCTTGGTGTCTGCCATGGAAGGGGTCCCCTCGTACGTTCACTCCGCCCCTCACGAGGCGCCAACTCAGGGTAATTTATGGCAGTCGCTGACATGTGACAAATCCTTTTATAAGGCAGCCCATGACTTATGGCAGACTGTGAACGGCATGTTTCGAAGGGGTGACATCCATGGACCGGATCGGTCTGCGCGAACGCAAGAAGCAGAAGACGCGGCTCGCGCTGATCGACGCCGCCCTCGACCTGTTCGCGGCGCAAGGGTACGAGGCCACGACCGTCGACCAGATCGCGGCCGCCGTGGAGGTCTCCCCCCGCACGTTCTTCCGCTACTTCGCGACCAAGGAGGACGTCGCCCTCAGCCTGCCCCTCGACGGCCTTGAGACCCTGCTCGCCGAGCTCGCCGCCCGGCCGGCGCAGGAGCCGCCGTTCACCGCGCTCGGCCATGCCCTGCGCGCGATGGTCACCATGCTAGAGGAAGGCGATCTCGCCGATCGGACCAGGTTCCTCAAAGCGCATGAGGTGATCGACGACACCCCGGCGCTCTTCGCCGGGAGCGTGCGGCGGATGGTGGACAGCGAGCGCCGGCTGGTCGCCGAGATCGCCCGGCGCGAGGGCGCCGAGCCCGACGACCTCCTGTCCCATTTCGTCGTCGCGCTCTTCACCACCGTGACCCGGATCGGCTTCGAGCACTGCGGACCGGCCGGCGTCCACGACCTCACCGCCCTGGCCGAACGCCTGGAGGCGACCCTGACCCTGGCCGAGCGCTCGCTGTGCCCCGGCTGGGACCGCGCACGCTAGCGGCTCAGTTCATCGAGGGGTCGTCGGGACAGGTCGCCACGTAGGCGAGCTCGCCCCGCTGGCGGCGGAGCACCGCGCGCCACAGCGATCCGGGGTCGTGGTAGAAGGTGTCGCCGGGCTCGGCGTCCACGACGTACCACGCGCCCTCGCCGATCTCGGTCTCCAGCTGCCCGGCGGTCCACCCGGCGTACCCCGCGAAGATCCGCATCTGGGCGATCTCCCCGGCGAGGATCTCCGGCGGGGCGTCGAGGTCGACGGTGCCGAGCCGGGACACCGCCGCGGTGCCCGCGTGCAGCCGCCGCCAGCCGAGGGGCTCCTGCCCGCTCGGGACCGCGGCCAGGGCCAGGGCGCTGTCGGTCTGCACGGGCCCGCCCTGGAACAGCACCGGCGGACCGGTCACCATGGCATCCCAGGTGGGCAGCACCTGCGTCACCGAGATGTCGCTGGGCCGGTTGAGCACCACGCCCAGAGTGCCGCCGTCGAGATCGTGCTCCAGGACCAGGACCACGCTGCGCCGGAAGTTGGGATCGTCGAGTTGCGGTGTCGCCACCAGCAGACCGCCGACGTAGATCGCCTCCGCCATACCTCCATCATGAGGGGTGGAACCCGCATCGCGCTGCTCCACCCCACTCTCAGATCTTCAAGATCTCACGACATGTTACCTAAAGCGTACATACGGGAACTCTAGGTAATAACAGTCGTTGATCGGGAGGTCCGATGGGGAGGACCGGCCACCTGTCCGCTCTGACGCCCGCGATGCCCCTCGCGGCGGTCCTCCCGCCCGACGGAGCGCCCACCGGCCTGATGGGCACGGCCGCCACAGCCGGCGGCCTGGTGCTGACCGGCGCCCTGCTGTGGTGGTACGGCACCGTCTGGCCGCGCCGGACCCTGCGGGGCCCGATCGACACCCGCCGCTCGCCGTACGGCCGCCGCCGCTATCCCGGCCTCAAGATCTAGACGCGCTCGCCGCGCTCGCCGGGGGCGGCGGCACGGGACGGGCGCCGCCCGCCGGCGGTTCCACGGGAGCGCCGCCCCGCCGGAACGCATGGACTATCGCCGGCGATCGGCGGCGGTCACCGGAAATGGAACGTTCCCCAACCCGGGCGACCGCCTATTCCTCCCAGGATCCGGTACGCCGCCGGAACGGGAAATGCCCAATTGACCGTTTATCGAATTGTACATTTATCTGCATTTTGATTTTTCCTATCATCCCCTCATGGACTTGGAAGTACGTCATCTTCGGGTCATCCATGCCATCGCCGAATACGGCAGCATCTCCAAGGCGGCCTCCTCCCTCGGGCTGTCGCAGCCGTCCCTGGCCGGGCAGTTGCAGCGGATCGAGCGCATGTTCGGAGGCCGCCTGTTCGAACGGGTCCACGAGGGCAGCCGCCCGACACCGCTGGGCCTGTGGCTCCTCGACCGCTCCGGGTCGCTGCTGCACGCCTTCGGCGCGCTGCAGCGCGACGCCCGCCATCGTGTCGAGCGGGGAGCCGTCAGGCCGGTGATCCGGGTGGGATGCGGCAACACCTCCATCGCGGGCCACGTCAGCAACTGCCTGTACGATCTGGCGCCCGGCGCCGACATCGCCATCCGGACCGAGGAGGGCATGGACGTCCTGCCCGCGCTCCTGGCGGCCGGACGGCTGGAGCTGGCCGTCCTGGGCGACTATCCGGGCTACGAGCTGGTCCCCCCGCCAGGCGTGGTGTACGAGGTCCCCGCCACCGAGCCGATCTTCGTGGGCGTCGCGGCGTCCCACCCCCTGGCCCGGTGCGAGGAGATCGAGCTGGCCGACCTCGCCGGGGAGGAGTGGGCGATGCCCACGCAGGTGGAGTTCGGCTACCGCGAGCACTTCTGGGCGGCCTGCAGGGAACGCGGTTTCGCGCCGCGCCTGTCCTTCTCCCTCAACGCGAACCTCGCCTACGACCTGATCAGGGCGGGCAGATGCGTGGCGATGTTCCAGGCGACCTTCCCGGGACGGGCCGGGATCGCCGTGCGCCCGCTGGTCGACACCCCCCTGGTCTTCCGCCACGTCGTCGGGTGGACCCAGTACGGCCCGCTGGCCGAGACGGCGGTCTCACTGGTGAGCAGCGTGATGCGGGCCTACTGGAGCGAGGCCCTGCAGGTGCCCGGGTACGCGGCCTGGATCAAACGGAACGGGCAGCCGCTCCCGTCCCCGGCGTGATCTCTCTATAGGGAGAACCTATGGAGAGCTGGAGGGTTCTGTAACAGGTATCGGTGATGCCACATTTTGGTCAGCCCTGGCCGGCCTCGGCTCCTTAGGTCCCTTCCCCCCAGGGGACTGGTGAGAGGAGTCACCCAGAGTGAGCACCAAAGTCAAGTTAGGCGCCGTCGCCGTACTGGCGGTCGCGGCCCTGGCCACCTCCACGCTGGCGAACACGGCGAACGCCGCCGCCACGGGACGAGCCGCCCCCTCGGACCCGGTGCCGGTGAAAGTCTCCGCGGAACGCGAACCCGCCTTCACCCCACCGGACGCGCAGAGCCGCAAGCGTGCGATCACCACCGCCGAACGCGCCCTGGCGACGGAGTCCGCGTCCCTGCGCAAGGCGTCCGGAGACAGCTTCACCCGCGACAAGGTCGTCGTGGGAACGCGCGGCGTCCAGTATCTCCACTACAGGCGCGACTACCGGGGACTGCCGGTCTACGGCGGTGACGTGATCGTCATGACCGACAGGTCCGGCGACAGGGTGGAGAGCCTCAGCTCCGGCCAGCGGGTCAAGCTGAACCTCGACACCAAGGCCACCGTCGGCGCGGAAGCCGCCTCGGCCACCGCCCGCCGCCAGCTCACCACCGTCGAGACCGCCGCCGCCCCCGTGCTCGTGGTGCACGCGGCCACCGACAGGCCCGCGCTGGCCTGGGAGGTCTCGCTCACCGGCCGCGACGCGCGGACCCCGAGCGTCCTGCACGTCTACGTCGACGCCACGACCGGCGCCGTCATCGACAAGGTGGAGGAGGTCAAGGCGGGCACCGGCAACAGCTTCTACAACGGCAACCCGGTGACCATCCAGACCTCCGGCTCCTACTCGATGACCGACACCACCCGGCCGGGTCTGCGCTGCGGCGGCCAGAACGGCTCGGCCTACACCGGCACCGACGACGCCTGGGGCAACGGCTCCGGCACCAACCTGGAGACCGCCTGCGTCGACGCGCTGTACGCAGCCCAGAAGGAATGGGACATGCTGCGCGACTGGCTGGGCCGCAGCGGCTTCAACGGCTCCGGCGGCGCCTTCCCCGCCCGTGTCGGCCTGGCGGACGTCAACGCCTACTGGAACGGCTCCTACACCAACTTCGGGCACAACCAGGCCAACAGCAAACAGGCCACCCCGATGGACGTGGTCGCCCACGAGTACGGCCACGCGATCTTCCAGTTCTCCGGGACGGGCGGGGCGGGCAGCGGCAACGAGGCCGGCGGCCTGAACGAGTCGACCGGTGACATCTTCGGCGCGCTGACCGAGCACTTCGTCAACCACCCGGCCAACCTGGACGAGCCGGACTATCTGGTCGGCGAGGAGGTCGACCTGGTCGGCCAGGGCCCGATCCGCAACATGTACAACCCGGGCGCGGTGGGCGACCCCAACTGCTACAGCTCCTCGATCCCCAACACCGAGGTGCACGCGGCGGCCGGACCGCAGAACCACTGGTTCTACCTGCTGGCCGAGGGCACCAACCCGGGCGGCGGCAAGCCCTCCAGCCCGGTCTGCTCCGGCCCGTCCAGCCTGACCGGCATCGGCATCCAGAAGGCCGGCCAGATCTTCATGGGCGGCCTGAACGCCAAGACCGTCCCATGGACGCACGCCAAGGCGCGCCTGCGGACCCTGGAGGCCGCCAAGGCGCTGTTCCCCGGCAGCTGCGTGGAGTTCAACGCGACCAAGGCCGCCTGGACCGCCGTCAGCGTCCCGGCGCAGAGCGGCGAGCCGACCTGCACCGCGACGGGCGACGACTACGCGATCACGGTGAGCCCGTCGTCGGGGTCGGTCCAGCCCGGCGGGGCGGCCACGGCGACGCTGAACACCTCCGTCGTCTCCGGCAGCGCGCAGACCGTGACCCTGTCGGCGGCCGGCGTCCCCTCGGGCGCCACGGTGAACTTCACCCCCGCCTCCGTCACGGCGGGCCAGAGCTCGACGGTGACGCTCGCCACCTCGGCGAGCACGCCACAGGGGACCTTCCCGATCACCCTGAACGCCAGCGCCCCCTCCGGCGCCAAGTCGGTGACCTACTCGCTGACCGTCGGCACCGGCAACCCGCCGACCGGGGCACCGGACATCCCGGTGGCCAACGTCACCGCGCACCTGAACCAACTGCAGTCCATCGCCTCCGGCAACGGCGGCAACCGGGCCTCGGCCACCTCCGGCTACACCGCCTCGCTGAACTACGTCAAGGGCAAGCTGGACGCGGCCGGCTACACCACGACGGTGCAGAACTTCACCTACAACGGCCAGACCCACTCCAACCTGATCGCCAACTGGCCGGCCGGGCCCAGCGGTCCGACGATCATGCTCGGCAGCCACCTGGACAGCGTCAGCTCCGGCCCCGGCATCAACGACAACGGCTCGGGCTCGGCGGCACTGCTGGAGGTCGCGCTGACACTGGCGAACCGCAACCCCACGCTGGACAAGCACGTCCGCTTCGCCTGGTGGGGCGCCGAGGAGCTGGGCCTGCGCGGCTCGCAGCACTACGTGTCGAACTCCGGTGTCTCCGGCATCGAGGCCTACCTCAACTTCGACATGATCGCCTCGCCCAACCCGGGCTACTTCGTCTACGACGACGACACCGCCCTGGAGAAGGTGTTCAAGGACTACTTCGCCACGCTCAACGTCCCGACCGAGATCGAGACCGCGGGTGACGGCCGCAGCGACCACGCTCCGTTCAAGAACGCGGGCGTCAGAGTGGGCGGCCTGTTCACCGGCGCCGAGACGGCCAAGACCTCGGCGCAGGCCGCCAAGTGGGGCGGCACCGCGGGCCAGGCCTTCGACCGCTGCTACCACTCCTCCTGCGACACCACCTCCAACATCAACAGCACCGCGCTGGACCGCAACAGCGACGCCGTCGCCAACGCGCTGTGGAAGCTGGCGGTGCGCCCCGGCCCGGCCGGCGACGACTACTCGATGGCGGTGAACCCGGCGTCCGGCACCGTCCAGGCGGGCCAGTCGGCCGACGCGACGTTGAGCACCACGGTCACCGGCGGCAACGCGCAGAGCGTGTCGCTGTCGGCCTCCGGCGCCCCCACCGGGACCACGGTGACATTCACCCCCTCGACCGTCACGGCCGGCCAGACGTCCGCGGTGCGGATCACGACCTCCGCCGCCACCCCGGCGGGCACCTACACCATCGCCCTCAACGGCACCGGGACCTCCGCCAACCGCTCGGCGATCTACACGCTGACGGTCGGCGGGACCGGCGGCGGCCGCACCTTCACCAACGACACGCCCTTCGAGATCAACGACGGCTACCAGGACTCCAGCGACATCCCGGTCACCCTCATCGGGTCCCCGAACGCCACGTTCACGGTCTCGGCCGACATCGACCACACCTGCTCGCAGGACCTGCGCCTGACCCTCGTCCGGCCGAACGGGACCTCACAGGTGCTGAAGTACGAGTCCTCCACCGCCTGCACGCCGTACACCGGGCCGGTGCGGTTCACGGTGAACAACCCCTCCCGCTTCGGCGACGGCACCTGGTCCCTTGTGGTCGGTGACTACTACCAGGGGGACACCGGCACCCTCAACGCCTGGAGCCTCACCTTCTAGCGGCCCCCTCCCCTACCGGATAGGCCGGCAGGACAGTAAGACAGCAGGACGGCCCGGACGCGTCGCGTCCGGGCCGTCCCGTGTCTCGCGTCTCGGGCCGTCAGGCCTCGGTCATGCCGCTGCGCGCCCGGCCGCCGGCCGACTCGCGTACGGCGGCCGCGACGGCGCCCGCCACGTCGGCGTGGAACACGCTGGGGATGATGTAGTTCGGGCCGAGCTCCTCGTCGGTGACCACGGCGGACAGCGCCCTGGCCGCCGCCAGCAGCATCTCCGGGGTGACCACGTTGGCCTGGGCGTCCAGCAGGCCACGGAAGACGCCGGGGAAGGCCAGCACGTTGTTGATCTGGTTCGGGTAGTCCGAGCGGCCGGTGGCGACCACGGCGGCGTGCTCGCGGGCGTCGTCCGGTGAGACCTCCGGCTCCGGGTTGGCCAGCGCGAAGACCACCGCGCCCTCGGCCATCGTGGCGATGTCGTCGCCGTTGAGGATGCCGGGGGCGGAGACGCCGATGAACACGTCGGCGCCCTTGACCGCGCCGCGCAGGTCACCGGAGTAACCGTCGGCGTTGGTGTGGTCGGCGATCCACCGGAGCGAGTCGTCCAGATCCTCACGTCCGCCGTGCACCGCGCCCAGGTAGTCGCAGACGATGACGTTGTGCGCGCCGGCCGCGAGCAGCAGCCGCAGCACGGCCGTACCGGCGGCGCCGGCGCCGGCGAGGGCGATGCGGACCTCGCTCAGGTCCTTGCCGACCACGCGCAGCGCGTTGGTGAGCGCGGCGAGCACGCAGATCGCGGTGCCGTGCTGGTCGTCGTGGAAGACCGGGATGTCCAGCAGCTCGCGCAGCCGCCGCTCCACCTCGAAGCAGCGCGGCGCCGAGATGTCCTCCAGGTTGATGCCGCCGAAGCCGGGGGCGATGACCTGGACGGTGCGGACGATCTCGTCGACGTCCTGGGTGTCCAGGCAGATCGGCCAGGCGTCGATGTCGGCGAACCGCTTGAACAGCGCGGCCTTGCCCTCCATGACGGGCAGCGCGGCGGCCGGGCCGATGTTGCCCAGGCCCAGTACGGCCGAGCCGTCGGTGACCACCGCGACGCTGTTGCGCTTGATGGTCAGGCGGCGGGCGTCCTCGGGGTTGCGGGCGATGGCCATGGAGACCCGGGCGACGCCCGGGGTGTAGGCCATGGACAGCTCGTCACGGTTGCGCAACGGCACCTTCGACTTCATCTCGATCTTGCCACCGAGATGCATGAGGAAGGTGCGGTCGGAGACCTTGTGGATGACGACGCCCTCGACGGCGTCGAGCTTGTCGACGATCGCCTGGGCATGGTCGGTGTCACGGGCGGCACAGGTTACGTCGATGCGCAGGGTCTCGTGTCCGGCGGTGGTCACGTCGAGTGCGGTGACCACACCTCCTGCGGACTCTACGGCGTGGGTGAGCTGGCTGACAGCTTTACCACCCGCCGGCACCTCCAGGCGCACGGTGATGGAGTACGACACACTCGGCACGGTGGCCACAGTCAATCCGCTCCTTTGCGACTGACTTGGTTGGGATGCCTCCCATGGTGCCACCACCGGACGGGTGTCCGGGCCGAGCCGGCTCAGCTCAGCGCTGTCGATGCGGTCACAATCAGCTCCACGCACGTGTCGATCGGGATGCTCGTGCTGTCCAGCACCAGGTGGTACAGGAGCGGGGAGGCCGGATCCACGCGGTAGAAGTGGCGGACGTAGGCGGCCCGCGCCCGGTCGTTGTCCTCCACGAGCCTGCGGGCCTGGCGCTCGGTCACCCCGGTCAGGGTAGCCGTCTGGAGCACCCGGCGCTTCGAGGGCGCGTCCAGCCGCACGTGCAGCGCGCCGGGGTGGTCGGCCAGGACCAGCGCCCCGGCCCTGCCGAGGATCACCCCGCCCTGGCCGCGCGCGGTCTGCCTGATCACCCTCTCGGTGTGGGCGACGAAGTCCTCGGCGGGCAGGGGCATGTTCCCCGGCAGGTACACGTCCACACCGCCGAAGGTGACCGTCGGGAGCCGCATGGCCTCCGCCAGCAGCCGGCCGAGCCCGTGCTCGGCCCGGTCGTCATGGGCGAGCGCCTCCTCCAGCGTGCAGCCGAGCTCGTCGGCCACCGCGCCGGGGATCGCCCGGTCCATGAAGGGAACCCCCAGGCGTCCGGCCACCGCCGGGCCGATCACACTGCCGGCGGTGCCGTACGTCGCGGAGATGGTGACGACCCGCATGCGTTGTTCATGCCCTCGAAGCGGGTCGTTCAGAGCAGGGAACCGTATTTCAGAACAGGGCGTTGGCCAGGTTCCGGCGAGCGCGCACGATCGACGGGTCGTCGCCGGGCAGGGTGTCGAAGAGGCCGATCAGGTGCACCCTCGCCTTGTCGCGCTCGTCGCCCGAGGTCCGGCGCACCACCCCGATGAGCCGGTCGAAGGCCTGGTCCACCTCGCCGGCGAGCATCTCGAAGTCGGCCGCCAGGAGCTGGGCGTCGATGTCGGCGGGGTCGGCCAGGCGGCTCTCCACCGCGGCCGGGTCGACGTCCTGGGTCCGCCGGATCAGGCCGAGACCGGCCAGGCCGAGCTTGGCGTCCTCGCTGTTCGGGGAACGGGCCAGCAGCCGCTCGTAGGCGGCCACGGCGCCGTCGAGGTCGCCGGCGTCGATGGCCTGCTCGGCGGCGAGCACGTCCGGATCGGCCGGGGGCTCCTCCGGCTGCCCCTCCGCCGGTGCGCCCGCGGCGTCCGGCGGCAGATACTGGGCCAGGGCCTCCATGAGCTGCGACAGCCACTCGCGTAGCTGCTGCTCGGTGGCGATGCCGGGGGCGACCGCCACCGGCTGGCCCTGGAAGATGGCGTACAGGGCGGGCACGTTCTGCACCCGGAGCGCCTGGGCGATCTGCGGGCTGGCCTCGACGTCCACGCGGGCCAGGACCCACCTGCCGGTGTTCTCGGCGGTGAGCTTCTCCAGCAGCAGGCTGTATTCCTTCGCCTGCTCCGCACGGGTCACCGTGAGCTCCAGCAGCACGAGGCTGTTCATGGAGCGTTCGACGACTTCCGTCGCGAAGTTGGCGTCATCGACGTAGACGACCTGCACCGGGGTGCCGCCGCTCTCCTGCGCCGCGGTCTCCCGCCGCGCCTGCGCGTCCAGCGCCTGCTTGCGCGCGCCGAGGTCCACGGCACCGTAGAGCGATCCGGGTCGAGTGAAGTCCGCTGGGCTCATACCTCCAATCCTGCCGTATCCCGATTACTGCACTGACTCGCCACCACTAGAAACGGGCCGGCTCGCTGTGGACGCCCCACTCTCCGCGGAGCGCGTCGCAGATCTCGCCGAGCGTGGCCTCGGCGCGGACGGCATCGAGCATGGGCGGAACCAGGTTGCCCTCACCCCTCGCGACCTGCACCATCGCGGCCAGTGCGCCGTCCACGGCCCCCTGGTCGCGCCCGGCCCGGCGAGCGGCCAGGACCCGGTTCTGCTCGCGTTCGACCTCGTGGCCGACTCGGAGGATCTCCAGCGGCTCGTCGACGGAGGCCGTGTGGCAGTTGACCCCGACGATCCGCTTCTCCCCCTTCTCCAGCTTGCGCTGGTAGTCGAAGGCGGCCTCGGCGATCTCGGACGTGAACCAGCCGTCCTCGATGCCGCGCAGGATCCCCGAGGTCATCGAGCCGTCCCGCCCCATGTCCCGGATCTTCGCGAAAATCGCCTCGGCCTCGGCTTCGAGCCGGTCCGTCAGCGCCTCCACGTACCAGGACCCGCCGAGCGGGTCGGCGACGTTGACGACCTCGGTCTCCTCCATGATCACCTGCTGGGTGCGCAGGGCGATCTCGGCGGCCTTCTCCGAGGGCAGCGCCAGGACCTCGTCCAGTGCGTTGGTGTGCAGCGAGTTGGTGCCGCCGAGCACGGCCGCRAGCGCCTCCACGGCGGTGCGCACCACGTTGTTGTGCGGCTGCTGCGCGGTCAGCGACACCCCCGCCGTCTGGGTGTGGAAGCGCAGCCACTGGGCCCTGTCGGTCCTGGCCCCGTAGACGTCGCGCAGCCACCGTGCCCAGATCCGCCGGGCGGCCCTGAACTTGGCGATCTCCTCGAAGAAGTCGATGTGCGCGTCGAAGAAGAACGACAGGCCGGGGGCGAAGACGTCGACGTCCAGCCCGCGCGACAGGCCGAGCTCCACGTAGCCGAACCCGTCGGCCAGGGTGAAGGCCAGCTCCTGCGCGGCCGTGGAGCCGGCTTCGCGGATGTGGTAGCCGGACACGCTGAGCGGCTTGTAGGCCGGGACGCCGGCGGCGCAGAACTCCATCAGGTCGCCGATCAGCCGCAGGTGCGGCTCGGGGGCGAACAGCCACTCCTTCTGCGCGATGTACTCCTTGAAGATGTCGGTCTGGAGCGTCCCGTTCAGCCTGCCGGCCGGCACTCCCTGCCGCTCGGCGGCGACGACGTACATGCAGAAGACCGGGACGGCCGGGCCGCTGATGGTCATCGAGGTGGTGATGTCGCCGAGCGGGATGCCGTCGAAGAGCAGGTCCATGTCCAGCGCGGAGTCGATCGCCACGCCGCAGTGGCCGACCTCGCCGAGCGAGCGCGGATCGTCGGAGTCGCGGCCCATCAGCGTCGGCATGTCGAAGGCCACGCTCAGGCCGCCGCCGCCCGCGCCGAGGATCATCTTGTATCGCTCGTTGGTCTGCCGGGCGTTGCCGAAACCGGCGAACTGCCGGATGGTCCACGTCCTGCCCCGGTAGCCGGTGGGGTGCAGGCCCCGGGTGAAGGGATACTCCCCCGGCCAGCCGATGCGCGCCATGCGCGGGTCGTCGCCGCCGGGCCCGTAGACCGGCTCCACGTCGAGCCCGGAGAGCGTTCTGAAATCGGATCCGCGCTTGGCGGCGCCGTCGAACCGCGCCTGCCAGCGCGACCGCCCCGCCTCGATCTCCTCGGCGTCCATGGCCAACCCCCTTGTACGGCTCGCGGCTCCTGCACGACTCGTGGCCCCGGACAAAATAGTAGGACGTCCTAGTAATTTTTGGCCAGAAGCGCCACGGGGATGTCCCCGCCAGGCCATGAGACGCGCGACCAGGGGCGGAGGGACCCGCTGCCCGGCCCCCTCCGTGGGCCTCCGAAAGCCTCCCGGCCCCCTCGGTCCTCGAAATCCCCCGTCAGTCCTCGAAATCCCCCGCGGCTACCCGCAAGGTCCTGAGCAGGCCGAACATCTGCTCCAGCTCCGCCTCGCCGTACATGGTCATGCCGAAATCGGCGCCCATCAGATCGGCGGTCGCCCGGCTCACGACCTCCCGGCCCCCGTCGGTGATCTCCGCCAGCACCCCGCGGCCGTCCCGGGGGTTGCGCATGCGGCGGACCAGCCCGGCCCGCTCCAGCCGGTCCACGGTGTTGGTCACGCTCGTGGGATGCACCATCAGACGCTCGCCGATCGTGGACAGCGGCAACGCCCCCGTCTTGCTGAAAGTCAGCAAAACCAACGCCTCGTACCGGGCAAAGGTCAAGTCATGCGGCTTGAGTAGCGTGTCCAGTTGCGAGAGCAGGATCTGGTGCGCTCTCATGATCGACGTGACGGCGGCCATGGCCGAGGAGGGCCCGAACTGAACGCGCCACGTCTCCGCGGCGCGCTCGATGGGGTCGAACGGCAGATTCAGCTGACCTGTAGCCACAGGGCTACGGTAGCGCGGCCTCATCCCGGTTCGCCCATATACGTAGAGTTACCGGATTGATGGCTTCACCAAGAACCTGGGCGCCAAACGTCACGCTCAGTTATGGTTCCCACATCGAATGGTGAGGGCGTGGCCAAATGGCCGCGCAGCCTCGCTCCGGCCTGCGGGGGATGCAGACCGGATCGGCGGCCGAGGGGACCGGCTACCGCATTCACGGCACGGGGGGTTTGATGAACGACAACTCAATGGCGTTCAGACGCCACACGGACTTCTGCTCAGCCGACACGGCGTGGATCCACTCCACGCGTGCCGGTGCGTGAGCACAGAGGCGTTTCACGCGAAGAACTCCAGCAGAGCGCGTTGGTGGCTGTCGCCGTCCTGCTCGTGCTCGGCGTGGTCGCGGCGTGGAGCGTCCTCATTCCCGGTGTCAGCGCGTGGGAGAACATCATCGTCGCGGTGATCGGCTCGCTCCGGCTCACCGGACCGGTGGCCGCGGCGTTCGCCGCCTGGGTGGCGGTGAGCAGGCGGCGCGGGACCGGCAGGCAGTCGCTGACCACCTGGCAGGCGGTCCGCGCGCCGCTGGCCATCCTGGTGGTGGTCGGAGGCGCATTCACCGCGACGCTGCTGGTCCTGGCGGTCAGGACCATGCTCACCGAGCAGGCGGGACGGCTGCTGCCCAGCGGCCTCGTGATGGGCGTGGCCGGGCTGGCGCTGTACGTCGCGATCGGCTGGGTGACCGGCTGGCTGCTGCCGTGGACGATCACACCGATGCTCGCCGGGCTCGGCTGTTACGGGCTGTTCGCCTGGATGGCGCAGGGGGCGACCTGGGCCGACCGGCTCATCCCCGCCACGCGGGAGCCGTACGACCCCTTCCGCGGGCTCAGCACCGCCGCCCTGACCGACCAGACGCTATGGCTGCTGGGCATCAGCGCCGCGCTGCTGCTCGGCTGGGCCGCGGTCGTGACCCGGCAGGCGCTCGTGCTGGCCGCCGCGCTGCTCGCGGTGCTGGCCGCCGGGACCGGGGTGGCCCGGCTGCTCACCGAGCCTCGGACGATCTCCGCCCAGCGGGTGGTCTACAGCTGCCAGGAATGGCCGATCATGGTCTGCGTGCACCCGGGGATGCGGACCGGGCTGCCCGAGCTCGGGTCCGCGTTCGTCAAGATCGCATCCCGGCTGGCGGGGACGCCCGGCGAGTTCTCCCGCCTTGAGCAGCACCCCCGGCGTGAGGACATCCCGCTCGCCCCCGGGGCGGTCCCGATCCACGTCGACGACCTGGCCGCCGGTTTCGCCGACGAGGCCGCCGAGGAGTTCGTCGAGAGCCTGGCCCAGGAATGCGACGGCACCCCGGCCGGGGGTTACCGCGACATCGTCGTCGCGTGGCTGCGCGGCAAGCCGCTGCCCAGCGGCCCGCTCCCCGAGCACCAGTACGCCGCCGCGTGGTTCTCCGGTCTCACCGACGCCCAGCGGAGGGACTGGCTACGGCTGTACTACTCCGACTTCGCCGGATGCCGGCTACAGAGCACTCACTTCGGCGGCCAGGTCGTCGACGTGGATCGGGACCGCCCCGGGGGCGAGCGGGATGTCCTCACGC
>NZ_NGFP01000063.1 GCF_002149035.1 Streptosporangium minutum
GCGCCAGCTCGCCCCACCCGGTGCCGATCTCCAGCAGCCGGGTGCCCGGACCCACCCCCGCCTGGTCCAGCAGCCGGTCGATCTTGGCACGCTGGGCGCCGGCGAGGGTCTCCCACGACGCGGGGCCGTCGAACAGCGCCGCGGAGTAGGTCAGCGTCTCGTCCAGGAACTCGGCGAACAGGTCGTTGGACAGGTCGTAGTGGCGGTGGACGTTGCGCCGGGTGTCCTCCCGGCCGCCCAGCTCGTCGCGGGGCACGCGCCGTACGGCCAGCCGCCGCAGCCGCTGCAGCCCGGGCGGGATGAGCGTGGCCAGCCGCTCGGCCATCACCGTGAGCACGGCGGGCAGGTCGTCCGCCTCCCAGTCCCGCGCCATGTATGCCTCGCCGAACCCGATGAGGCCGCCCGCCCCGACCCGCCGGTAGAACGCCTCGGGATGCCGCAGCCGCATCACCGGGCCGCCCGCGCCCAGCCGCCGCCCTCCGGGCAGCTCCACGGTCAGGGGCAGCCGCCGTACGGCGTGCAGGAACAGGCGCCGCGCGAGCGCGCCGCGCAGCCGTGAGGGGGGGACGGTGCCGACGCCGGGCCGGAACGCGGCGGACCGGTCGGTCGTGAGGGTCATCTGGGTCCTCCTGGGGGAAAGGTCTTCAGGCCGCGCAGGTAAAGGCCGATTCCCTGGCGGCGGATCCTGGCGCTGCCCACGAGAGGAGCCAGGGGATGCTTGGCGGCCATGCGGTACAGCCAGGGCCCCGTCGCCGGCCTGCGGCGGCCCCGGACGCTCGCCACGAAGGGAGGCTGTCCCTCGCGGTGCAGGGTGACGGTGAGCGCGAGCCGCTCGCCGGGCTCGGGAAGGCTGAGCCGGTAGCGGCCGTCCACCGGGTGGAACGGCGAGACGTGGAACTCCTTGGCCACCTCGTGCTCGCCGGGACGCAGCAGGTAGCGGTGGCGTCCGCCGTAGGTGTTGTGCACCTCGGCGACCACGGCCACGCCCTCGCCGGTGTGGCACCAGTAGACGGTCAGCGGGTTGAACACGTGGCCGAGCACCCGGGCGTTGGTCAGCATCGTGATCCGGCGGGCGGTGACGCCGTGCGCGGCGAGGAAGGCGTCGACGTTCCGCCTGATGCTCAGCCCGGGGTCGCCCATGTGGTCACGGGCGTGGAAGGCGGCCAGCCACCGGTTCTCCGGCAGCCGGTCGAGGTCGACCAGCCACAGGTACGACCCGTAGCCGAAGCGGTTGCGGATCGGCGCGGACCGCACATGGGTGATCACGCACTCGTACAGCGCGGGCGGCTCCGGACCGGTCACCAGCGCCCTCCGAGCGCCTCGGCCGCCCGGAGGCCGGAGCGGCAGCCGTCCTCGTGGAACCCCCAGCCGTGGTAGGCCCCGGCGTAGGCGACCACCCCGCTGTCGAGCCGGGGCAGCCGCTCCTGGGCCGCGACCGACTCGGGGGTGTAGACCGGGTGCTCGTAGACCATCCGGGCGATCACGTGCTCGTCGGGGATCTCGTCGCCCAGGGTGACGAGGTGGCTGCCTGGCGCGTCCAGCCGCTGGAGCCGGTTCATGTCGTAGGTGACCCGGACGCCGCCGCCGCCGGCCGCGCAGGTCTCGGTCCGGTAGTTCCACGAGGCCCGCGCCCGCCGCGCCCGGGGCAGCACCGACGGGTCGGTGTGCAGGGTCGCGGGGTTGCGGGAGTAGCGGAAGGCGCCGAGCACCCGCCGCTCGTCCGGGGTGGGGTCGGCCAGCAGGCGCAGCGCCTGGTCGGGGTGGGTGGCGACGACCACCGCGTCGAACCGGTGCGGGACGTCGTCGGCGACGATCTCCACCCCCTCCCCGGTACGGCGCAGCGCCTGGACCGGTGTCGAGGTGTGCACGGCGGTGAGCGTCTTGGCGATCTTCTCGACGTAGCTGCGCGAGCCCCCGGTGACGGTCCGCCACCGAGGGGATCCGGAGACGCCGAGCATCCCGTGGTTGGCCAGGAACGCGAACAGGTAGCGGGCCGGGTAGAGCCCGGCGGCGGAGGGGGGACACGACCAGACCGCCGACACCAGCGGGGTCGTGAAGTGGGAGACGAAGTACGGCGAGAAGCCGGCGAGGGTCTCCTCCAGCGTGCGGTCGTCGCCGCACTCCAGCACCTCGCGGGCCATCCGGTGGAAGCGCGGCACCTCGGTGAGCATCCTCAGGTACGGCACGCGGAACGCGCTGGAGGGCCGGGCGAACAGGCCCGGCGCCTTCTTCCCGCCCGCGTACTCCAGGCCGCAGCCCCCGCAGGAGACCGACATGCTCATGTCGGAGGGCTGGGTCCGCACGCCCAGCTCGCCGAACAGGCGGACCAGCGTCGGGTAGGTCCGCTCGTTGTGCACGATGAACCCGCTGTCCACCGCCAGCGTCCGGCCGTCGCCACCGGCCACGTCATGGGTGTGGGCGTGCCCGCCGATCCGGTCGTCGGCCTCGAAGACGGTGACGTCGTCGGCCCGTTGCAGTACGTACGCCGCGGTGAGACCGGCCACCCCGCTGCCGACCACGGCGATCTTGCGCCTTGCCATCGTTGGGACGTCCTCTCAGACCACGGGCCTGGGCAGCCCGGCGGCCGCTCCCCGGAAGGCGTCCGCGACCGGTCCCGCCTCAGCCGGCCGATCAGGGGTCAGAAGGGTGAAGGGGGTCATCCCGGACCGGGCGGACCGGGCTGGGCCCGTGGGCGCGCGGCCGGCGGCGCGCCCGGCGTGCGGGATCAGGACAGCGAAGGCGGGTCGGGTCATATGGGGCCCCTCAGGTCGGTTTGACCTCTTATTCGGAGCCGTCGATGATCCGGATGCCCCCTTCACTAAGAACCCTTAGTTTTCTCGGAGAAAGGATCGCCCCCGCCCTCCCGGAGCCTTCCGCGGCCTTTCCTCCGCCTTTTCCCAGGTCACCGCCGGGCGGGCGGCCCGGAGCGCGGCCCCGCGCTCCCCTGCCGCCAGATGCGGAGAAACCCGACAGGGCGCCTGACCTGCCTCTTCCCTACCCCTACCGGTACATCTGGCAGTAAGGGTTGGACAGAAGCGCCTCGTCCCCGCACGATGGCGTGGGGGGACTCATGCCAATCCAGCGGTCTGGCCGTGGATCGCCCCGGCCGGACAGGTATGATCATCAAAATCCGGGAGCCACCCGGGCCGAAGATGCCAAAGATCCTTAAAATCCGGGTATATAAGGCTGGGACTGGAACTGCAGGAGGCCCCCATGCAGGTCAAGAAGGTCGCTACCTACGTAGCGGTGGCGTTCGTGGCCTTTTATCTGTTCACCAAACCCGCTCAGGCGGCGGACGCGGTGACCGGAGTCTTCGACGGGATTGTGAGGGGAGCGGACCAACTGGCCCTGTTCTTCACACGAGTACTGAGCTGACCACCGGCGGGGGCCACCCCGCCATGACCTTCTTGCCGGTTTTCTCCTCGGCGCTCCCGCCTGACCGCGCGGGAGCGCGGACCTCTCGCAGTGCCGAGCACCGTGCGATGTGCTTCCCCTGTCCGCGAGGACATGTTACGCAGGGAGCATGGGAGATCGTCACAGCGTCACAGGAGTTGATCGGCTCGGCCCGGCGGGTCTTCGCGTCGTCGAACACGCCGAGACGGAGCACGTCGAGCTGATCCGTTTTCTCTACGCCGACCACGGCGGAGTGATCCGGGGCAAGGCGACCTCGCGCTCCCGGCTGGCCGAACGGCTCGTCTCCGGCATCGGGCACACCGTGGCGATGATGGCGATGAACATGCTCGACCAACTCCAGGAGGTCGAGCGGCTCGGCCCGGTCGGCGAGGTCCGCCTCGTCCCCGACCCGGCCACGTTCGTCGCCCTCCCCTACGCCCCCGGCGCGGCGGCCATGCTGTCGGACCTGCGCCAGGTCGACGGCTCCCCCTGGCCCGCCTGCCCGCGCACCTTCCTGCGCGAGGCGATCGCCACCCTGGCCGGCGAGGGCCTGGTCGCCGTCGCCGCCTACGAACCCGAGTTCACCCTCGGCCGCCGCGTGGCCGACCCCGGCGGGGGCCTGGACCGGCTGGTCCCCGTCGACGACAGCCTCTGCTACGCCACCACCGGCTTCGACCAGGCCCACGACTACACGATGAGCCTGATCCACGCCATGGAGACCCAGGGGCTGCGGGTGGAGCACTACCACCCCGAGCTCGGCCACGGCCAGCAGGAGTTGTCCATCCGCCACGCCTCCGCCATGCGCGCCGCCGACAACCAGGTGCTCTACCGCGAGACCGTCCGCGGCGTCGCCCTCCGCGCGGGGCTGTGGGCCTCCCTCGCCCCCAAGCCGCTCGCCGATCAGGCCGGCAACGGCGCCCACCTGCACCTGTCCCTGTGGGATCCCGACCTGCGGACCAACCTTTTCAGCGACCCCGCGGACCGCCACGGCCTGTCGGCCACCGCCTACCGCTTCATCGGCGGCCTGATCGCCCACCTCCCGGCGCTCACCGCGCTGACCTGCGGCTCGGTGAACAGCTTCCGGCGGCTGGCGCCGAAGATGTGGTCGAGCGCCTACGCCTGCTACGGCATGGACAACCGGGAGGCGGCGGTGCGGATCTGCTCCCCGGTCGGGGAGGACGCCGCGGCGTCGGCCAACCTGGAGATCAAGCCCTCCGACTCCTCGGCGAACCCCTACCTGTCGCTCGGCGCCGTCATCCACGCCGGCCTGGACGGCATCCGCCGCGACCTCGACCCCGGCGAGGCCCTAGACGTCGACCCCGCCACCCTCGGCGAGAGCCGGCTCTCCGCCCTGGGCGTGCGCCGCCTGCCCTCCACCCTCGACGAGGCCCTGGACGCCCTGGAGGCCGACGACCTCCTCATGGACGCCCTCGGCCCCCTGCGCGGCTCCGCCTACCTGGCCGTCAAACGCTCCGAGTCCCGCGCCTTCGCCGCCGAGGACCTCTCCTACGAGCTGTTCCACCACATGCGCGTCTTCTAGGAACCACCGCCCGGGCCGGGCGGCAATCCCTACCCATCGGCCAACATCCGAACTACTGTGGATGTCATGACTATGGCCTACGAGGATGTGCCCTTCAGCGAGCTGCTCCATCATCCCGCCGCAACCACGCGCAGGCTGGACACTGTCCGCGCGCTACGGCTGAGGCGACGCGACGCGGGAGACCTCGCGCTGATGCGCGTCGACCAGATGGAGCGAGACGCCGCGGTCGTAGACTTCACCTCACGCCTGCTGGCCGGGCTGGTGCGGACCGAGAACATCGCCGCCCTGCGCCAAGCGCTACCCGAGGCCCTGCCGTGGAGCACGTTCTTGCCCGCCGAGGACGTCGACACCCTGCTCTCCGAACTGGTGGACACGGCACGCGGCGCGGCGGCTCTGGACAACCTCACCCCGATCGCGCTCCTGCTCACCCAGTGGAAGCACAGCGCCGAGATCTACGCAGACCCCGCCCTGTTCGCCATCCTCACCCGCGAGCCAGACGGCGACCTCGGATCGGTCTCGGTGTCAGAGGTGACGGAGTGAGCCCGAAGCGCGGAGACCGGGCCGCGCCACCCCCGACTGGCGACGAGTACGACCTCCGTTTCGCCAACACCGAGGCCGCCGACGGTTGGGAACACCTCTGTCGCCAGGCAGCGGGCAACCTGCGCCGCGCCTTCGAGAAGATCCGCGCCACTCCACGCGCCGCCGACAACCCCGATCGTCAGCACCGGCTCAAGGGCAAGCTCGGTACCGGCACTTTCAAGGGCCATCAGCTGGAACGCTGGCAGTACGAGGTAACCGGTGGCGGACGCATCTGGTACCTGCTCGACGACGCCAACCGCATCGCCTGGATCACCTACGCCGGCACCGGCCATCCCAAGGCCACAGACTGAGCGTCTCCCCGCACCCGCAGGTGGAGAGCCGGGTGATCCGGCTGACAAGGCCCACCTGCAAGAAATCGACGCCGGGACGCTCACGCTGCCACTGGCCGATCAGGATGTCCGTCGCGCCGTCCATCCACTCTCCTGTATGGCAGACCCCGGCCTCGGCCGGCCCGGCCGCAGAAGGGCTGCGCGGAGTTATCTCAATGTTGAGTTGATCAATCGGGGATCTCTCCGCGGGCGCGATGACCGACCGACCGACGGGCAGGACCAGGGCCGGTTCCGGCAGGCCCCAGCTCTGCGCCGGCACTGCCGACGGGATGAACATCTACTCGGCCGTCCACCTGACCATGTCGTACACCGTCGACCGATCGGAGACCGTCCGGCTCAAGATCAGTCAAGGCGCATAAGGCGATCAGTTCGGAGACAGCTCGGCCCACACCGCGTGCCCCGGCAGCCGACCTTGACGGCCAGGGCCGCCACCACGGCCAGGCCCCGCCCGTTCTCGGCCAGCGGATCCGCTTCCCTTCGCCGGTTGAACCTGGGTGTGCCGCCCCAGCCGCAGTCGTAGACGGTGACCCGAATAGCGGCGGTCTTGCGAATCCAGGTCGCCAGGGTGATCTCCAGCGCCAAGCGCGATGTGGGTGCTCTCCGCCTCCTCGATCGCGCCACCGACCTGGCCAGCAGAGGACAGAGACAGTCTGACCTCCCCCACCTCTTCTGGCTCACCCCGGATCGTGTCGCTTCCTACGGAACGTTCTGTCTCACCGAACTCAAACAGTCCAGCCGGGCGATATCCGAAGCGTGTCGGAGGCTCGCGGCAATGGGGTCCGACTCCGTCCGGGAACGGGGCATCCTGCAGTTGGAATACGCCGCCGCGCTGGTCCAGAAACGCGAGATCACCGAGGCCGCCGTGATGATCGGCGAGGCCACCCAGATCGTCGTAGGTCACAGTTCCGCCAGGCTCGCCCACTCCGTGCGGCAGGCCCGTGCCCGCCTCCAGCCCTGGGAGGACAACAAACATGTCCGGGCCCTGGACGAACGACTTCGCGCACTGGCCATCGTCCACTGAAGGCCTGTCGATCAGGCAGTGAGCGTCTCGCACCACCGGCCCGGCCCTGTCCGCCTGACGATCGCCCCTGAAACCCCCGCAAAATCACAATTTCCCCACGCCTACGGCGCCCGGCCCTGAGCTCCTTTCCGCAGAGGTGCTTCAGCGACGGTGATCAACCCTGAACGGACCCGCACGGGCGCTTCAGCGTCAGGACGCACCCCGGGCGGCCGGAGACGGAGCGGCTACGGTCCGCATGCCGTACGGCGAGACGGAGTGGCGCGGAGGTGGGCCGGTGTTCCGGACGGCGTATAAAAGGACCGCGACCACCGCGCCCGCCAGGCCGGAGGCCTGAAGAGACCAGAGATCAACTGCGACGGCCGGCCGGAACACCGGCCCACCGCAGCGCGAACGGCCCTCAGCGCCGCCCATCAGCGGCCAACCCCAAATAAACCGGCTTCCACGTCCGCCCCGGCCGACAGGGTCAGCGGACCGGATGCCCCGCCCCCCGCAGCGCGTCCTTCACCTCGGAGATCTTGAGCTGCCCGAAGTGGAACACCGACGCCGCCAGCACGGCGTCCGCCCCCGCCTCCACAGCCGGGGCGAAGTCCTTCAGCGAACCGGCCCCACCACTGGCGATCACCGGAACCGACACCGCGGCCCGCACGGCCCGGATCATCTCCAGGTCGTAGCCGTCACGGGTGCCGTCGCCGTCCATGGAGTTGAGCAGGATCTCGCCCACGCCCAGCTCCTCGCCCCGGCGGGCCCACTCCACCGCGTCGATCCCGGTCCCCCGGCGGCCACCGTGGGTGGTCACCTCGAACCCGGACGGCGTCGGCGGGCCGTCGACCACCCGGCGGGCGTCCACCGACAGCACGATGCACTGCGCGCCGTAGCGCTGCGACGCCTCGGTCAGCAGCTCCGGCCGGGCGATCGCCGCGGTGTTCACGCCCACCTTGTCCGCGCCCGCGCGCAGCAGCGTGTTGACGTCCTCGACCGAGCGCACTCCCCCGCCGACCGTCAGCGGGATGAACACCTGCTCGGCCGTCCGCCTGACCACGTCGTACATCGTCGACCGGTCGGAGCTGGAGGCCGTGATGTCGAGGAACGTCAGCTCGTCGGCCCCCTCCGCGTCGTAGCGGCGGGCCAGCTCGACCGGGTCTCCGGCGTCACGGAGGTTCTCGAAGTTGACGCCCTTGACGACCCGCCCGGCGTCCACGTCCAGGCAGGGGATCACTCGTACCGCGACACTCATCTCTTTACAGCTCCTCACTCACGGTAGGCCTCGACCTCGGCCTCGACAAGCATGCGCGGGTCGATCAGGCCCGCCACCCGGACTCCGGTGCAGGTGGGGCGGACCTCGCCGAACAGCTCGGCGTGCGCGCGGCCCACCTCGTCGTAGTGCTCGTCGTCGACCACGAAGTAACGGACCCGGACCACGTCGTGTCGGGACAGGCCCGCCTTCTCGATGGCGTCCAGCGCGACCCCGAAGGCGGTCAGCGACTGCCGGTAGGCGTCGCCGACGTGCTGGACCTCACCGCCGACGGTGGCGGTGCACCCCGAGACGATCACCCATGGTCCCGCCACCACCGCGCGGGCATAGCCGTAGCGCTCCTCCCAGACACCGCCGCTGAACACCCGGGTGCCCGAACGGTGGCTCCCCCCGCCCCCTGTCACGTGCGGCAACCTACGAACTCACCGCGGCCAGGGCCTCTTCGAGGGTGAAGGCGTGCGCGTAGAGGGCCTTGCCGACGATCGCGCCCTCGACGCCGATCGGCACCAGCGAGGCCAGGGCACGCAGGTCGTCCAGCGAGGACACGCCGCCACTGGCGACCACCGGCTTGGCGGTACGGGCGCAGACCTCGCGGAGCAGGTCGAGGTTGGGGCCGCGCAGGGTGCCGTCCTTGGTGACGTCGGTGACGACGTAGCGGGGGCAGCCGTCGGCCTCGAGGCGGTCAAGCACCTCCCACAGGTCGCCGCCCTCCTTGGTCCAGCCGCGGGCGGCGAGGGTGGTGCCGCGGACGTCGAGACCGATGGCGATCCTGTCACCGTACTCAGCGATGATCTTGGAGCACCAGGTGGGGTTCTCCAGGGCGGCGGTGCCGATGTTCACGCGGCGGCAGCCGGTGGCCAGGGCGGCCTCCAGGGAGGCGTCGTCACGGATGCCCCCCGACATCTCCACCTTGATGTCGAGGGCGTCCACGACGGTGGCCAGCAGCTCGCGGTTGGAACCGCGGCCGAAGGCGGCGTCGAGGTCGACCAGGTGGATCCACTCGGCGCCGGCCTCCTGCCAGGCGAGCGCCGCCGACAGAGGGTCGCCGTAGGAGGTCTCGGTGCCGGCCGCCCCCTGGACCAGGCGGACCGCCTGGCCGTCGGCGACGTCCACGGCGGGCAGCAACTCTAGCGACATCTGATCAAGACCTCCGGTCGAAGACAAGGGTGACGAAAAGCGGCACGAAGAGCACCGAGAGAACCAGCACGCCGAGCCGCGCGGTCCACGACGACCACAGCAGCCAGGCGATCACCTGGACGATCAGGAACAGGACGGCCACGAGGCCGTTCTGCGCGCGGCGGCGCCGGGCCATGATGCCGCCCTGGACGGCGACCCGGACGGGCCTGCGGGGCAGGAGGGCGGTGACCCGGCCGACGCGCTCGCGCCGCCGGGCCAGGCGGGCCTCGCGCTCGGCGCGCAGGGCTGCCTGGCGCGCCTGCTCCGCCTCACGCTCGGCCCTGCGTCTGGCCCGTTCCTTGCTCACCTGCGGCTCACCTGACAGCTCATCCAGCGGCTCACTTGACGGTGCCGAGCCAGTTGGTGAGCAGCTGGGCTCCGGCGTCGCCCGACTTCTCCGGGTGGAACTGGGTCGCCATGAGCGGGCCGTTCTCCACCGCCGCGACGAACGGCACGCCGTGCTCGGCCCAGGTGACCAGGGGGTCGGTGAAGCCCGGCCCGGCCTGCAGCTCCCAGTCGCGCACGCCGTAGGAGTGGACGAAGTAGAAGCGCGTGTCCGGGTCGATCCCGTCGAACAGCACGGTGCCCTCGGGCGCCGTGACCGTGTTCCAGCCCATGTGGGGCAGGACCGGCGCGTCGAGCCGCTTGACCGTGCCGGGCCACTCCCCGCAGCCCTCGGTCGTGACGCCGTGCTCGACGCCCGTCTCGAACAGGATCTGCATGCCGACGCAGATGCCCAGGACGGGCCGGCCGGCCGACAGGCGGCGGTCGATGATGCGGTCGCCACGTACGGCGCGCAGCCCGGTCATGCAGGCGGCGAACGCGCCGACCCCCGGGACCACGAGGCCGTCGGCCTCCATGGCCGCCTCGTAGTCGGAGGTCACCGTGACATTCGCCCCGACCCGGGCCAGTGCCCGCTCCGCCGAGCGGAGATTGCCGGATCCGTAGTCGAGAACGGTTATGTTCACCACCAGAGCACCGCCGCGGTAGTCGCCAGGGCGGCGAGGGCGGCCAGCAGCACCGCGCCCGCCTTCAGACCCTGTTTGTAGAAGGAGACGATCCCGCCGACCAGGAAGAGAGCGATGAAGGCCATCGCGACGGCGGTCCAGTTGTCGCTCATGAGCCCTCCCCCGCCGGCCGCGCGGGCACGCCGGGCCCGCTCACAGCACGCCCTTGGTGCTCGGTACGCCGGTGGCGCGGGGGTCGAGCTCGGAGGCCTCGCGCAGCGCCCGCGCCAGGGCCTTGAACTGGGCCTCGACGATGTGGTGGGCGTTACGGCCGTAGGGGACGTGGACGTGCAGGCAGATGGCGGCCTGGGCGACGAACGACTCCAGGATGTGCCTGGTCATCGTCGTGTCGTACTCCGCGCCGATCATCGGGGCCATGCCCCCGGGCTCGGTGTGCACCAGATACGGGCGGCCGGACAGGTCGACCGTCACCTGGGCGAGGGCCTCGTCGAGCGGGCACGACGCGCTGCCGAACCGGCGGATGCCCGACTTGTCCCCCAGGGCCTCACGGAACGCGGCTCCCAGGGCGAGCGAGGTGTCCTCGATCGTGTGGTGGGAGTCGATGTGGAGGTCGCCCTCGGTCTTGACCGTCAGGTCGAACAGGCCGTGCTTGCCGAGCTGGTTCAGCATGTGGTCGTAGAACCCGACGCCCGTGGCCACCTCGACGTGCCCGGTGCCGTCGAGGTCGACCTCGACCAGCACCGAGGTCTCCTTGGTGACGCGCTCGACGCGGCCGAAACGCTTGGCGGACCCGTCTCCGGCGAGACTGCTCACAGGATTCCCTCCAGGGCGGCGCGGAAGGCCGCCATCTCCTCGGTCGTTCCGATCGAAACTCTCAGCCACCCGGGCGGCCCCACCTCGCGGATCAGCACCCCGCGATCGAGCACGCCCCGCCAGACCGCGTGCCGGTCCGCGAAGCGGCCGAACAGCACGAAGTTGGCGTCGGAGTCGGCGACCGCCAGCCCCTTGCCGCGCAGCCACTCCACCGTCGCGTCCCGCTCGGCCCGCAGCGCGTCGACGGTGCCGAGCAGCTCCTCGCGGTGGGCGAGCGCGACGCGCGCCGCCGTCTGGGTGAGCGTGGACAGGTGGTACGGCAGGCGGACCAGGAGCAGCGCCTCGATCACCGCCGGGTGGGCGGCCAGGTAACCGAGCCTGGTGCCCGCCATCGCGAACGCCTTGGACATGGTCCGCGTGACGATGAGCCGGGGGTTGTCCGGCAGCAGCGTCAGCGCCGACGGGGTGCCGGTGCGGGCGAACTCGAAGTAGGCCTCGTCCACGACGACCATGCCGGGCGCGGCCTCGACGATCCGGGCGATCACGGCCGGGTCGAGCGCGGTGCCGGTGGGGTTGTTGGGCGAGGTCAGGAAGACGACGTCGGGCCGGTGCTCCTCGATCGCGGCGACGGCCTTGTCCGGGTCGATCCCGAAGTCCTCCTCGCGCGCCCCGGAGATCCACTCGGTCGACGCGCCGGTGGTGATGATCGGGTGCATCGAGTAGGAGGGCTCGAAGCCGAGCGCGGAGCGGCCGGGGCCGCCGAAGGCCTGCAGGATCTGCTGGAGCACCTCGTTGGAGCCGTTGGCCGCCCAGACCTGCTCGACGGCCAGCCCGTGGCCCAGGTAGCCGGCCAGGTCCCGGCGGAGCGCGAGGGCGTCGCGGTCGGGATAGCGGTTGAGCCCGGCCGCGCCGTGCCGTACGGCTTCGGCCAGGTCGGCGACCAGGGACGCGGAGGGGCCGTAGGGGTTCTCGTTGGTGTTGAGCCGGACCGGGACGTCGATCTGGGGGGCGCCGTACGGCGACCGCCCCCGCAGGTCGTCCCGGATCGGCAGGTCCTCAAGCTTCACGGAGACGTCTCCCAGTCGGAACGGGCGCGGGCGGCCGCGCGCCCGGTGAGCACGGGCTGGGAGGTCCTCATGAGGGGACCTCCCAGTCGAACCTCGCGCGGATCGCCGCGCCGTGCGCCGGGAGGTCCTCGGCGTCGGCGAGGACGCACACGTGGGCGGCGGCGTCGGCGAGGGCCTCGCGGGTGTAGTCGACGACGTGGATGCCGCGCAGGAAGGTCTGCACCGACAGTCCGGAGGAGTGGCAGGCGCAGCCGCCGGTGGGCAGCACGTGGTTGGAGCCGGCGAGGTAGTCGCCGAGCGAGACCGGCGCGTAGGTGCCGACGAAGATGGCCCCGGCGTTGCGGACCCGGGCCGCCAGCGCGGGCGCGTCGGCGGTGTGGATCTCCAGGTGCTCGGCGGCGTAGGCGTCCACGACGCGCAGCCCGGCCTCCATGTCGTCGACGAGGATGATGCCCGACTGGCGGCCGGACAGGGCCTCGGTGACGCGCTCGCCGTGCTTGGTGGCGGCGACCTGGCGGGGCAGCTCCCGCTCGACGGCCTCGGCCAGCTCGGCGGAGTCGGTGACCAGGACGGCGGCGGCGATCGTGTCGTGCTCGGCCTGGCTGATCAGGTCGGCGGCGACGTGCACGGGGTCGGCGGTGGAGTCGGCGAGGATCGCGATCTCGGTGGGCCCGGCCTCGGAGTCGATGCCGATGCGGCCCTTGAGCAGCCGCTTGGCGGCGGCGACCCAGATGTTGCCGGGGCCGGTGACCATGGTGGCCGGCGGGCACTCCTCGGTGCCGTAGGCGAACATCGCCACGGCCTGGGCGCCGCCGACGGCGTAGACCTCGTCCACCCCGAGCAGGGCGCAGGCGGCCATGATCGTCGGGTGCGGCAGCCCGCCGAACTCCTTCTGCGCGGGCGAGGTGACCGCCAGGGAGGGCACCCCCGCCTCCTGCGCGGGGACGACGTTCATGACCACGCTGGACGGGTAGACCGCACGGCCGCCGGGGACGTAGAGGCCCACGCGATCGACGGGGACCCAGCGCTCGGTGACGGTGCCGCCGGGCACGACCTGGGTGGTGACGTCGGTGCGGCGCTGGTCGCGGTGGACCAGGCGGGCGCGGCGGATCGACTCCTCCAGGGCGGCCCGGATCCTGGGGTCGAGCTCCTCCAGCGCCCTGGTGACCGTCTCGGCGGGGACCCGGGCGGACTCCAGCTCGACGCCGTCGAATCTCGCGGTCAGCTCCCGCACGGCCTCGGCGCCGCGATGATGCACGTCCTCGCAGATCGGCCGCACCTTCTCCAGGGCGGCTTCGACGTCGAGTTCGGCACGGGGCAGCACGTGGCGGAGGTCCTCCGGGAGGGCTCCGCGCAGGTCGGTACGGGAAATCACCCGTCCAGTCTACGGACGTCCGGCACCCGGTCTCGTTCCGTCCACCATCCGGACATAGCCTTTACAATGTAGATTTTAATCAGACAGTAAGCTTCGCCCGTGAGCAAGAGCAAGAGCAAGGGAGGCCAGGGGACCCCGGCGACGGTGGCGCTGACCCAGGCCAAGGTGGATTTCACCCTTCACCCCTACGAACACGACGCCGGTGCCCAGGCCTACGGCGAGGAGGCCGCCGACGCGCTCGGCCTGCCGTACGGACAGATCTTCAAGACGCTCGTGGCCGAGGTGGAGGACGGGCTGGCCGTCGCGGTGGTGCCGGTGGCGGGCAAACTGGACCTGAAGGCGTTCGCGGCGGCGCTCGGGAGCAAGCGGGCGGCGATGGCCGACGCGGCCAAGGTGGAGCGGGTCACCGGCTACGTGGTCGGCGGGATCAGCCCGCTGGGGCAGCGCAGACGGCTGCCGACCGTGATCGACGCCTCCGCGCTGGACTTCGCGACGATCTACTTCTCGGCCGGCCGGCGCGGGCTGCAGATCGAGACCGCCCCGGCGGAGCTGGTACGCCTGACGGGGGCGGTCACCGCCCCCATCGGCAGAGCGGGCTAGTCCCCCCGGCCGTGCCGTTGTCGAAGGTTGCCGACGCGGGCGGCGGCGGCCTTCGGCCAGACTCGGAGCGGGCCGTACCGTGATCGGGGGAGCAGATGTTTTACCTGACCGCTACCGAGATGCTCGAACTGCTGCGCACCAGGCAGGTCAGCGCGGTCGAGCTGCTGCGGGCGCACCTGGGCCGGATCGAGGAGGTCAACCCGCGGGTCAACGCGGTCGTCACCCTGGTGGCCGAGCGCGCCCTGCGGGAGGCGCAGGAGGCCGACCGGGACCTGGCGAGGGGCCGGTGGCGCGGGCCGCTGCACGGGCTGCCGGTCGCGCACAAGGACCTGGCCGACACCGCCGGCATCCGCACCACGTACGGCTCGCCGCTCTTCGCCGACCACGTCCCGGACGCCGACTCCCTGATCGTGCGGCGGATGCGCGAGGCCGGGGCGATCACGGTCGGCAAGACCAACACCCCGGAGTTCGGCACCGGCTCGCACACCGTGAACGAGATCTTCGGCGCCACCCGCAACCCGTACGACCTGTCGAGGTCGGCGGGCGGCAGCAGCGGCGGGGCCGCGGCGGCGCTGGCGTCCGGGATGGTGCCCCTGGCCGACGGCTCGGACATGGGCGGCTCGCTGCGCAACCCGGCCTCCTTCTGCAACGTGGTCGGGCTGCGGCCGACGCCCGGACGGGTGCCGTCGCCCTCTCCGACGGCGGCGTGGTTCACCCTCGGCGTGCCGGGCCCGATGGCCCGCACCGTCGAGGACCTGGCGCTGCTGATGAGCGTGGTCGCCGGGTTCGACGCCGCCTCTCCCCTGGCGGTCGCCGGGAGCGGAGCGGTCTTCACCGAGCCCCTGGAGCTGGACCTGACCGGGCTGCGCGTCGCGTGGAGCCCCGACCTGGGCGGGCTGCCGGTGGACGTGGAGACGGCGAAGGTCACCGCCCAGGCCCCCGCCGTGCTCGCCGGCCTGGGCGCGCGGGTGGAGCGGGTGGAGCTGGACCTGTCGGACGCCGAGGACGCGTTCCGGACCTACCGGGCGTGGCACTACGCGCTGTCCTACGGCGACCTGCCCCAGGACCGCCTGGGACCGAACGTCCGCTGGAACGTCGAGCGGGGACGCGCGGTCACCGGGGCGGACCTGGCCAGGGCGGAGCGGCTGCGCAGCGGCCTCTACCGGCGGATGACCGCCTTCTTCGGCGCCTACGACTTCCTGATCGCGCCGGTCAGCCAGGTGCCGCCGTTCCCGGTGGACGCGCCGTACGTCTCGGAGATCAACGGGGAGGCGCTGCCGGACTACCTGGCGTGGATGCGCTCGGCCTACTGGATCAGCGTGCTGCACGCCCCCGCGGCGTCGGTGCCGTGCGGGTTCACCTCCGGAGGGCTGCCGGTGGGGGTGCAGATCGTCGGGCGCCCCTTCGCCGACCTGGAGGTACTGCGGCTGGCCCACGCCTTCGAGCGGGCCACCGGGCACGGCGCGCGCAGGCCTACTTTCCGCTGATGTCGTAGGCGGACAGCGGCCCGTAGGGGTCCTGCCCGCCGAACGGGCGGCGCAGCGGCGAGTCGCGGTAGCCCGCGACGCCCTCCAGGGCGAAGAAGAGACCGACGGCGAGCAGCGGCCAGGCGCACATCACCCCCGGGGCGGTCAGCTCCAGCGGGCCGGGGGTCACGGTCATCCCCGGCCCGGCGGCGGTGACGCTCTGCGCGCCGAGGTTGACCGCCCGGCCGACCACCAGCGTGAGGTATCCGCCGAGCAGCCCGCCGGCGGCCAGGCCGAGCACCACCGCGAGCGGGCGCCCCCGGCGCGACAGGAGGTAGCCGGCGGCGCCGCAGGCCAGCCCGAGCACGCCGGTGACGACGGCGAACCAGCCGTCGGCCGCGATGAGCGCCTGGGTGGAGGGGTCGGCGAGCAGCGGCCCCTGCTTGGTCATGACGTACGGCGGGCGCGGCGCGAGAAGCGACCACAGGACACCGGCGGCCCCTCCCAGGAGGCCGAGCACGAGCACCGTGACGGCGAAGTCGCGCGCATGCCGCAATGTGTTTCCCCTCACCCTCTGTACTGGTGTGCCCGATGTTACCGACCCTCCGGCCCGTGCTCCCCGAGACTTCGACCGAATCCCGTTAGTCTGTCCGGGTGAACGAAGAGGTATGGCTGATCGAGCCCTCCGGGCCGCTCCGCGGCGACGTCGAGGTCCGCGGGTCCAAGAACGGCGTCTCCAAGCACATGGTCGCCGCGATGCTGGGCATCGGTGAGAGCACGATCCACAACGCCCCCGACGTCGGCGAGGTCGGGATCACCGCGCAGATGCTCCGGGCGCTGGGCATCAACGTGGAGATCACGCCCCGGGAGATCAGCATCGCCCAGGGGCCGCAGATCAACCCGCACGTGCCCGCCGCGTTCACCGGCCTCAACCGGATCCCCATCCTGATGCTGGGCCCGCTGCTGCACCTGGCGGGCGAGGCGTTCGTGCCGCTGGTGGGCGGCGACCCGATCGGACGCCGGCCCGTCGACTTCCACGTCGAGGCGCTGCGCGCCATGGGGGCCGAGGTCGAGGTGAGCGACACCGGCGTCTACGCCAAGGCCAAGCGGCTGCGCGGGACCCGGCTCGAACTGCCCTACCCGAGCGTGGGCGCCACCGAGACGATCCTGATGTCGGCGGTGCTGGCCGAGGGCAAGACCGTGCTCAAGGGCGCGGCCATGGAGCCCGAGGTGGTGGAGCTCGCCCTGTTCCTGCAGCGCATGGGCGCGCGCATCGAGCTCAGCCCCGACCGGCGCATCGTGATCGAGGGCGTGGAACGGCTGCGCGGCGCCTCCACCTGGCTCAACGGGGACCGGATCGAGGCGTTCTCCTACCTGGCGGCCGGCCTGATCACCGGTGGCGAGGTGCGGGTGCACGGCTGCCCGCAGGACCGGCTGGTCACCGCGATCACCACCCTGGCCCGGATGGGCGCCGAGATGGACATCACCGACGACTACGTGTCGGCGTCGGCGCCGGACGGGCTGCGGGCGGCGGCCGTGCAGACCGACACGCACCCGGGCTTCATGACCGACTGGCAGACGCCGCTGATGGTGCTGTTCACCCAGGCCCAGGGCATGTCGGTGCTGCACGAGACGGTGTTCGAGAACCGGCTGGTCTACGTGCCCGCCCTGCAGCGGATGGGCTGCGAGATCGAGGTCTTCGACGTGTGCCTCGGCGGCCCGGCGTGCCGCTACCACGACACCAACGCCAAGCACTCGGCGGTCGTGCGGGGCGTGTCCAAGCTGCGCGGCGCCGACGTGACTCTGCCCGACATCCGGGCCGGCTTCTCCGCCGTGCTCGCCGCGGCGGCCGCGGAGGGCACCTCCACGTTGCGCGGGGTGCACCACATCGAGCGGGGCTACCACCGCCCCTTCGAGCAGTTCGCCTCGCTGGGCCTGAAGGTCAGCCGGGAAGAGGCTCCACAAGAGTAAAGTTTTCCACCCGGATGTTTGTGCCCGATCATCCGGCCGCACTTTACTATCTGTGACTTCGCGACGACATGAGGTGAGGCGCGACCCCCTCGTGTGCCTGGGCGGGCTGCTGGCCTGCGGCGTGCTCGGCGGCCTGTTGGCGGCGGCAACGGCGCTGCCGCTGGTCGGCAGCGCCGGGATCACCGCCAACAACGTCGCGCGCACCGTGACCGACCTGCCTCCCAGCCCCCGGGAGGATCCTCTCCCGCAGCGCACGGTGCTCCTGGACAAGAACGGCAAGCAGTTCGCCCAGTTCTACACCGAGAACCGGACGATCGTTCCCCTCGGCAAGGTCGCCCCGATCATGCGGCAGGCGATCGTGGCGATCGAGGACTCCCGCTTCTACGAGCACGCGGGCCTCGACGTCAAGGGGACGCTGCGGGCGCTGGTGACCAACACGCAGGCGGGCGGGGTGCGGCAGGGCGGGTCCTCGCTCACCCAGCAGCTCGTCAAGAACATCCTGGTCGAGAACGCCCAGACCGGCGCCGAACGCGCCCAGGCCCGGGCGCCGAGCCTCAAGCGCAAGATCACCGAGCTGCGCTACGCGCTGGCGATGGAGAAGAAGTACACCAAGGCCGAGATCCTGGAGCGCTACCTCAACATCGCCTACTTCGGCGCGGGGGCGTTCGGGATCGAGGCGGCGGCCCAGCGCTTCTTCTCGGTCCCGGCGTCGGCCCTGTCCCTGCGGCAGGCCGCGGCGCTGGCCGGCGCGGTGCGCACGCCGTACGCGACGGACCCGTCGCTGGACGAGCGGCGCCGCGCCCGCCTGCGGGAGCGCAGGGACACCGTGCTGGACCGGATGGCCCAGGTGGGGAACATCACCCAGGCCCAGGCCGACACGGCCAAGAAGAGCCCCCTGGGCATCCGGCTGAAGCCCGAGCCCGGCGGCTGCGCGGAGAGTTCCTACCCCTACTTCTGCATCTACGTCCACAAGGAGCTGCTGACCAACCCGGTGTTCGGCCACACCCGCGCCGAGCGGGAGCGCCGCCTGGCCAGGGGCGGGGTGGTGCTGCGCACCACCGTGGACCCGGTCGCCCAGCGGGCGGCGCAGCGGGCCATCTCCGCGCGGGTCGACCCGCGCGACACCGAGGTCGCGGCCGAGGCGATGATCGAGCCGGGGACTGGGCGGATCCGGGCGATGGCCGCGAGCAAGAAGTACGGCCGCAACTCCGGCAACACCAACAACGGCCCCCGGACCACCTACAACCTGCCCGCCGACGTGGCGCACGGCGGCGGACAGGGCTTCCAGGCCGGATCCACGTTCAAGGTGTTCACCCTGACCACCGCGCTGAACAAGGGCTGGCGGTTCGACGAGGGCTTCATGACGCCGGGCCGGTTCGTGCCCGACTCGGGATACGTCGACTGCCGGGGCCGCAAGGTCAACGACCCGAACGCCGAGGTCTTCAACGCCAGCGGCGAGGGCAAGGGCGGCCCGCAGAGCATCTCCACCGGCACCTGGAAGTCGGTGAACATCTTCTACATGATGCTGGAGCGGCGCGTGGGCCTGTGCCCGGTGGTCAGGACCGCCAAGGCGCTCGGCATCGTCCGGGCGGACGGCAAGCCGCTGCGCGAGGTCCCGACGTTCACCCTCGGGGTCAACGAGATGGACCCGGTGACGGTGGCGGGGGCGTTCGCCGCGCTCGCCGCGCGGGGGCGCCAGTGCCAGCCGATGGCCATCTCCGACATCGTCCAGCGGAACGGCAGGCGGGTCCAGGTGCCGCCGAGCTGCACGCAGGCGATCGACCGCGAGGTGGCCGACGCGGTCAACCACATCCTGTCGGGGGTGTTCACCAAAGGCACCATGACGGGCCAGGGCATCGGCCGCGACGCGGCGGGCAAGACCGGCACCAACAACGGCTACACCTCGGCGTGGTTCGCCGGATACACCCCCGACCTGGCCGCCGCGGTCAGCGTGGGCGACATCCGCGGCTCCTACCGCCACCCGCTGCGCGACGTGCGGATCGGCGGCGAATACTACGGCGCGGTGCAGGGCGCCTCCCTGCCCGGCCCGATCTGGGTGTCGTCCATGTCCGCCGCCCTGGAGAACGTCCCGCCGTCCTCCTTCCGCCACCCGGACATGGGACGTTTCGGCGGCGGCTTCACCCCCGGCATGGAGAAGGACAAGGACGAGAAGGACGGGGACGGCGAGCGCCGCGCCGCCGGGCGGCGCGGCGGCTGGGGGCACCCGACCGGTCAGCGTACGGGTGCCCGCCCGCACCAGCGGAACGCGCGGGACCAGGTCGGATACGGTGACCGCGCCCACCGCCCGTACCGGGGGTGGCGGGACGGGCCGCATCGCGGCCGCCGCTGAGCCGGTGACGGGCGGCTGGTGTCCCGGCGGAGCCCTCGGAAGATCTCCCTAGAACTCCGGTCGCCGCGGGTGAGCCCTCGGACGATCTCCCGGGGAGTTCAGCCGCCGGCGGGTGCCTCGGCGTCCTTCCCCTCGTCCCCGCCGTCGGCGGCGGGCGCTTCGCTGGTCGTCCCCGGGTCCCCGTCGGTGGCGGTAAGGCCTTCGGCGATCTTCTTCAGCTCGCGCTCGACCGCTTCCCGGGTGCCCAGATCCTTGACGAAGACCGGGCTGAACATGATCTCGGCCATCCGTTCGGGACCCATGTCGAGGAACATCGTGGGGGTGCCCTTGCCGCCGTCCTCGCCGACCCACTGGGTGACCAGGTAGCCGGTCCGGTCGCCGATGGTCGCCTCCTCGCCGTCGGACTTGTCGCGGTAGGACTGCACGGCCTCGCGGGACCGCTGGGCGGCCTGGCCTTCCTGGACGAAGATCTGAACGCAGTAGAAGCCGTTCTTGTCGCCGTCGTAGTTCCACGAGGTCGTGTACGCGTCACCCCAGTCGCTCGACCGGTGGGACCACTGCAGGCCGTCGGGCAGGTATCCCACCTTGACGCGCCCGAAGGCCTTACCGTCGCCCAGGTCCCCGAAGTCGAGGGTGGGCGACGGGGTGGGCAGCGGGGGCGGTTCGAAGGGCTGCGGCACGGCGGATCCGGTGGTGTCGGGCGACACCACCGCGGCCGCGGGCCCGGACACGGCCGCGGGCCCGGAGGCGAGGGTCAGACCGGTGGGGATCGTGATCCCCACGACGGCCGCCGCGGCGACCACCGCGACGTACCTGGTCCGCACCGTCCTCCTGCGCCGTGAGGAGCGGATGACCCGGTCCACCAGGTCGGGCGCGGCGCGCAGCCGCGCCGTCTCGTCCGCCATGATCTGGCGGAGGTCGTCCTCAAGCATGGACATTCCTGATCAGCCCTTCCACTGATTCGGCGCCGAGCGCCGACCGGAGCTTGGTGAGCGCCTTCGACGCCTGGCTCTTCACGGTGCCCGCCGAGCAGCCGAGGATCTCCGCGGTCTGGGTCTCGCCGAGGTCCTCCCAGTAGCGCAGGACGACCACCGCGCGCTGCCGGGGCGGCAGGGCCCGCAGGGCGTCCATGAGCACGTGGCGCAGGTCGACGTCGGTCTCCCTGACCGGCAGCTCGGGCGGGGTGTGCGTCGGGAGGATCCGCAGGATCGCCCGGCGCCGGGCGCGGCTGATGGCGGTGTTGACGATGATGCGGCGGACGTAGGGCTCGGGGTTGTCATGACGCACCCGGTCCCATTTGCGGTAGGTGCGCTCCAGCGCCGTCTGCAGCAGGTCCTCCGCGTCCCGGTCGTCGCCGCACGCGAGGTAGGCGACCCGCAGCAGGCTGGTGCCGCGCGCGGCGACGAACGCGGCGAACCCGTCGTCATCGGGGCCGATCACGCCTGTTCATCCGATTTCATGCCCTCTAATACGCCCGGGCCGGACAAACCGTTGCCCGCATCAGCCTCCCCGATTCCAGGAAATTCATGGACTCACCGGGCAACGTCCCGGACGGCCCAGGCGTATTAGCTGGCATGCGAACTGATCATTCGAAGGACCGGACGACGCGCCCTGCCACGCCGATCCGCCGGTTGACCGCGATCGGGATCGGCCTGGCCGCGGTGGGCGCCATCGCGCTGTCGAGCCCGCAGCCCCTGCCGGCTCTCCGGCTCGCGGCCGCCGCTCAGGCGGTGACGGCTCCGGCGGAGGGCGCCTACTGGCACACCCGGACCCTCTGGAAGGGCACCTACTCCCACCAGCTCGGGCGTGGGAAGAACCGTTACTGGGTGGAGGAGCAGAAGGTCTCGGAGCGCTGGACCGCACTCGACGGCAGAACCTGGCGGGGATACCGGGAGCTCGGCGTGCGTCCGAAGAGCGCCGCGGACGAGCGGGCATGGCGCCGCGACGGCTCCCCGACCACCTGGACCCGCACCGCGAACGGCATGACGGCCTCCCTGTCCACCAAGCCGGACAAGGGCATGGTCATCCTCAACCTGGACGCAAAAGGCGCCCCCCTGATCGGGTTCGACCTGGTCGACCGGATGCTGTCATACGAACAGGCCCAGGCTATGCCCACGGACCCGGCCGGGCTGAAGGCCTGGATCGACAAGGCGTCGCGGGATCCGAACTCCGGCGTTTCCGACGACGGCCGCGAGAGCTATGTGAGGGGGCAGCTGGTCGGCATACTGTCCGACGCTCCGGTGAAGGAGGTCCGCGCCGCGGCGTACGAGGCGCTGCCGACGATACCCGGCGTCCGTTCCCTGGGGAAGGTCGAGGACCCGCGGGGCAGGACCGGCCAGGGCTTCCTCGTCGACCTCGGCTGGGGCAAGGGCTCCGGCGGATCCCGGCAGAAGCAGTTCACCGACACCGAGCGGCTGATCGTCGACACCGGCACGATGACGCCCCTGGCCTCCGAGGTGAAGTACGGCGGCGAGCCGCTCCGCGCCAAGACCTCGACCGCGACCACGGTCACGCTCCAGATCGGCTGGACCGACGGCAAGCCGTCGGTGCCCGCCCTCCCCTAGGGCGTCGCGCTCCGGAGCCGACCGGCGGGCCGGAGAGGGCCGTGGCCGGTCCCGCGGGGGCGGGCCGGCCGTTCAGGTGCAACTTGATTCAGGTGCAAAGGGAAAAAGATACCCTCCGGGGTCGGTCAGGTGCATACTGGAGCGATTCGCCGATCATGGCGGTACGTTCCTCTCCGGAATACGACAAGGTGACGCCCCGATCCGGCTTGCCCAACCGCTGTCCCACGGGAGCGGTGATCACAAGAGGATCGAGCGGGCACCGGTCCGACCGGAGCAACCCCCCGGACACCGACAGCCCTCAGGGCAGTGGAGATCGTCAACAATGACCGCTGAACCCCCCAACCACGGCGCGTACGGACAGGCCCCCTACGGATCCGTCCCTCCCGCTCCCCCCGTCCTGGCCGTCTGGTGGGAGCGTCTCGTCGCCCGCCTGATCGACTCCGTCATCCTGGGCGTCGTCGTCATGGTGATCATCACCCCGATCATCCTCGGGCCGTTCACCACCACCGAGCAGGTCACCCTGCTCGGCACCACCGTGGAGGTGCCGGTCACCTCGTTCCTCGGGCTGCTGATCTCGGCCGTCGTGGGATTCCTGATCTACTCGGCCTACGAGTACTTCCAGATCACCCGTGACGGGCAGACCCTGGGCAAGAAGATCATGAAGATCCGCATCACCACGGTGGGCGCGGGGCTCCAGGGCGGCCTGGACTCGCAGAGCGCCCTCAAGCGGATCGGTGTGCTCTACGGGCCGCAGCTGCTCGGCTTCCAGACGTTCCTCAACCTCATCGGCTCCGTCTTCAGTCTGGTGAACGTCCTGTGGCAGTTCTGGGACAAGCCGCTCCAGCAGTGCCTGCACGACAAGGTGGCCAACACCGTCGTCGTGAAGATGCCCCGCTGACCGCCTGACCCACAGGCCCGGCCTCTCTCCGTGAGAGGTTCCCGTTCCCGTACGGCGCCCGCCGTACGGGAACGGGAGGCTCGGCGCGGCACCGCCGGCGAGGACGCCCCGCGCACCGGCGGGGCCGGGGCCCCGAGCCGGCCGGCGGACCGGCCGCGGGAGCGGGCGGCTATCTCTTGACCAGGACCTGCTGGGTCGGGAAGGGCGTGAGCGTCCGCCCGCCCTTCGCCAGGGGCGCGGCGGGGCCGCACAGGGCCTGGAGCATGTGGTCCCCGATCGCGAAGTCGATCGCGTGGGGCTGGAGAACGCCGTTCTCGTCGATCCGCTGGTACTTCATCAGGTTTATCCCCAAGGAGAGCTGGCGGCGGCCGTCCGGGCTGGACAGCGAGAACGTGCCCATCCCGAACACCCCTCCGTCATGGCCCCAGAACCGGCCGCACGGCAGGTCCTGGGCGTAGAGGCCGAGCCCGTAGTTCATCAGGACGTTGCCCTCGCCGTCGGTGACCGGCACCGTGGTCTGCATCTGGGCGAGCTGCGCGGGGCCGAGGAGCCTGCCGCCCAGCAGCGCCCGGTAGAACCGGTTGAGGTCGTCCATCGTCGAGACGACCGCGCCCGCCGTGCCCGCCCAGGACATGTCGTAGACGCTGTAGTCGCGCGGCGGGTCGATGTAGCCGTAGAACGACTCGTAGGCCTTGGAGTGCGGCCCGGGGATCAGCGGCGTGCGCGGGAAGGAGGTGTCGCGCAGCCCGGCCTTGCGGATCACGTGCCGGGTGATGTACGGCTCGGCGGCGACGCCGGTCACCTTCTCCAGCAGCAGGCCGGCGATGATGTAGTTGGTGTTGGAGTAGGACCAGTTCTGTCCCGGCTCCCCCGTGGACGGCGCCTCCAGGCCGAACCTCACCAGCTCCTCGGGGGAGAAGTCGCGGAAGCGGTTGTCGTCCAGGCTGGCGGTGGAGCCCTGCTGGAACGAGGGGAAGGCGCCGGAGACGTAGTCGCCGATGCCGCTGGTGTGGTTGAGCAGCATCCGCACCGTGATCTTCTGGCCGCGCTCCCCCGGGATCAGCTCGGGCAGGTAGCGCGCGACGGGCGCGTCCAGCTCGATCTTCCCCCGTTCGGCCTGCTGGAGGAGCGCGACCGCCGTGAAGGTCTTGGTGATGCTGCCGACCCGGTGGAGCATCCGGGGGTGGACCGGCCGCTTGGTGCGCACGTCGGCGACCCCGGCCGCCCCGCTCCAGTCCGCGCCGGCGTCCCGCACGGCGGAGTAGGCGCCGTACATCCCGGCCTCGCGGATCGCGTCGAGGCCGCGCCGGAGCGCCTCACGGTCGAGTCCGGCCGACGCGGCCGCCGGCCCGGCCAGGGGGGCGGCCGTCGCGGCGGGCGCGGCGGCCCAGGTCACGAGCACAGCGCTCAGCCCGAGTCCGGCGATCGTCCGTCCACGGTGGTGGGGTCGCGCGAGAGTCATCGCCCGTCAGCTCCTCAGGTCCGGAGAAATACGACATGACGATCATCGCAATCCGGACACCGTCCTCCCTCCTCTCCTTGGATGATCCGGCCTTCATCCGCCGGTACGAAGCCGCCTCGATGTCACATGACAACCGTCATCCATCCGGTATGACAGCCGTCACCGGACGGCCACCGGGGAGGACGCCCCGCGCACCAGCGGGGCCGGGGCGCCGGAGCCGTCGGCGGGGACCGACCAGACGTCCCCTCCCCTGGCGTAGGCCACCGTGCGCTCGTCGAGCCAGACCACCTGGTCGTCGACGCTGGCGGGCTCGGCCAGCGGCGTCTCCCGCATGGTGGCCAGGTCCAGCAGGTGCAGGCGCCACATCCGGTCGGGGTCGTCGGAGACACGCTTCTTGAACACCAGGCGGGTCCCGTCGGGGGAGAGCGACGGGCACTCTGCGTTCTCCCTGAGCGTGCGGGCCTGCCACCTGCCGTAGTCGCCCTCAACGAGGTAGGTCTTCCCCTTCGTGGCCACGGTCGCGTAGAACCGGTTGTCGTCGGCGGCGAAGGTGACCCCCCAGTAGTTCACGTCGGCGGCGTGGTAGCGGCGGCCGTTCAGGGTCAGGGGGATGTCCTCGATGTTGGTCACCGCGTAGCCGGTGCGGGTGTCCAGGATCCCGGTCCAGGTGGAGAAGCCGCCCTCGCTGTAGGAGTCGCCGGTGACGAACACCGTCCACGAGGCCATCCGGCCGCTCTGCGACATCCTGGCCCGGTTGGGGATGCCGGCCAGCTTGAGCCGGCGGGTCTCCCGCATCGAGCGGTCGAGGATCACCGCGTGCGTGGTGGCCACCGGTCCCGGCCGGGCCACCAGGCAGATCGAGGTCCCGCCGCCCGTGGAGAAGCGGTCGCAGGCCAGGCCGCTGCCGGTGGGCGCGGCGGAGGTGTCCCCCAGCGGCACCCCGGCGACCCGGCCGGCCGCCGTACGGAACATCAGCTGCCCGGGACGGAGCACGCCGCCCTGCCCCGCCTGCCCCGTCTGGGCCGGGACGGGGTCACGGCGCGCGGCCCAGGCCGCGTAGCCGGCCGCCGCGCCGCCGAGGACGGCGAGGGCGGCCAGCAGCACCAGCAGGCGCCGTACCGGGGTCATGGACGCCTCCCCGTCACCGGCCGGAGACCGGATGCCCGTGTCACCGTCACCGTCACCGGCCGGAGACCGGATGCCCGCGTCACCGTCACCGTCACCGGTCGGAGACCGGATGCCCGTGTCACCGTCATGGTCACGTCCTCCTCCTCGGCGCCCGGCGCCCACGTCATCGGCGGGGTCACGCGTGCCTCCTCACGACGGACCAGGCGCCGAGCACGCACACCGCGAGCCCGGCGGCCATGGCGGCGAGTCCCTGCGTGCTCCCCCACACCGTCCAGACGGCGCCGAACAGGACTGAGGAGAACAGCCGGGCGGTCGCCTGGCCGGTCTGGAGCAGGGCCAGGCCGCTGGTACGCAGGTGGGCGGGGAGCATCGGCCCCGCCACGGCCATCAGCACACCGTCGGTCGCGGCGTAGAAGACCCCCTGCAGGGCCAGCACCGCGACGAGCCACCCCGGCCCGATGAGCACGAGGTAGGCGGCGATCAGCGCCACGTGCCCGGCCAGGAAGACCGGGATCCGGCCCACCCGGTCGGCGAGGCGGCCGACCGGCACGGCCAGCAGGAGGTAGACGGCGGCCGTGCCGATCGGCAGCAGCGGGAAGTACTCGGCGCCGAACCCGCCGCGCTTCTGCAGGAGCAGGTAGACGAACGCGTCGCTGAGCGTGACCAGGCCCAGGGCCGCGGCCACCACGCACACCCGCCGGAACGCCGCCTCGCGCAGCAGTCCGAAGGCCGCGCGCGGCGAGGTCGCCGACCGCGGGCCCGGCAGCGGCATGCGCTGGTCGCGGACGTACATGACCATGAGCAGCACGCCGAGCACGGCCACGCAGAAGCTGACCACGAACACCGCGTCGTAGGCCCCGCCGGTGCCCATCAGGACGGCGAACGCCACCAGCGGGCCGAGCAGCGCGCCGAAGGTGTCCATGGCGCGGTGCACGCCGAACGCCTGCCCGAGCCCGTCCGGCGGGACGCTCAGCGAGATCAGCGCGTCACGCGGAGCCGTCCGCAGCCCCTTGCCGGTCCGGTCCACGGCGATCACCGCGCCCAGCGCCGCGACCGAGCCGCCGGCCGCGAGCAGGGCCGGCTTGCAGAGCGCCGACAGCCCGTATCCGACGCCGGCGACCAGCTTGCGCCGCTGCCACCGGTCGGCGAGGTTGCCGCCGGCCAGGCGGACCAGCGCCGTCACCCCGAAGGAGAGCCCGTCCAGCAGGCCGAACTGCAGCAGGTTGAGTCCGAGGGAGAGCGTCAGGTAGAGCGGCAGCACGGCCGTGACCATCTCCGAGGAGATGTCGGTGACCAGGCTGACCGTCCCGAGCGCGAGCACGTTCCCGGGGACCGCCCAGGAGAGCCGGGACCGCGGACGTGCTCCGTCCGCGGCCCGGCTTGCCGAGATGTACATCTAGTGGCAGGTGTAGGTGGGGCTGCTGTCCTTGACCGCGCCGTCGGTCCCGATGAGCTGCGAGGAGAAGGTGTCGGGGCCGAGCTTCAGCTTGAGCACGCCGTAGACGTCCTGCAGCCGCTTCAGGCTGTTGGGCTGGACGTTCTCGATGTTGTACGGCGAGGCGCCGCCCATGCCGCCGAGGATCTCCACGATGCCGTCGGGGGTGGCCTGGGCGTCGGGGTTCTGCGGGGCGAACCGCTCGTAGTGGTGGTCGTGGCCGTTGAGCACCAGGTCGGCGCGGGCGTCGTAGAGGATCTTCCAGACCGGCTTGCTCACCGGGTCGTTGCCGTGCTCACCGGAGCTGAACAGCGGGTGGTGCCAGTAGGCGGCGATGCAGCTCTTGGTGTTCGCGGCCAGGTCGGCCTTGAGCCAGTTGATCTGGGCCGTCTGGTCGAAGTAGTTGGAGTCGAGGGCGACGAAGTGCCAGTTGCCCCGGTCGTAGCTGTAGTAGGTCTTGCCCTGCGGGGTGGCGATGGAGCCGAAGTAGCCCTTGTATCCGGCGTAGGTCCCGGCCGGGTCGTAGGTCTCGTGGTTGCCGGCGACCGGGCGTGTCTTGCTCTTGAACTTGCCCCAGGTCTTGTCGTAGTAGTTCTGGAAGTCCGAGAGCCGGGCGTCGTCGTACTGGTTGTCGCCCATGGTGATGACGAACTCGGGGTTCATCGCCTGGACCTGCGCCGCCGTCTTGGGATGGGCGCAGGAGCTGGAACTCGCGGTGCACTGGGCGGCGATGTCACCGGCCGCCGCGACGACGAAGGAGTCGCCCGGGTTCACGGTCGGGGTCACCGTCGGGGTCGGGCTGGGCGTGGCGGTGCCGCCGCCGAACACCTGGAACTCGTACAGGGAGTAGCCGTACTCGGTGCCCCTGGCCGTGCCGTACATGCGGACGTAGCGCCCGGAGCCCGACAGGCCCGTCAGGTCGTCCTCGCCGCCGTCTCCGCTGCTCGTGGAGTAGACGGTCGTCCAGGTGGCGGCGTCGTCCGAGACCTGGATCTTGTAGGCCTCGCCGTACGCCTCCTCCCAGAACAGCTTGACCCGGGAGATCGGGGAGACCGCGCCCAGGTCGACGCGGATCCACTGCGGGTCGCTGCCCTCCAGGGAGGCCCAGCGGGTGGAGGTGAGGTTGCCGTCGACCGCCTTGCCCGAGCTGTAGGAGGAGCCCTCCTTGGACGAGGAGGCGGCGGGCTTCCCCTGCGACAGCAGGGTCTCGGCCGCTTCGGCGCGGCCGGTGGCGACGAGGACTCCGGCGAGGAGGGCGGCGAGCGCCGCGAGGACCGGCAGGAGGCGGTGGGGGACGGATCGGGGCGTCGTTGAAGACACGTGCTGTCTCCTGAGGGGGGTGAGAGACGGAGATCACGGCGTCGACCGCGACGCCGTGCGACACGCGGCCGGGGCAGCACATCTCTCGCTGAGCGCGTCACGTCCCGGGGGACGCCGCGCCAAGCCGCTCATCGGCATACTGGCAAGCGGCCGGGCGCGGTGTCAACGGAAGTTAGGAAGGTTTCCTAACTTGTATCCGACCGTTAGGCGCCGAGACACGCGGGGCCCAGGAGTTGCTTCAGATCACCCATCAGCGCCGGGGAGGGCGCCACGCGCAGGCGGTCGTCCAGGCGCACGATGGTGGTCTTCGGGCCGTTGTGGACCTGGAGGTGGACCTCGGTGGTGCCGGGATGGGCGGTCAGGACCTCCTTGAGGCGGCCGACCACCGGAGGGGTGCAGCGGGTCAGGGGGAGGCTGACCGCCAGGGGGCCGCCGCTCTCGCGGGTCAGGTCGGGAGCAGTCACCTCCATGGCGATGATCTTCCCGACGTCCTCGCGCTTGTCCAGGCGGCCCTTGACGAAGACGATGGCGTCCTCGGCGAGCACCGTCGCGCACAGCTGGTACGCCGAAGGGAAGATCATCACCTCGATGGCGCCCTCCAGGTCCTCCAGCATGGTGAGGACCCAGGTGTCGCCCTTCTTGGTGACCTTGCGCTGGACGCCGCTCAGGATGCCGCCCACCGTGACGACCTGGCCGTCGGCGCGGTTCTCGTCCTGGAGCGCGGCGATCGAGCAGTCGGCGCCGGAGGCGAGGATGTGCTCCACGCCGAACAGCGGGTGGTCGGAGACGTAGAGGCCGAGCATCTCCCGCTCGAACTGGAGCAGGGTGGTCTTGTCCCACTCCCCGGGCGGGATCTGCACGTCGAAGGTCTGGTCCTCGGCGCCCTCGACCGCCCCGAACAGGGAGTCCTGCCCCTGTGCCTCGTTCTTCTTGATCCCGATGATGCTGTCGACGGCCTGCTCGTGGACCATCACCAGGCCCTTGCGCTCGTGCGCGAACGAGTCGAAGGCGCCCGCCTTGATCAGCGACTCGATGACCCGCTTGTTGCAGACGACCATGGGGACCTTGCGCAGGAAGTCCTTGAAGTCGGCGAAACGGGTCTTCTCCCTGCGCGCGGCGATGATCCCGTCGACCACGTTGCCGCCGACGTTGCGGATGGCCGACAGGCCGAACCGCACGTCGGTGCCGCGCGGGGTGAAGTCGAAGTCGGAGTCGTTGACGTCCGGCGGGAGCACCTTGATGCCCATGCGCCGGCACTCGTTGAGGTAGAGGGCCGACTTGTCCTTGTCGTCCTTGACGGAGGTCAGCAGGCCGGCCATGTACTCGGAGGGGTAGTTGGCCTTGAGGTAGGCGGTCCAGTAGGAGACCAGGCCGTAGGCGGCGCTGTGCGCCTTGTTGAAGGCGTAGTCGGAGAAGGGGAGCAGGATGTCCCAGAGGGTCTTGATCGCGGCGGCCGAGTAGCCGTTGTCCTTCATGCCCTGCTCGAAGGACTCGAACTGCTTGTCCAGCTCCGACTTCTTCTTCTTGCCCATCGCGCGGCGCAGCAGGTCGGCCTTGCCGAGGGAGAACCCGGCGACCTTCTGCGCGATGGCCATGACCTGCTCCTGGTAGACGATCAGGCCGTAGGTCGTGCCGAGGATCTCCTGCAGCGACTCCTCGAACTCGGGGTGGATCGGGGTGATGTCCTGCAGGCCGTTCTTGCGCAGCGCGTAGTTGGTGTGGGAGTCGGCGCCCATCGGCCCCGGCCGGTACAGCGCGCCGACGGCGGAGATGTCCTCGAAGTTGTCGGGCTTCATCAGCCGCAGCAGCGACCGCATGCCGCCGCCGTCCAGCTGGAACACGCCCAGGGTGTCGCCGCGGCCCAGCAGCTCGTAGGTCTTGCGGTCGTCCAGCGGCAGCTTCAGCAGGTCGATCTTGTTGCCGGTGTTGGCCTCGATCATCTTCAGGCAGTCGTCGATGATCGTGAGGTTGCGCAGGCCCAGGAAGTCCATCTTGAGCAGGCCGAGCGTCTCGCAGGTCGGGTAGTCGAACTGCGTGATGATCACGCCGTCGGAGTCGCGGCGCATGATCGGGATGTAGTCGGTCAGCACCTCCGAGGACATGATCACGCCGGCGGCGTGCACGCCGGTCTGCCGGATCAGGCCCTCCAGGCCCCGGCCGAGGTCCATCGCCGACTTGACGTCGACGTCCTCGTCGTACAGCTTGCGCAGCTCACCGGCCTCGTTGTAGCGCGGGTGGTCCTTGTCGAAGATGCCCGACAGCGGGATGTCCTTGCCCATCACCGCGGGCGGGAACGCCTTGGAGACCTTGTCGCCCAGCGCGTACGGATGGCCGAGGACGCGGGCGGCGTCCTTGATGGCCGCCTTCGCCTTGATGGTGCCGAAGGTGGCGATCATGGCGACCTTGTCGGCGCCGTACTTCTCGGTCACGTAGCGGATCACGTCGCCGCGCCGGCGCTCGTCGAAGTCGATGTCGACGTCGGGCATGGAGACGCGGTCGGGGTTGAGGAACCGCTCGAAGATCAGCCCGTGCGGCAGCGGGTCGAGGTCGGTGATGCCCAGCGCGTACGCCGCCAGCGAGCCGGCCGCCGAGCCACGGCCCGGACCGACCCGGATGCCGTTGTTCTTGGCCCACATGATGAAGTCGGCGACCACGAGGAAGTAGGAGGGGAACCCCATCTGCAGGATGACGTTCATCTCGAACTCGATCTGGGCGCGGTGCTCCTCGTCGACGCCCTCGGGGAAGCGCCGCTCCATGCCCTTCCAGATCTCCTTGCGGAACCAGCTCTCCTCGCTGTCCCCCTCGGGGATGGGGAAGGTCGGCATCAGGTTCTTGAAGCCGAACATGCCGGTCGGGTCGACCTTCTCGGCGACCAGGAGCGTGTTGCGGCAGCCCTCGGCCCACAGGTCGGAGGAGTCGACCGCGCGCATCTCGTCGGCGGACTTGATGTAGTAGCCGCTGCCGTCGAAGCGGAACCGGTCGGGGTCGGCGAGCTGCTTGCCGGTCTGGATGCACAGCAGCGCGTCGTGGGAGGTCGCGTCCGACTCGTAGGTGTAGTGGGAGTCGTTGGTGACCAGCGGCGGGATGTTCAGCTCTTTGGAGATGCGGGTCAGGCCGTCGCGGACCCGGCGCTCGATGTCGAGCCCGTGGTCCATGATCTCCAGGTAGTAGTTGTCCCTGCCGAACAGCTCCTGGAACCTCGCCGCCGCCGCGAGCGCCTCGTCGTACTGCCCCAGGCGCAGGCGGGTCTGGACCTCACCCGACGGGCAGCCGGTGGTGGCCATCAGCCCCTCGGAGTGCTCGGCGAGGGTCTCGGCGTCCATCCGGGCCCACTTGCGCACGAAGCCCTCGGTGTAGGCGCGCGAGGAGAGCTTCATCAGGTTGGTCAGACCCTTGGCGTTCTTCGCCCAGATCGTCATGTGGGTGTAGTAGCCGCCGGCCGACACGTCGTCGCGCTTCTGGTGGGGCTCGCCCCACAGCACCGGCTTCTTCTGGTGGCGGGAGGCCGGCGCCACGTAGGCCTCGATGCCGATGACCGGCTTGATCCCGGCGCCGGTCGCCTGCTTGTAGAAGTCGTAGGCGCCGTGCATGTTGCCGTGGTCGGTGATCGCGATGGCGGGCATGCCCAGGTCACCGACCTGTTTGAACATCTGCTTCAGACGAGCGGCTCCATCAAGCATGGAGTACTCCGTGTGAACGTGAAGATGCACAAACGAGTCGGACATGCGTCCCCGTTCCTCCCCTAGTCGCGTGTCGGCGTGGGAAGCCTACGCGTGTTTGCCACCCGCCGCCGCACCCCCCGGCACACACTTTGCCACCACTCGGACCCCCCGTCGTCGCACACTCTGAGCGACGATCGGCTACTTTGGGTGACGGTGTTTCTGAGCTGGGCGTACGGGGGGAACATGTGAAGACCGACGAGGGCTACAGCCACGCGCTCGGCAACCGCCAGGTGCAGATGATCGCGATCGGCGGCGCGATCGGCGTCGGGCTGTTCCTCGGGGCCGGCGGGCGGCTCCAGGCGGCCGGTCCGGCACTGGTGCTGTCGTACGCGGCCGCCGGGCTCGCGGCGTTCTTCGTCATGCGGGCCCTCGGCGAGCTCGTGCTCTACAAACCGACCTCGGGCTCCTTCGTAGAGTACGCCGCCGACTTCGTCGGACCGTGGGCGGCCTTCGCCAGCGGCTGGATGTACTGGATCAACTGGGCCTTCACCGGAATCGCCGAGCTGACCGCGATCTCCATCTACGTGAGCCTGTGGGCCCCGCAGTTCCCCCGATGGCTGACCGCGCTCATCTCGCTGGCGTTCGTGCTGGCCGTCAACCTGCTGTCGGTGCGGCTCTTCGGCGAGCTGGAGTTCTGGTTCGCCCTGCTGAAGGTCCTGGCCATCTGCGCGTTCCTGGTGACCGGCCTGGCGCTGGTGATCTTCGGTTTCGAGCTGGGCGGCAGCACCGCGGGGGCGGGGAACCTCGTCGCGCACGGCGGATTCTTCCCCAACGGCTTCCCGATGGCGCTGATGAGCCTGCAGTCGGTGATCTTCGCCTACTCCTCGATCGAGCTGGTCGGCATCGCCGCGGGCGAGACGGAGAACCCCCGGGAGATCATGCCCAGGGCGATCAACGGCGTGATCTGGCGGATCGTGGTCTTCTACGTCGGCTCGGTCCTGCTGCTGGCCATGGTCCTGCCGTGGACCGCCTACGGCCCCGGCCAGTCCCCGTTCGTGACGGTCTTCGCCGCGCTCGGCATCCCCTGGGCCGCCGACGCGATGAACCTGATCGTCATCACCGCCGCCCTGTCGTCGTGCAACTCCGGCCTCTACTCCACCGGCCGGATCCTGCGGGCCATGGCCCAGAAGGGCGAGGCCCCCGCCTTCGCCGGGCAGCTCAGCTCCCGCCAGGTCCCCTACGGGGGCATCCTCATCACGGCGACCGTGTTCGTCGCCGGGGTCGTCCTCTACTACTTCGTCCCGGAGCGCGCCTTCAACATCGCCACCGCGATCGCCTCGCTCGGCGTGATCACCACCTGGGGCACCCTGCTCTACTGCCAGATCCGGCTGCGCCGCGCCGCCGAACAGGGCCTGCTCGAACGCCCCGCCTTCCGGATGCCGGGCTCGCCCTACACCGGCTGGCTCACCCTGGCCTTCCTCGCGCTGGTGATGCTGCTCATGGCGTTCGCCGACGCCGACCAGCGCATCGCCTTCTTCTGCATCCCCCTGCTGGTCGCCGCCATCGCCGCCGGCTGGCGGATCGTCGACCCCCGCCGCCGGCGCGCCGGTGCGTCCCTCGACTGACGCCCGGCGCGGGCACGCGCCGCGGCCGGCCGGCCCCCTTCGCGAGCCCGCGGCCGGCCGGCACCCTTCCCCTTCGCGGGCGCGCCGCGCCCGTCCGGGACCCGGGTCAGTCCTGACCGCTCGCCCTGCGCTCCTCCGCCAGGTGCAGGCCCGCCTCGATGACGGCGTTCATGATGGGCGCCAGCCGTACCTCCCCCAGGCCGGGGGCGCGGCGGGCCATCTCGGCGACCAGGCGGCGCTCGCGGTCCATGTCGCGGCCGGCGAAGCCGCCGACGGGCTTGAGCCGCTGGATGGTGCCGGCGAGCTCGGCACGGCGTTCGAGGAGGACCGCCAGGGCCGCGTCGACCCGGTCGACGGCGCCGCGGGCGGCGAGGACGGAGTCGGGGGTCTCGCGGCGGGTGACCGCGCCGACGATCCTCACGGCCTCCTGCGCGGCGAGGACAGCCCGCTCGCCGGCGCCGGGGGCCAGCAGCAGGCCGTCGGCGCCGGCCGCGACGGCGGCGGCGGCCAGTGCGGGGTCCTCACCGAGATCGGCCAGGACGGGGCGGCCGGACTTCTCCCGGGCGGCGCGCATCAGGGCCAGGTCGAGGGTCACCCCGGCCAGGTGCGTACGGCTGCCGCTCTCACAGAGCACGACCTGGTCGTTGCCCTCGGCCACGCAGTAGTCGGCGATGGCCAGCCACTCCTCCAGAGTCGCGGCAGGGCCGCGCTGGACGAGCACCGGCAGCCCCAGGCGGGCGACCGCGCGGACCAGCCGGAAGTCCTGCATCCAGGCCGCGCCGACCACCACGCCGTCGGCGCTCCCGGCGATCTCCGGCAGGTCCGCCGCCGAGAACGGCTCCACCAGGATCGGCCCGGCCCACTCGGCGCGGACCGCCGCCACCGCCTCGGCGGCGGGCACCCTCCCGTGGTGGTCGCGCAGGTTGACCCAGCGGGCGTCCGCGCCCGGGCCACCGACCACCACGGCCGGTCCGGCCCCCACCGTGAGCGTCCCCAGCTTCACGGCCCCGCGCTCCAGGTGTGCGGTCAACAAGGACATCTCGGCTCCTCATGCTCAGCCGGCACCCATCCGCGAGCCGGCGAATCGTCAGAAACAAAAAAGGCAGAGACTGGGTCTCTGCCTCGTGCCGGCTCCGGATGGTCGCTAGATCACGCTGTCACGACCGGCCCTCCGGAGCCGGCTCGATAAACGCGAAATAGCAAGTCATGATATTGACGATAGGCCATCTCCCCACCACACGCCACCTGCTGGACAACACGTCTCGGATTGTGGACACTCAGGTCGCGCGGGAGTCGATCACCCTTCTCGGCCTATGAGAGTATTCGGGGGTTTAGAAAGGGGTAGGTGCGGTTGATGGCCGAAGCACAGTCTTCTGAGGGACGTCGCATTGCCGCCCGCTACCACCTGCGCGAGCCCATCGGCCGGGGTGGCATGGGCATCGTCTGGCGGGCCCACGACGAACTCCTGGACCGCGAGGTCGCGGTCAAAGAGGTCCGCTACGCGGACATGCTCGGCGAGGACAACCAGGAAGACTTCAACCGGCGCACCAAGCGCGAGGCGCGTGCCGCCGGGCGGCTGACGCACCCGAACGTGGTGGTCGTCCACGACGTGGTCGAGGAGGACGGGCGCCCCTGGATCGTCATGCAGCTGGTGGAGTCCCGCTCCCTCGGCAAGGTCCTGCGGCAGGACGGCCCACTGCCCCCCGAGCAGGTGGCGGAGATCGGCCTCCAGATGCTGGACGCGCTGCGCGCCGCGCACGCCCAGGGAGTGCTGCACCGGGACGTCAAGCCTGAGAACGTGCTGATGGCCCATGACGGCCGGGTGGTGCTGACCGACTTCGGCATCGCGACGCTGGAGACCGAGACCGCGCTGACCATGACCGGCATCGCGGGCACGCCCGCGTTCATCCCGCCGGAGCGGATCAAGGGCGGCAGCGCGCAGCGCGAGTCGGACCTGTGGTCGCTCGGGGCGACGCTGTACGCGGCCGTGGAGGGCAAGCCCCCGCACGACCGGGGCGGGGCGCTGCCGACCATGCACGCCGTGCTGAACGACGAGCCGGAGCCGCCGGTCCGCGCCGGACGGCTGCTGGCCACGGTGCTCGACGGGCTGCTGCGCAAGGACCCGGCCCGGCGCATGTCCTACGACGAGGCCGCGAGGCTGCTGCACGAGGTGGCCGACGGCGGCAAGCAGCGGGCCGCCAAGCCTGCCAAGCCCGCCAAGACCGCGGTCATGCCGGCCTTGACCGCCTCGGCGACGGCCGAGACCGATCCCGGGATCAAATACGAGCCGGAGGGCTTCCCCGCGACCGGCGTGCAGCTGGGTTCCGCCGCGCCCGCCCCCGCGAAGAGCTCGCCTTCCGCGGCGCCGGCGCCGCGGGAGCCCGTCGTGGAGGTACGGCAGGAGCCCGCCCCCAG
>NZ_NGFP01000064.1 GCF_002149035.1 Streptosporangium minutum
GAACCGGTGGAACCGGTGGTCCCGGAACGACAGGGACATGGTCCCGGAGAAGTCCTCGATGGGACTGATCTCCTCGAAGATCTCTTCGAGACCCGACTGGGCCGGAACGTCCTTGCGCCCGGCCTGGCGAGCCGCCTCGACCCGCCCCTTCCACTTCTCGTTGCCGAGCAACCAGTCGAAGGACTCGGTCTGGAGAGCGAGAAGATCAGGAACTTCGAGCGGCTCCTGAATCCGTGCGAAAGACACACGACGGGGACCAGCGGGTACGGCGGAGGCGTTGCGCGAGGCTGCCAACAGATGTCCTTCCGAGGGCTCGCGGCGGACTGACTACACGCACGCCAGACGACCATGCATCAGAGCACCAAAAGAAGCGGGTCGTCAAAGGGCAGCGCAAAGGGGCAGTGTAGCCGAACGGCATACACCTGTCCACTTCAGTCTTGCTGCATGCTCCACGTTGGTCGCAGCATCGCCCGTCAGCGCCGAAACGTCAAGCCCGTGACCCGACATTTCGACCGAGGAACAGCCGTGACGCTGGGAGTTTCCCCCCGGGTGACCTGCGCACACCACTGGATCCAAGACGATACCCGCGACCTGGTGTGGCTAACGCTCAGTCACACGGCGGTTCGAACGCTAGCCGAGTTCGGGCTGACGATCGACGTTGCCATGGATGATGTACCCGGAGACACGCCAAACCCAAACATGGCCTTTACTAACAATTGGGTAACCCGCCACGCCGACTAGCCCGGCGGAGGGTTTCCGAGCAGCGTGGACAGCTCCGCCACCAGCCAGCGTGAGTCCTTTTTGACCATGACCAGACGGGCCCGGTTCTGGCTGACCTGGCGCCGGGGTTCCTTCTCTCCGGCGAGGGTCTTCACGGTGCCCGTGTTCATGAAAATCAGCACCTCGACCCGGCCGGGCTCCGCCGACTCCACCGCCGCCCCGGCCACCGTCACCTGCTGAACCGTGTGCTGCTGTCTGGCCAGCGGCATCAGGGTCGCGGCAAGCTGCCTGTAGTGCTCGGTGAGGGCACCGGTGGTGTGTCCCCCGGCCCGTGCGAAATCTTGTTCGATCGTACGATAATCGTACGACAGCATGTCGGAGGCGACCAGGCGCGCCGCCGTCAGCGCCTCCTGCCCGGCGGCCTCGTTGCCGCGCAGGCGGCTCAGGTCGGCGTACATGACCCAGACCGCCGCCGCGAGGGCGAACGCCACAGCGGTCAGCACCCCGATCACCAGCAGGGAGACCCGCGTCACAGGACCAACTCCGCCTTCGACACGAGCCAGACGCCTTCGACCTTGGCCATTTCCATGTTCCACCGGTAGAAGCGCTCCTGAGGGGCGTTCTTGCTCCCCTCCCAGCGGATCACCGCGTCGCCCACCACCATCACCCGGGCCGTGTCCCCCTTCAGCGAGACGAGCCCGGAAGCCCGCAGCGCGCCCGTCTGGACGACCTTGTTCTTGACGGTGGTCTCCTTGAGCTTCGCGAGATTGCCGGTGTACTCCGCCCTGGCCGGGCCGGTGGAGGTGTCGAGGATGCGTTTGACGTCCGCGTCGACGCTCTGGTGGCTGACCGAGAGCAGATCGACCGCGTGCGCTCCCGCCGCCCGGACCGCCGCCCTGCGGTCGTCGGCCGCCGCCTGGGCCTCACGCAGATCACCGCCGATCCAGAAGGCGGCGCCCAGCAGTGCCGCGATCAGCACGACCAGCGCCGGCCCGGCGATCCTCAGCGGGCGGAGGGGCCGAGCAGTTCTCACCGCCATGCGTCGCCTCCCATCACACGGTCTCCGGCACACCGGCCGGTGACCGCGTGGCGCGGACCGCCCAGGCCGGCAAGCCTCCGGTCGCCGGATCATAACCCGCCGCACGATCGCCGCAGGAGGCTTTCCAGAGCCGTTTCAGGCCCGGCCGGAACCTCCCGCCACAGGACGGCCCGGTGGCGGCGGTACGGCGGGCACGGGTGGAGAGGACGCCCGCGAGAAGATCATCCAGGAGATGACCCCCGGTATGATCGCAGTCACCGCACGCCGTTGACGTGAGCCGCGACGAGCCGGGGATACTCCTCCAGCCAGTTCCGGCCACGCTCGTCCACGAAGGAGTTGGGCGGCGGGATGACGCCGTTGGCGGCCAGCCAGGAGCCCGGCGGGCGCTGCGTACGCCGGATCCGGCTCTCGCTGGGCATGAGCTGCGGCGGGATCGGCGGCAGGCCACCCGGGTCGTGCCCCATCTGCGCCTCGGCCTCCAGTTCGGAGACGTCCTTCTCCTCGGACATGCCGATCGGGCCGTGCCTGCGGGCGTTGAGGAACTGACGGACCACCGGCTCGTCGCTGGAGAGCAGCATCTCGCGCGGCCCGAACATGACCAGCTCCCGCCGGAAAAGCAGACCTATCCCGTCGGGCACCGTGCGCGCGGTGTTGATGTCGTGGGTGACGATGAGGAACGTCGCCTCGGTCTCCGCGTTGAGATCGACGAAAAGCTGGTTCAGATAGGCCGTGCGGACCGGGTCCAGGCCGGAGTCGGGCTCGTCGACCAGGATGACCTCCGGATCGAGGACGAGCGCCCTGGCCAGGCCGGCCCGCTTGCGCATGCCCCCGGAGATCTCTCCGGGAAGCTTCGCCTCCGCGCCGACCAGGCCGACGAGGTCGATCTTCTCCATGACGATGCGGCGGATCTCGGTCTCGCTCTTCCTTGTGTGCTCGCGCAGCGGGAAGGCGATGTTGTCGTAGAGGTTGAGCGAGCCGAACAGGGCTCCGTCCTGGAACAGGACACCGAACAGCCTCCGGAGCTCGTAGAGCTTGTTCTCACTGCAGTTGGCCAGGTCGTGGCCGTCGATCCAGATGTGGCCGCGTTCGGGCCGCAGAAGACCGACCAGGGTCTTCAGGAAGACGGATTTACCGGTTCCCGAAGGGCCGAGCAACACCGAGATCTCCCCGGCGGGGAGCGTCAGCGTGACGTCCTCCCAGATGACCTGCCTGCCAAAGGACTTGGTCAGGCCCTCGACCACGACTTCGACGCCCACGTGCCGCCCTCCAGAGACTACGGACCGTGACCGGTCGATAGCTTGACGGGGAATCACCCACGGATGACACAACCGTAGCGACGATCTCCCGAATTGGAAGAGGGTCCAATAAGATCCGGTGATCGTTACGACACGGTTACGGGGCTCCGGACCCAACCGCGGCATGCGGGCGGACGTCGGAAACAGCCGCGATCCGCGTCACGACACCCCCGCGACCACGAGGACACCGGGTGGAGACACAGAAGTCACGACACCCCCGCGACCACGAAGACACGGGGGTGGAGACACAGAAAGAGCGGGCCACCGGCACCTGGTGGACCCGCTCTTTCCGGTGAAGCTGAACTACTTGACGGTGACCGTCGCGCCGGCGGCCTCGAGAGCGGCCTTGGCCTTCTCCGCCTGCTCCTTGTTGACCTTGCCGTCGAAGACGGCCTTGGGGGCGCCGTCCACGAGGTCCTTGGCCTCCTTGAGGCCCAGGCTCGTCAGAGCGCGGATCTCCTTGATGACCTGGATCTTCTTGTCGCCGGCGGCCTCGAGGACGACGTCGAACTCGTCCTGCTCCTCGACCTCTTCGGCGGCGGCAGCGCCACCGGCGCCCGGAGCGGCGGCAACGGCGACCGGAGCGGCGGCCTTGACGTCGAAGGTCTCCTCGAAGAGCTTCACGAAGTCGGACAGCTCAAGGAGGGTCATCTCCTTGAAAGCGTCGAGCAGCTCGTCGGTGCTGAGCTTCGCCATGGTGGTTCCTCCGTATGGTCTAACGATTAAGAATTGGGACCGCGGTTGTATGCGCTAATCCCCTGCGACCGCTTGCGCGGACCTACTCGCCGGCCTCGTCGCGCTTGGCGCGCAGAGCCTCGGCCAGCTGAGCCATGTTGGTGGGCAGCGCGTTGAAGACGGCGGCCGCGTGGCCCTGCTTCGCCTTCAGAGCGCCGGCCAGCTTCGCGAGGAGAACCTCACGCGACTCGAGGTCGGCAAGCTTGCTGATCTCGGCCGGGGTCATCGACTTGCCGTCGACGACACCACCCTTGATGATCAGGAGGGGATTGGCCTTGGCGAAGTCACGCAGACTCTTGGCAGCCTCGACCACGTCGCCGTTGACGAACGCGATCGCCGACGGACCCGCGAGCAGGTCGTCGAGCTGGCTGATCCCGGCCTCATTGGCCGCGATCTTGGTCAGCGTGTTCTTCACCACGGCGAAATTCGCATTCTCACCGAGAGAAACGCGCAGCTGCTTGAGCTGGGCGACGGTGAGACCGCGGTACTCGGTCAGAACGGCAGCGCTAGAGCCTTCGAAGCTGCTCTTGAGCTCGGCTACAGCCGTTGCCTTTTCCGCCTTCGCCATGGGCCTCCTTCCAGATGTGCCGCCGGCAAAGGCCCATAAACGCGAACAAGCCCCGGCGCTGGCGCACGGGGCTCACATAAGGAGATCAGTCCAAATGAAAACTCACATCACACCTGCGCGGGCCGTCCACTGATGTGGATCCTTGGGCCATCAAGCCATGAGGCCTGACGACGACCGGCGGTCTTCGGCGTTGGTAGCTTACGCCCTGTCGGGCCGTACGCCAAATCAAGCGGAAAAGCCCGCACCCCCGGCCTGATGACCGGGGGTGCGGACCGTGGCGGACATCAGTTTCCGCGGTGGTTCTCCGGCAGGTCGCCCACCTGGTCGGCGGGCGGGGCGGCGATCTGCACGGGCTCGTTGAAGCCCTTGAAGGACGCCGCCAGGTTGAACGTCGCATTCTGCTCGGAGCCGCTCAGCGTCACCTTGCGAGGCAGGTTCTCGGCGTCGGACCACAGGTCGAACGTGACGTTCTTGATCCGCGAGAGCTTCTCCTGGAGTTGCTCGCGCTTGGCCGGGTCGATCACCTGGGCGGCCTCGGCCACCGGGAAGGTGCCGCTGTAGTGGGTCGTCTCCACCCCGCCGACCGTCTCGGTGCCGACCGCCTTGACGTCCTTCGACGTCGTCAGCAACTTGACGGTCCCCGCGAGGTCGAACTGCTGGACCTGGGCCATGAAGTCCCTGACCTTGGCCTGTTCGTTGGTCCCGAGGTCGCTGAGCGACACCTTGACCCACGGCTTGGCCGCGCCCGCGAACTTGTTGAGCAGCTCCGACTTCACATACACGGTCTCGCCGGTCAGGATCGCCCGGGCCCCGCCCGGTACGTTCTGCCCGTCAAAGGTGATCGTGTCCAGCTTGATGTCGGTGGCCAGCTGGGGCTTGCTCTGGTAGAGCAGGCTGCCCTGCACCTTGCTCGCGCCCTTGTCTCCGCCCGTGGCGTCGAGCACCAGGTCCGCGGAGTAGGAGGTGACCTCTCCGGCCCTCTGCGCACTCTGCTGCACCGCCTCGGCGGCGGCCAGCTTGATGTTTCCGAGGGAACCGGTGCTCTGCGCACCGCATCCCGTGACCGCGACCAGAGCGGCCGTTCCCAATGCCAGTGCGGGAGCCAATCGGCGCATCCGTCCTCACCCCTTCGTGTCCCCCGATGAACTTGCCTATGACACTACGCGGCGGCGGGCCGGGGCGCGTCCTCCGGGAGAACGAAGAAAGGCCTCAACCGAATGGCCATTCGGTTGAGGCCTCCCTACGGAGACGTCTGGTATCAGGCGTCGAGCTCGGCGGTCATCGCCCGCGTCACGTTCGGGTCGACCGGGATGCCGGGGCCCATGGACGTGGAGAAGACGACCTTCTTGACGTAACGGCCCTTGGCCGCGGACGGCTTGAGACGCAGCACCTCGTCGAGGGCGGCGGCGTAGTTCTCGATGAGCTGACGCTCGCCGAACGACACCTTGCCGATGATGAAGTGCAGGTTCGCGTGCCGGTCGACACGGAACTCGATCTTGCCGCCCTTGATGTCGGTGACGGCCTTGCCGACGGCCGGGGTCACGGTGCCGGTCTTGGGGTTCGGCATCAGACCACGCGGACCGAGCACGCGGCCCAGGCGGCCGACCTTGCCCATGAGGTCCGGGGTGGCGACGACGGCGTCGAAGTCGAGGCGGCCCTTGGCGACCTCGTCGATCAGCTCGTCGGCACCGACGATGTCGGCACCCGCGGCGCGGGCCTCCTCGGCACGGTCGCCGGTCGCGAAGACCAGGACCCGGGCGGTCTTACCGGTGCCGTGCGGGAGGTTGACGGTGCCGCGCACCATCTGGTCCGCCTTGCGGGGGTCGACGCCGAGTCGCAGAGCGACCTCGACGGTCGCGTCGAACTTGGTGACCGAGGTCTCCTTGGCCAGCTTGGCCGCCGCGGCCGGGCTGTAGAGGTTCTCGTTGTCGACCTTCTCCGCTGCGTTGCGGAAAGCCTTGCTGCGCTTCACTTGATCACTCCTGTGGATCCGAGTGTTCGTGGTGCGGGCCAGCGCCTGGCCCCTCCACTTACTTCGAAGTTGTGGTGACGGACCTCACGGTCGCGTCCGCTGTCGGACCTTCGACGGTCACGCGGATCGTGTCCGGCATCCGCGCCGCCGCCCTCGGGCCCGGCTCGCCGCTTTTCGACTAGTCGGCGATCGTGATGCCCATCGACCGGGCGGTGCCGGCGATGATCTTCTCGGCCGCCTCGATGTCGTTGGCGTTGAGGTCCTGCATCTTGGTCTCGGCGATCTGGCGCAGCTGCTCCTTGGTGAGCTTGCCGACCTTGTCCTTCTGCGGGACGGGCGAGCCCTTCGCCACACCGGCGGCCTTCTTGATCAGCTCGGGCGCCGGGGGCGTCTTCGTGACGAAGGTGAAGGTGCGGTCCTCGAAGATGGTGATCTCAACGGGGATGATGTTGCCGCGCTGGGCCTCGGTGGCAGCGTTGTACTGCTTCACGAAGTCCATGATGTTGACGCCGTGCGGACCGAGGGCGGTACCGACCGGCGGAGCGGGCGTGGCCTGGCCAGCGGGAAGCTGGACCTTGACCAGTGCCGCAATCTTCTTCTTAGGAGGCATGGTTCTCTCCGGGTCCTAATCGGGGTGATGCGGCTCCCACGCAGACACGGGGAGCATGTCGGCAGGCCGTGCTTCGCGAAGCACGGCCGCCGAACGACTTAGTTTATGTGATCCGGTCAGATCTTCGAGACCTGGTTGAACGAGAGCTCAACCGGGGTCTCACGACCGAAGATCGACACCAGCACCTTGAGCTTCTGCGACTCGGCGCTGATCTCGCTGACCGTGGCGGGCAGCGTGGCGAACGGGCCGTCCATGACCGTGACGGACTCGCCGACCTCGAAGTCGACGGTCGCGGCGGAGGCCTTGGCGGTCGACTTCTTGACCTCTTCGGACGGCTCCGGCGCGAGCAGCTTGGCGACCTCTTCGAGGCTCAGCGGGCTCGGCTTGTTCGACAGGCCGACGAAGCCGGTGACGCCGGGCGTGTTACGCACCGCGGACCAGGACTCGTCGGTGAGGTCCATCCGGACGAGCACGTAGCCGGGCAGCACCCGCTCCTTGACGAGCTGGCGCTTGCCGCTCTTCACCTCGGTCACGTGGTGAGTGGGCACCTCGACCTGGAAGATGTAGTCCTCCATGTTGAGGGACTGCGTGCGGGTCTCGATGTTCGACTTCACGCGGTTCTCGTAACCCGCGTAGGAGTGGATGACGTACCACTCGCCGAACTGGCTCCGCAGGTGGCGCTTGAACTCCTCGACCGGGTCGACGTCGGGAAGGACGTCACCGTCCTCGTCGACCTCGCCGGCCGGGGCCTCTTCGGCCTCGTCGGTGTCGGCCGGGGCCTCTTCGGCCTCGTTTTCGGCGTCGACGTCAGACTCGACGAGCGAGTCCTCCGTAACGTCGACGGCCTCTTCCGGCTCGCCCGTCCGCTCTTCGCGGGACTCGCCGGCCGACTGTGAAGACTCGGACACGGTGGCTCATTCTCTTTCCGTCGATGGGCTGATGGACTTACCGCGGGATGACACGCCGGATGCCGGCTCAGGCTCCGCCGAAGATCCGCAGCACACCCTCGGTGAACACCGCGTCGAGCCCAGACACGATCCCGACCATGATCAGAACAAAGACCAGGACGATGATGGTGTAGGAAATAAGGTCCTTGCGCGTAGGCCAGATGACCTTGCGCAGCTCAGCGACAACCTGCCGGTAGAAGAGGGCGGGAGAAGTTCGCTTCGCCTTCTTCTCACCGCTCGGCTTGTCTGCGGTTTCGCCGCGCGTGTCGATCGCCACAGTCCTCACCTGATCCGTCGTATCCAACGCATGTCTGCGGCGCGCTAGACGCCCTGATGCGCGGACCGCTCCTCGCAGGGCACGAGGGACTCGAACCCCCAACCGCCGGTTTTGGAGACCGGTGCGCTACCAATTGCGCTAGTGCCCTAAGACATGAACCACCATACATCGGTTGGACCGAAGTTTGTCCGTGGCTCACGGTCTTGACCGCCGATTCACGCATACGGCGGAAAGACCATGCCGGAGTCTACGTGGGAATGGTCCCTACGTCGAACCGGAAGAAGATGCCCCCGCTCGCACCCCTTTCGTCGCGTCTTGCACGGCTTCCCCACGGCTCGTCCACATCCTGGATAAGCGAGGAAAACAGCCGCACAGGTCTGTAACCATGGAGGCATGACCCGTCCTCGCATCTCAGCGCGCATCTCCGCGATCTCCGAGTCCGCCACGCTCGCCGTGGACGCCAAGGCCAAGGCGATGAAGGCGGCGGGCCGCCCGGTCATCGGCTTCGGCGCCGGCGAGCCGGACTTCGCGACTCCCGACTACATCGTCGAGGCGGCCGTCGAGGCGTGCCGGAACCCCAGGTTCCACAAGTACACGCCGGCCGGCGGCCTCCCGGAGCTGAAGCAGGCCATCGCCGACAAGACGCTCCGCGACTCCGGCTACCAGGTCGACGCCGCCCAGGTCCTGGTCACCAACGGCGGCAAGCAGGCCGTCTACGAGGCGTTCGCCACGCTGCTGGACCCGGGTGACGAGGTCCTGGTCATCGCCCCCTACTGGACGACCTACCCCGAGGCCATCAAGCTGGCCGGCGGCGTCCAGGTCGACGTCGTGACCGACGAGACCACCGGCTACCTCGCGAGCGTGGAGCAGCTCGAAGCCGCCCGCACCGAGCGCACGAAGGTCCTGCTGTTCGTCTCCCCGTCCAACCCGACCGGCGCGGTCTACACCCCCGAGCAGGTCGAGGCGATCGGCCGCTGGGCCGCCGGGCACGACCTGTGGGTCGTCACCGACGAGATCTACGAGCACCTCACCTACGGCGACGCGACCTTCGCGAGCATCGCCACCGTCGTCCCCGAGCTGGGTGACAAGGTCGTCGTCCTCAACGGCGTCGCCAAGACCTACGCGATGACCGGCTGGCGGGTGGGCTGGCTGATCGGCCCCAAGGACGTCGTCAAGGCCGCGACCAACCTGCAGTCGCACGCCACCTCCAACGTCTCCAACGTCTCCCAGGCCGCCGCCCTGGCCGCCGTCACCGGCGACCTGGCGGCCGTGGCGAAGATGCGCGAGGCCTTCGACCGCCGGCGCCAGACCATGGTCCGCATGCTGAACGAGATCCCGGGCGTGCTCTGCCCCGAGCCGAAGGGCGCGTTCTACGCCTACCCCTCGGTCAAGGAGCTGCTGGGCAAGGACTTCGGCGGCAGGCGCCCGCAGACGTCCGCCGAGCTGGCCGAGATCATCCTTGAGGAGGCCGAGGTCGCCCTCGTCCCCGGCGAGGCCTTCGGCACCCCTGGCTACTTCCGCCTGTCCTACGCCCTGGGCGACGAGGACCTCGTCGAGGGCGTCAGCCGGGTGGCCAAGTTCCTGGGCGACGCCCGCTGACTTCACGCGCACGTCGACGGCAGAAGGCCCGGAGCCACGCTCCGGGCCTTCTGCCGTACGGGGGCGGAAGACTCCCCGGCTCCCGTACGGAGACCAGATGAAGGCCCCCGGCTCCCGCACCGAGACCGGAAGAAGACCCCCGGCTCCCGCACGGGGTCAGGAGAAGGTCTCCCGGAGCGCGTGCTCCACGGCGGTCTCCAGGCCGGTCGACGCTCCCAGCCCGGTCAGCCGCTCGAACTCCGCCCTGCCCATACGCCCGCGCAGCCTCAGTTTGGCGGTGCGCAGCAGGCTCGTGAGCATGGGCGAGCGGCTGGGCGGCACCTCCGCGCGCGTCCAGGCGGCGTAGGAGGCGCCGAGCAGGAGGGCGGCGAGCGCGTCGTCCACGCCGGCCTCGGCGATCACGGCGGACACCTCCAGCGCCTCCAGCATGGAGAAGGTGTCGCCGAACAGCCGGGCGCCGCGCAGGGAGTCGTGGGTGGCCACGACGGCCTCGGCGGTGTTGCCGAGAAGGTGCTCGGCCAGGGCCAGCAGGAGGTCCAGGCGGATGAGGGTCCACCGGTCGCCGCAGGAGTCGCACAGGTCGCGGCCCTCCTGCAGGACGGACACGGCCTGCCCGTGGTTGCCCGCGAGGATCATGGCGGTGGCCACGACCGTGTAGGTGGGCAGGAACCCGGGGAAGACGTTGCCGGTCGAGCGGTGCCGTGCCCGGGCGTTCTTGATCAGCCGCAGGGCCTCGCCCACGTCGCCCCGGAGGACCGCCAGGTGAGCCCGGAACTGGCTGACGTAGGCCGTGGCGTATCCCTGGGAGTCTTCGGCGACGCACTCGGCGAGGGTGCGCTCCGCGCGTACGAGGTCACCGCGCTGGATCGACACCCAGGCGTGCACCCACAGTGCCTTGATCCGCTCGGGGCTGGGGGTGGGGTCGAGATCCAGACCCTGCTGGAGAAAATTGTCGCCGGGGGCGTGCATGCCGCAGCAGGCCCACAGGAACCACAGGTTGCCGACCAGGTCGAGGCCCTTGCGGTGTTCTTCGGGCCTGGAGTAGCAGTATTCGATGGCCTGGCGCACATTGGCGCACTCCAGGACCAGTCTCCGGTACCACTCCAGCTGCTGGCACTGCCAGCCCGTCTCCGCGCGGGCCGACAGGGCGAGGAAGTGGTCGCGGTGCCGCCGCCGCATCTCGCCGGTCTCGCCGAGGAGGTCCAGCCAGCCGGCGCCGAACTCGCGGACGGTGCCCGGCATGCGGTAGCGGACGCCGCACTCCCCCTCCTCCCGGGTGAGGACGGACTTGTCGAGCAGGCCGAGCAGGGTGTCGAGGACCTCGTCGGCGCCGAGGCCGTCGGCGGCGCAGACATCCTCGGCGGCTTCGAGGTCGAACGTGCCAGCGAAGATCGACGCTCTGGCCCACATGAGGCGTTCCTGCGGGCTGCACAGCTCGTGGCTCCAGCCGTAGGCGGCCCGCATGGAGCTGTGCCGGCGGGTGTCGACGGCGGCGGCGAACACGTCGGTGGTGGCCGGATCGGGGCCTGCGGCGGCGAGCTCGATCGCCAGGGGCAGGTGGTCGAGCCGTCCGCAGATCTCCGCCGGCTCCACGCCGTCGAGCCTTCTGTCGGCGAGAATGGTGAGCAGCTCGACGGCGTCGTCCGGGCGCAGGCCGCCGACCTGGTAGAGGTGTTCGCCGGGCAGCCCCAGCCGCTGCCTGCTGGTGACCAGGACCCGCAGCTCCTCGACGGACCGCAGCAGCAGGCCGGCCAGGATGCCCGCCGTACCGACGACGCGGTCGCAGGCGTCGAGGACGATCAGGCTCCGGCGCGGGACGAGGTCGTTGACCAGTGCCTCCAGCACGGGCACGCCCGGCCGCCGGTCGACGCCGATCACGTCGGCGAGCATCCCGGCCAGGGAGGTGAGATCCGCGGGAGCGTCGGACAGGTCGACGACGTGGACGCCTCCGGGGAACTCGTCTTCGAGGGTCCGGGCCAGGCGAAGCGCGAGGCAGGTCTTCCCCACCCCGGCGGTGCCGGTCAGCGTGACATGCCGTGCCTTTGACAGCAGGGCGGAAACCTCGTCCAGCTCTGTCTGTCTGCCGACGAAGACGTCCGCTCTCATTGCAGCCCCAGATCCGTACTGACTACACGTGCCCCTACGGTCGCACGGCGGAACGGTCGGCTGAAACCCCGTTGGCCACATTTCCTCGGGTCACGTCTTGAGTCAGAGATGTGTGCCGTGGTAGTGGACACATTCGTTCTTCAAATGAATTAAGACGTCATATGCCGACGAACCAGCAGATAGACGTCATCGGCTCCACGGGCGACATGCCGGTACGGCTCGCACGGGGTCGCGCGGGGCCACCCGGCGGAGACAAGGCATCAGGCCGGACAGGGCCACCCGGCAGGGGCAGGGCACCGGGCCGGGGGTCACCCGGTGGGGACGACGCTTTCGGCGATCTTCCTGAGCTCGGCCTCGGCCTTCTTCTCGCCGAGCTCGCCGTAGTAGTCCGGGCTCATCATGATCTCGACCGCGAGCCCGGGACGTTCCCTCCAGACGATCGTGGGCGTGCCGAGCTCGTCGTCGCCGACCCTGCCAGCCTCACCCATGCGGACCAGGTAGCCCTTGGTGTCACCGAGCTCCACGGTCCGGGCCCCCTCTTGCCGGTAGCCCTTGAGCCGCCTGCCCGTCTCGGCCGCGGCGTCCCCCTCGTAGACGATCGCCTGGACGCTGTACATGCCGGGCTTGAGATCCTTCTCGCGCCACGAGGTGGAGTAGCTGGTGGTGCCGAAGCCGTCCTTGACCGACCACTTGCCCCATACCAGGCCCTCGGGCAGGTAGCCGATCCGGAGGCCGCCGAACTCCCGGCCGTCGCCCAGGTCGCCCAGATCCTGCGGCATGGAGACCTCCCCTCCGCCGGGATCGGGGGCCGGTGTCGAGTCCCCGCCGCCCGGCCGGCGGGTCAGCGTCGGGTCGGGCGTCTTCACCGCCGTCAGCGTGACGACGGATCCCTCCGGGGCCTTCTCCCCTCCGGCGGGGCTCTGCTCCGTGATCGTCCAGTCCGGGCCGATCTCGGCTCCCGCCACTTCGGACCGCAGCCCCGCGGCTGCCAGCTTCCGGGTCGCCGCCTCGATGTTCGCGCCGGTCACGACCGGTACGACGACCTCCCGGGCGATGGTGGCCCGCGCGTCACCCGCCGGCTGCGCCGCCGGGGACGCCGGGGCGGGACCCGCGTTCATCGACAGGTAGACCGGGACCGCCCCGGCGACCGCGGCGGTCGCCAGCGCGGCCCCCGCCGCGCGGAACCGGATCCGCCGGGTGCGGTGGCGGCGGCGGATCGCGCTCCCCATCATCGGCGTGGCGTGCACGTCCGCGACGCGCGTCTCCATCGCCTCGGCCAGCTCTTCCTCAAGCCTCATCCCCATGCTCCTTCCAGCGTGCCCATGCGTGCGCGAATCCTGGCCAGCCCCCGTGCGGCCTGGCTTTTCACGGTCCCCGCCGAGCAGCCCATCAGCGCGGCCGTCTCGTTCTCCGACAGGTCCTCCCAGTAGCGCAGCACCAGCACCGCGCGCATCCGCGCGGGCAGCCTGCGCAGCTCCGCCAGGAGCGTGTCGCGCAGCTCCACGTCGGGGGAGTCGATCGGGGTCTCCGGCGGCCGGGCGAAGGTGATCTCCTGGATCACCCTCCGGCGGCGGGAGACGCTGATCGCGGCGTTGACCACTACCTTGCGGGCGTAGGACTCGGGGTTGTCGTGGCGGATCCGGCTCCAGTGCCGGTAGATCTTCTCCAGCGCGTTCTGCACCAGGTCCTCGGCGTCGTGCGGTGACGCGCCGCACACCAGGATCGCGGTGCGCAACAGCGCCGTACTCCGTGCGGCCAGGAACTCGTCGAAGGCCGCCTCGTCATCTTCCGTCATCAGCGAGGTCCCCTTTCGACCTCCCCAACGCACGAGCGCGCCGTCAGGTTGAGAGCAATCGTGGCCGGGGAGTGCCGGCCGTACGGCACCATATGGAAATGCCACGTCCCCTCAGCGAACTGCCCAAGGCCCATCTGCATCTGCACTTCACCGGCTCGATGCGGCACTCCACCCTGATCGAGCTCGCCCAGGAGCAGTGCCTGCACCTGCCGGACGCGCTGAAGGAGGACTGGCCGCCCCGGTTGCGGGCGACGGACGAGCGGGGCTGGTTCCGGTTCCAGCGGCTGTACGACATCGCGCGGACGGTCCTGCAGCGGGAGTCGGACGTCTACCGGCTGGTGCGCGAGGCCGCCGAGGACGAGGCGGCGGAGGGGTCGCGGTGGCTGGAGATCCAGGTGGACCCGTCCGGGTACGCCCATCGGTTCGGCGGGCTCACCCCGACCCTGGAGCTGATGCTCGACGCCGCGCACAAGGCGGCCGGCTACGCCGGGATAGGGATCGCGGTCGTGGTGGCCGCCAACCGGACCCGGCATCCGCTGGACGCCAAGACGCTGGCCCGCCTCGCCACGCAGTACATGGACCAGGGCGTGGTCGGGTTCGGGCTCTCCAACGACGAGCGCCGCGGCCGGGCCCGTGACTTCGACGGGGCCTTCCGGCTCGCCAAGCGGGCCGGGCTGCTGGCCGTACCGCACGGCGGGGAGCTGCTGGGCGCCGACAGCGTGGCCGAGTGCGTGGACGTGCTGGGCGCCGACCGGGTGGGGCACGGCGTGCGCGCGGCCGAGTCGCCGCGGCTGATGGAGCTCCTCGCCGAGCGGCGGATCACGTGTGAGATCTGTCCCACCTCCAACGTCGGGCTCGGGGTGGCCGAGCGGGCCGAGGACGTGCCGTTGCGCCGGCTGTTCGACGCCGGGGTGCCGATCGCGCTGGGCGCCGACGACCCGTTGCTGTTCGGCGCCCGGCTGCTGCCGCAGTACGAGCTGGCCAGGCAGGTGTACGGCTTCGGCGACGCGGAGCTGGCCGAGCTGGCCCGGCAGTCGATCCGGGCGTCGGCGGCCCCGGACTCGGTGCGCGAGGACCTGCTCAAGCAGGTCGACGGCTGGCTGGCCTCGGAGGGCTCAGAAGGCTGAGCGGACTCAGAGGGTCGAGCGGCCTGTGCGGACCAGGTGTGCTCAGGGGACCCGTGGGCTGGGTGAATCGAACGGGCTGTGTGGACCGGGTGGGCTCAGAGGGTCGAGCGGGCGATCCGCAGGGCCCGTTGCAGGTCGCCGACGCCCTCCAGGCGCAGGCCGGTCCACGCCGACTGCCAGATGAGGGCGGGGCCGGCCGAGCGGGGTCGCACCGGGGCCGCGCCGCCGTACGGTGTGCGAGCGCGCTGTAGCGGGTGACCAGCACCTCGTAGGCGGCCAGGTCACCGGCCAGGGAGCGGGCGATCGCCTCGTCGTCGTCCGTCGGAGGGCTCCTTCGCGGTGTCGGGAGAGATTCCACCGCACGGGAGCACCCGGGGGGAAGCCCTCAGCCGAGGGCGTAGGCCATCGTGGAGTCGGGGTCGTCGTCGTGGCCCTCGGCGAAGGCCGCGTCGTAGCCGTCGTCGCCGAGCAGTTGCCTGGCCGTGCGCTCGGCGACCGTCCTCGGCTCCGACATGCCCTCCGAGCCGAACTCCCGCAGCCCGAACACGGCCCGCAGCCGCGCTCCCCCGCCCTGCAGGCGGGCCGTGCGGTAGCCGTCTCCCTGGACCGCGGCGATCACCGCGAGCTGGTCGGCGGCCAGGGCCACGCCGGTCGCGTCGCGGAAGCGCCACTTGACGTCGAGCGACCGCCGGGCCGACACCGTCGCCTCTGCCACCCGTCCGAGGCCGAGCTGGGCGATGGAGAGCACGTAGTCGCCGCAGGCGCGGGTCCAGCGCTCACCCCGGGCGTCACAGAGCCGCTGCACCTCTTCCAGCACGGATACGGCCTCGGTGAACGCGCCGCGCCAGGTGGCCGCCATCGCCGCGGCCACCAGGGCGAGCGGCTCACCGGCGGTCGCGCCGCCGGGGCTGTGGAGACACCCGCGTACCGGCTCGATGCCGGGCTCCGTCTCCTGGAGGGCGCCGACGGGCGACGCCCCGGTCCGGGTGCGGGCCGGGTGCTCGCGCACCCCCGGGACGGCCGCGACGGTGGGGGCGAGCAGGTCGCCTCCGCGCTCGCCGGACAGTTGCACCAGCCAGGCGCCGTCCGGGCAGGAGTCGCGGCGTTCCTCCGCCGCCTTGACGGCGATCCGTGACGTGCCGACGCCGCCGCCGGCGCCGGCGGCCGTGGCCGGTGAGGTCGCGGCCAGGAGTCGCAGCCGCTCCCGGATCCCGCTCTCAGGGCTGGTGAAGCCGCTCGTCCCCGCGGGGAGGTTCCCGCGCCACCATGGGTTGCGTTCCATCGGTTCGCGCTCCTTCCACTCTGGTGGGAATCGCACTCCGCCAGGGTCACGAACCGGTTGGACGCCCTTCCTCGGGTGGGGTTTCCTTCTCACCCGGTGCAAAACTCACCGCCGTTGTGAGGTCGAACTTCCTCCCACGCGCGGTGAAATTTCCGAATCGCTCGCATTTGGCAGCTAATGCGGCAGAGGCGCTGATCAACGCCGGGACGGGCGAGCGCGGGTGCCCGCCCCCAGCGCGGACCAGGCGCCGCGGGCGGCCGCCGGCAGCGTCGCCTCCCGCTCCGTCCGCCCCTCGGCGAGCACCGGCACCCCGATCAGCACGGCCCCGGAGGCCTGGGCCGCCCGACGGCACGGCGGGCGAGGCGCAGGCGGAAGTCACGGTGGCGCAGCCGTACCGCGTCCTGCTGGCCGAGCAGCGCGAGCCAGCCGGCGCCGAACTCGCGCAACCCCTCAAGCATCCGGAACCGGACGCCCGCCGGGGTCTGCCTGCGGAGCAGCACGGACTTGTCCACCAGGCCGGCGATCACGTCGGCCATGTCCTCGACCCCGAGCTCGTCGTCCTGGCAGACGTAGGTGGCGGCCTCCAGGTCGAACTCCCCCGCGAACACCGAGGCACGCGCCCAGAGCAGCCGTTCCCCGACCGTGCACAGCCGGTGGCTCCAGCCGATGCAGGTGGCCAGCGCCCGGTGGCGGGACGGGCCGCGGCTGTCGTCCACGAGGAGGCCGAACCGGTCGTCCAGGCCGGTGAGGACGTCGGCGGGGCTCATCGTGCGCAGCCGTACGGCCGCCAGCTCGATCGCCAGCGGGAGACCGTCGAGCCTGTCGCACACCTCGGGGAGCCACACGCCGCTCAGAGCGGCGAGAAGGGTGCACGCCTCCGCGCCGGGCAGGCCGGCCAGCACCCGCAGGTGCTCGCCGGAGACCGCGAGCGACTGGCGGCTGATCGCCAGGACGCGGAGCCGGGGGTCCGCCGCGAGCAGCTCGCTCACCAGTGAGGCCACCTGGTCGATCAGCGCTTCGCAGGTGTCCAGCACGAGCAGGGAGACATCCGATCCGCCCAGCGCGCCGGTGACGGCCGGGGCCAGCGCCTCGGGGCCGTCCACGGCGGCGACGTCGACGATCGCCGCCGTCCCCGGGGCGGCCTTCCCGGCGATCTCAAGGCCGAGCCGGGACTTGCCCACGCCTCCGCTGCCGGACAGGGTGACCAGCCGCACCCGGTCGAGCAGGGCCGTGATCTCCGCGACCTCGGCCCGCCTGCCGACGAACGCGCCCATCCCACCATCTCCTCGGGGCATGCGCGTTCATGCTAAAGGTGATCGAAGCCCCGGGTGTCCCGAATCCGTGCCACGGCCGCGCCCGGATCCATGGCCAGTCCCTGGGCGAACAGGCGCTCGTAGACGGTGTCGCCGACGAGAGCCCTGGCCCGGCTCTCCGTGAGCTCGCGAGAGATCAGGAAGCCCTGGCGGGACGGCACGGGGCCCCCGCGAGAGGACGGAGAGCCTTCCCGAGGCGGCGGGGAGACCTCGTGCGACAGGTGAGAGCCCTCCCGAGAGGGCAGCACGGGCCCCCTGCGAGGCGGCGGGGAGAGCTCGTGCGACGGGAGAGGACCCCCGCGAGACGCCACCGGACCCTCGTACGGGGAGAGGTGCCCATCGCCGCGCGCGGGCGGGGTCACGGACTCGGGCGCGCCGGACCTGGGCAGCCCGAAGACCGTCCACATCCGCCGGCCGGCGCCGAGCAGGCATGCGGCCCGCCGCCCGTCGCCGCGCGCCACGGCGGTGGCGGCGAGCTGGTCCATCGCCATGGCGCTGCCCATCGCGTCACCCAGGCGCCATTTCCCGTCGAGCGCCGCGCGCGCGTAGACCTCGGCGATGCCGACCTCACCGCGGCCCAGCTCGGCGAGCGAGCGCGCGTGGTCGCCGTGGGAACGCGCCCACAGCTCTCCGCGTTCGGCGCACCGCGCCCACTGCCGCGTCAGCACCTCCACGGCCCGGTCGAACTCGCCCCGGGCTCCGAACGCCATGGCCAGCGTCACCTCGGCCAGGGGAAGCCCGATGTGGGCGGAGACCGCCCGCCCGAACAGCTCCGCCGCCTCGGCCGCGAGGCGTTCGGCCCCGTCGAGGTCGCCGCAGACCAGGGCGGCGGCCGCGGCGTTCTGCCGGGCGCACCCGGCGGCGGCGAAGTCGCCCGCGGCCATCGCCGCCTCGTAGGCCTCGGCCGCCCGGTCGCGGGCCGCGGCGGTGTCACCCGCGCTGAGCGCGGCCCAGGCGTACGTCCACAGCGCCTTGGTCCGTGCCGGACTCGGCCGCTTGTGCCGCCGGAGCACCCGGTCCAGGTAGTAGCGGCCCTGCCGTACCTGGCCCAGGCAGCACCAGACGAACCACAGGGCCGTCACCAGGTCGAACCCGTCGTCGTGGTCGAGGGCCACCTTCAGGTTGGGCAGCTCGCGGTGGGCCCAGTCGGCCCACCGGAGCTGGTGCGGGCCGTACCACTCGGCCTCCGCCCTGCGGGCCTGCGCCAGGTAGTGGTCGCGATGGCGGCGGACCAGGGCCTTCTCCTCGCCCAGCCGGCGCAGCCACTCCCTGCCGTAGTCGCGGATCGTGTCGAGCATCCGGTAGCGCGACCCCTCGGCGATCAGGATCGACTTGTCCACGAGCCTGAGCAGCGGGAGCCAGCTCAGCCGCTCGTCGGCGCAGACCGCCCGCGCGTCGTCGGCGTCGAACCACCCGGCGAAGACCGACAGCCGCGCCCAGAGCAGGCGCTCCTCGGCGGTGCAGAGCTCATGGCTCCAGCCGACCGCGGTGCGCATGGTCTGGTGGCGCCCCAACGGGGTACGGCTCCCGCCGACGAGCAGCGCGAAGCGGTCGTCCAGCCGTTCGGCGATCTGCTGGACCGAGAGCGCCCGCAGCCGCCGGACGGCGAGCTCGACGGCCAGCGGGATGCCGTCCAGCAGGCGGCAGACCTGGGCGACCGCCACCGGATCGAGGATGAGGTCGGGCACCAGCGCGTGGGCCCGCTCGGTGAACAGCCGGACCGCGTCGGTCCCGGCGGCGGTGGTCCCGGGCTCGGGCACCGCCAGCGGCTCGATCGGCAGCACCCGCTCCCCGGGCAGGCCGAGCGGCTGGCGGCTGGTGGCGAGCACCCGCGCGTGCGGGGCCTCCGACAGCACCCGGCGCAGCAGCGCCGCGCAGGCGTCGACCAGATGGTCGCAGGTGTCCAGGACCAGCAGCAGCCGCTTGTCGGCGATGAAGTCGGCCAGCACCTCGGACTGTGGGCGCGCCGACTGCTCGCGCAGGCCGAGCACCTCGGCGATGTCGTGACCGATCAGGTCGCCGTTCTGCTCAGCCGACAGCTCGACGACCCACACCCCGTCGGCGAAGGAGTCACGGAGCCGGTCGGCCGTCCTGATGGCCAGCCTCGTCTTGCCCACGCCGGCGACCCCGGTGAGGGTCACCAGCGGTGAGCGGCCGATCAGCACGGCGATCTCGTCGAGTTCCTCTCTCCGCCCGACGAGACTGCTCGTCTCCGCCGGGACGTTGCCCCGGCGCGTCCGCGTCTCCGCCACCGATCTCCAGCCCCTCCGCGTGAGGTGGCAAGCCAACCACGGAACCGGCAACGGAATCGGCGAGGTGCGGCGCCCTCGGTTACGAGATCTTCTCCTCCAGCGCATATTTCACAGCGATGCCCAGGTCAAGGCGGTGTCCCTCGGCATACAGGGTGTCGAATTCTGCACCGCCGAGGGCTCTCACTGCCTGGTTCACCGCCCGCTTCCGGATCGGAATGAAGATCGGCGAGCCGAACTGCGACAGTCCCGAGGAGTCCCAGACGGCCTGGGCCGCGCCCAGCAGCCGTGCCCCCCTGCCAGCGGCCCCCTCCACCGCCACCGCCCAGGCGATCATCTCGACGCAGACGACGCTCAGGAGCAGGTCGTCGAAGAGCCGCGCCGCGGTGAGCGCCGCCCTGGCGTGCCGGAGCGCTCCGGCGGTGCCGCCCTTGACATGCTCGGCCCAGGCGAAGACGTATTCCATCTGGGCGCGGCTCCACTCCTCCCCGTGGGCCTCGCAGAGCGCCTGCCCCTCCGACAGGGTCTCCATGGTCTCCTCCGGCCGTCCCGCGGCCAGCAGGCCGAGCGCCGCCAGCGTGTAGCAGGGCAGCAGCCCGGACAGCACGTCGCCCTCGGCCATGTGCCAGGCCATGGCCTCGTCCAGCAGCTCGACCGCCCGGGGGTAGTCCCCCCGCGTCAGGGAGATCAGGCCCTCGACCTGGATGGCGTAGCCGGCGGCGCTCCCCCCGGGATCCTCGGCGCGGCACCGGTCGAGCCGTTCTCCCGCGGCGTCGAGGTCACCCTGGAGCGCGGCCACCCACGCGCAGACCCACAGCGCCCTGAGGCGCTCCGGGCCGGGCCGGGCGTCCATCCCCAGCGCCGTCTCCAGGTAGTGGCGGCCCTCGCGCAGCATGCCGCAGCAGACCCAGAGGAACCACAGGGTCCCGGCCAGGTCCAGACCCGTCCGGGACCACTCCGGGTCGGCCAGGCACAGCTCGAACGCCTTGCGGAAGTTGCGCTGCTCGGCGCGTATCCGTCCGTACCACTCCACCTGCCGGCCGGGCCATTCGGCGGCGCACCGCCTGGCCAGCCGGAGATAGTGGTCGCGGTGGCGGCCCCGGACCGCGCCGGTCTCGCCCAGCAGCAGGAGCCACTCGGCGCCGAACTCCCTGACGGTGTCGAGCATGCGCAGCCGTACCCCGGCGGGATGGTCCTCCCGCTGCACGAGGGACTTGTCGACCAGGCCGGTCAGCGTTTCGAGGACCAGCCCGGACGGGAGCGGCCCGCCCGCGCAGACCCGCTCGGCCGCCTCCAGGTCGAACCCCGCGGCGAACACCGACAGCCGGGCCCACAGCAGCCGCTCGGCCGGGGTGCACAGCTCGTGGCTCCAGCCCATCGCCGCGCGCAGCGACTCGTGCCGCATCGGGCCGTCGCCCCCGGTCAGCAGGCGGTAGCGGTCGTGCAGCTGCGGGGTGAGCAGCGCGGGCGGCATGGTGCGCAGTTGCACGGCCGCCAGCTCGATCGCCAGCGGGATGCAGTCGAGCCCCTCGCAGAGCTCGGCCATGCCCTCCACGCCGCCGCCGACCTCCGCGTCGCCGTCGGCTGTCCCGGCGCCGACCAGGCCCGCGCGGTCGCGCAGCAGGGCCACCGCGTCCTCGATCGGGAGCGGCGGGACGAGGTAGATGTGCTCGCCCGACACGCCGAGCGGCTGACGGCCGGTGGCCAGCACCCGGAGGCCGGGCGCGCGGCGCAGCAGGGTGTCCACCAGCGAGGCGACCGCTTCGACCAGGTGCTCGCAGGTGTCCAGTATGAGCAGCGACCTGCGCGGACTCAGCCAGTCGGCCAGCACCTCCTCCTGCCGCCGGGCGGACTGGTCGGCCAGGCCCATGCTGTCGGCCACGGTCTCGGCCAGGAGGTACGGATCCGTCAGGCAGGCCAGCTCGACCAGCCAGAGGCCGTCGGGGAACTCTCCCGCGATCTCCTCCGCCGCCCGGCCCGCCAGCCGCGTCTTGCCGACGCCGCCCAGCCCGGTGAGCGTGACCAGGCGGGATTCCCGGATCAGGCGGACCACTTGGGCGATCTCTGCGCGCCGGCCGACGAAGGTAGTTTCCATGGGGGTGCCCATGCTAGGCCGCGGCGAGTTGTTTGGGGGGCCGCTCCCGGGGAACCGCCGTTAGACTCTGCGTGTCCGTAGCCGTGGCCCCCGCGCCACGGTTTTCTGTTACCGATCTGGACGGAACCGCATGTCTGGGTATGACCGCGTAGTGCAACCCGCGGCCGGCGACGAGGCCCTGGAGAACCACCTGGGTGGGGACGAGGCCAAGAACTACCGGCAGTACGAGCTCGACATGGTCGCCCCGCACGTGGGCCGCTCCATGCTGGAGATCGGTTCCGGCCTGGGCCATTTCGCCGAGGCGTTCCTGCCCCGCCTGGACCGGCTGGTGGTCAGCGACTTCGACCCCTACTGCGTGGACCAGCTCCGCAAGCGTTTCGCCGGGCGCGACGAGATCGACGTGCTGCAGTTCGGCCTGCCGACCGACATCCCGATCGGTGAGAAGGTCGACACCGTCGTGATGATGAACGTCCTGGAGCACATCGAGGAGGACGTCGAGGCCCTGCGCTCCCTGGCCAAGGTCACCCTCCCCGGCGGGCGGATCGTCATCTGGGTCCCGGGCTACATGCAGCTCTACGGCGACTTCGACCGCAAGGTCGGCCACGTCACCCGCTACACCCCCGCCACCCTGCGCAGCACGGTCTCCAAGGCGGGCCTGGACATCGACGTGCTCAAGCCGATCAACTTCCTCGGCGGCATCGCCTGGTGGGCCGCCGTCCGCCGCGGCGGCGTCGGCTACCCCGACCCCCGCCTGGTCAAGATCTACGACCGCACCGTGGTCCCCCTGACGCGCTTCATCGAGCGCTTCGTCCGCCCGCCCTTCGGGCAGACCGTCTTCTGCGTGGCCCGCGTCCCGAAGTAGCCGTGGACGGAGACCCCTCAAGGGTTTCGAGAGTGCCGCCGTACGAGCTTCCCCGGCCGTACGGCAGGCCGCCCGGCGGCGGCATCCCTCCAGGTGGGGGGCGGATCCGACACACCGGGCTCCCTCCGCGCCGGTTCCTTCTCGGGCCGGTGACTCGGGCGTAACGTCGAAGTCATCCGCGCCCGAGGAGGTCACGATGACCGATTACGCCAAGGCACGCGAGGTGGCCGAGCAGGCCAGGGAGAAGGAGTGGGCGCGTCCCAGCTTCGGCAGGCAGCTCTTCCTGGGAAACTTCCGCCTCGACCTGGTGCATCCGGCTCCGGCCCTGTCCGAGGCCGACGCCAAGAAGGGTGAGGAGTTCCTGCGCGCCCTGCGGCGGTTTCTGGACACGCGGGTGGATCCGGCGCTGATCGAGCGGACCGCCCAGGTGCCGGACGAGGTGGTCAAGGGGCTCGCGGAGCTGGGCGCGTTCGGGATCACCATCGAGGAGGAGTACGGCGGGCTGGGGCTGAGCCACCTCGACTACGGCCGGGCTCTGATGCTCGTCGGATCGTACTGCCCGGCGCTGAGCACGCTGCTGTCGGCGCACCAGTCGATCGGGGTGCCGCAGCCGTTGAAGCAGTTCGGCACCGAGGAGCAGAAGCGGCGGTTCCTGCCCCGCTGCGCGAAGGGCGAGGTGTCGGCGTTCCTGCTGACGGAGCCCGATGTGGGCTCCGACCCCGCGCGGCTGGCCACCACGGCGGTGCGCGACGGCGACGACTACGTGCTGGACGGCGTGAAGCTGTGGACGACCAACGGGGTCGTCGCGGGCCTGCTGGTGGTCATGGCCCGCACCGGCAAGAAGATCTCCGCGTTCGTCGTCGAGGCGGACACCCCCGGGATCACCGTCGAGCGGCGCAACGCGTTCATGGGCCTGCGCGGCATCGAGAACGGCGTGACCAGGTTCCACCGGGTCCGTGTCCCCGCCGCCAACCTGATCGGCCGCGAGGGCCAGGGCCTGAAGATCGCGCTGACCACGCTCAACACCGGGCGGCTCTCGCTGCCGGCCGTCTGCGCCGGGAACGCCAAGTGGGCGGTGAAGATCGCCAGGGAGTGGGGCGACGCGCGGGTGCAGTGGGGGCGCAGGATCGGAGAGCACGAGGCGGTGGCACGCAAGATCGCCTTCATCGCCGGTACGGCCTACGCCCTCGAAGCGGTGATGGACCTCTCCTGCCGCCTGGCCGACGAGAAGAGCAACGACATCCGGATCGAGGCGGCGCTCGCCAAGCTGTACGCGTCGGAGATGGCCTGGCAGGTGGCCGACGAGCTGGTCCAGATCCGCGGCGGGCGGGGCTACGAGACGGCCGAGTCCCTGGCCGCCCGGGGTGAGCGCGGGGTCCCGGCCGAGCAGGTGCTGCGGGACATGCGGATCAACCGGATCTTCGAGGGGTCCACCGAGATCATGCAGTTGCTGATCGCCCGCGAGGCGGTCGACGCGCACCTGACGGTGGCCGGCGAGCTCATCGATCCGTCGCTGGGCAGCAGGGCCAAGGCCCGCGCCGCGGTGAAGGCGGGCGGGTTCTACGCGCGCTGGCTGCCGACGCTGGTCGCGGGGACCGGCAACCGGCCCGGCTCCTACGCGGAGTTCGGCGCGCTCGCCCGGCACCTGCGTTACGTGGAGAGGACCAGCCGCAAGCTCGCCCGCGCCACCTTCTACGGCATGTCCCGCTGGCAGGGCAGGCTTGAGCACAAGCAGGGCTTCCTCGGCCGGATCGTGGACATCGGCGCCGAGCTCTTCGCGATCACCGCGACCTGCGTCCGTGCCCGCGAGGACGAGGCCGAGCTGGGCCGCAAGCCCGCCGAGATCGCCGACACCTTCTGCCACCAGGCCCGGCTCCGCGCGGACGCGCTGTTCGACCGGCTGTGGGACAACAGCGACGCCCGTGACGTACGGCTGGCGCGCCACGTGCTGCGGGGCCGCTACACGTTCCTGGAGGAGGGCATCCTCGACGCCTCCATCGACGGCCCGTGGATCGCCGCCACCGCTCACGGCCCCTCCGCCACCGGGAACGTGCACCGGTCGATCCGCTGAGGAGGTACGGACGCCCGCCTCTCTCCGGGGGGCGGGCCCCGGGGGCGGAAGGGACCCGGATAAATGGGTTGCACCGCCCGATGCGGCCGCCGTACGGTGATCGCATGTGGATTAACTCCTAAGAGCCGGTGTCGATCAGTTCCGACTGATCCACCCGCGCACTCAGCCCTCTGGCCCCGTTCGTCTGACGCGGCAGCTGAGTTTCTGGCACGGCTTTCAGCCGCGTCGTCATCTTCTTCAAGGAGTCCATATGCGAATTCATGCTGGTCAAAAGCCTGACGACAACAGCAAGACCCCCAAGCCCCGCACCCCGCTGCCCGAACGGAATCTGCCTCCGGCCGCGCCCCGGCACATGCCGAGGCCGCACATGCCGATGAGGCCGACCCAGCAGCCGCGCCGGATCCCCGGCAAGGGCGGCCGCTGAGACGGCGGACGCCCCGGCCCGGGGCTTCCCGGGCCGGGGCGTCCGTCTCCGGGCGCTCCCCTCAGAGCCGCTCGACGATCGTGACGTCGGCCTGACCGCCGCGCTCCGCTCAGAGCCGCTCGACGAGCGTGACGGTCCCGCAGTCCTCGCCGGACGCTCCGCTCAGAGCCGCTCGATGATCGTGACGTTGGCCTGGCCGCCGCCCTCGCACATCGTCTGCAGGCCGTACCTGCCGCCGGTCCGCTCCAGCTCGTGGAGCAGCTTGGTCATCAGGATCGCGCCGGTCCCGCCCAGGGGGTGACCCAGGGCGATCGCGCCGCCGTTCGGGTTGACCTTGGCCGGGTCGGCGCCGATGTCCTTGATCCACGCCAGCGGGACCGGGGCGAACGCCTCGTTGATCTCGGTGACGTCGATGTCGTCGATGGACAGACCGGACTTCTTCAGCGCCTTCTGGGTCGCCGGGATCGGCGCGGTCAGCATGTAGACCGGGTCGTCGCCGGTGAGCGCCAGGGTGACGATGCGGGCCCGGGGGGTCAGGCCGTGGTCACGGACCGCCTGCTCGGAGGCGATGAGGAGCGCGCCCGAGCCGTCGGAGATCTGCGAGGAGGTCGCGGCGGTGATCCGGCCGCCGTCCCGCAGCGTCTTCAGGGAGGCCATCTTCTCCAGCGTGCTGTCCGCGCGCGGTCCCTCGTCGTCCTCGACCTCGTTGACCGGGGCGATCTGGTCCTTGAAGTAGCCGTTCGCGATGGCCTTGGCCGCCCGCTGGTGGCTCTCGTAGGCGAACCGCTCCAGTTCCTCGCGGGAGAGGTCCCACTTCTCGCACATGAGCTCCGCGCCGCGGAACTGGGAGATCTCCTGCTTGCCGTACCGCTCGACCCACATGTCGCCGAACGGGAAGGGCATGCCCTTCTCCAGCGCCGCGGTGATCGAGGAGCCCATCGGCACGATGCTCATCGACTCCACTCCGGCGGCCACCACGAGGTCCTGGGTGCCGGAGAGCACTCCCTGGGCCGCGAAGTGGATCGACTGCTGGGAGGAGCCGCACTGGCGGTCGATGGTCACCCCGGCGACGTTCTCCGGAAGACCGGCCGACAGCCAGGCGTTGCGCGCGATGTCCATGCTCTGCGGGCCGAACTGCATGACGCAGCCCATGATGACGTCCTCCACCGCGGCCGGGTCTACGCCCGTGCGGTCGATGAGCGCCTTGAGGGTGTGCGCGGCCAGATCGGTGGGGTGGACGGTGGACAGACCGCCCTTCTTCTTACCGACCGGGGTGCGGACCGCCCCGACGATGTACGCCTCTGCCACAATGCCTCCTGCTCATGAAACCGAGCATTGTTCGGTTACCAGGAGGTTACAACAGAATCTTTGTCCGTGTCGTGCTCAGGAGGGCCGGTTGAGCACGATGTACCCGTCGCGGTCGAACACCTTGCGGTAGCCGTTCGCCAGCGCCTCGTCGACCCGCCGCTGCTGCGCGCCGAAGTCGCCGAACGGATAGGTCCATCGCGCCACGTCCGCCACGACCCAGGGCGCGTCATACGCCTGCGGCCCCCAGAGCAGCACCGTCGTCCGCGCGGTGAGCGCGGGGCCGACGTTGTTGGCCGCCTCGACGATCACCCCGTCCGGGATCATGGTCACGGCCTCCCGGGCCGCCGCGATGTGCGGCTCGCCGTCGTAGTAGCCCGGATCCAGGAGCTTGCCGAGCTCGAAGCGCGGGACGAGGGTGAGGCCGATCAGGCAGACCGCGACCGCCCAGTGCGTGGCCACGCCCCGCTCCGGGAACCGTTTCGCGAGCCGGGCGGCCCCGTCCACCCCGGCGCAGACGAGGATGGCGACGACGAAGGCGTTGTAGTGGTGCCCCGGCTCCCACCACTGCGGCCGGTCGGCCAGGAAACGCTCCGCGACGAGCGGGACCGCCGCCAGCGTCAGCGGCGACAGCAGCGCGGTCAGCGCCATCGGCCACAGCAGGAAGGCCAGGGTGTTCACCTTGACCATCGGGCTGACGGACTGCGCCAGCGCGCCCAGCGGGTCTCGCAGGACGGCCACCGCCACCTCGCCCAGGGTGGCGCCCCAGTTGCCGTAGGCCCAGTGGAATCCCGTGGTGCTCGCCCCCGCCAGGGGCATCAGCACGCTGCGGATCACCACGAGCGCGCCCAGCGAGAAGAGGATGAAGGCGATCCCCTCCAGCCGCCGCCGGGTGACGACCAGATACATCCCGAACCCGGCCAGCAGCAGGCCCATGTCCTCCTTGACCAGCAGCAGGGCCGCGGCCGCGAGCACCCCCAGGAGCGGCCGGCGGGCGTCGAACCGCTCGATCATGATCGCGCTCAGCAGCGGGACGAAGGCCGCCTCGTGGAAGTCGAACCCGGCGGCCTGCGCGATCGGCCACGACACCGCGTAGGCCACCGCGACCAGGTGGGCCGGGACCGCGCCGAGACGGCGCTCGGCGTAGTGCCAGATCGGGATCGCGGCCAGCGCGAACAGCACCGCCTGGGCGACGATCAGCGACTGCGGCCCGCCGCCCAGCCAGTACAGCGGGGCCAGCAGCGCCACGATCGGCGAGAAGTGGTCGGCGAGCTGGATGAAGTCCATTCCCATGCCGTACTGCATGCCGACCGACGGCTCGGTGGGCGCCCCGAAACCGGCGTAGCCGCGCACGGCCTGGTCGAAGATGACCAGGTCGAAGGTGGTGGCCCGGAAGGTCGCGAACTTGACCAGGCCCAGCAGCGAGTAGGCCGCCGTGGCCAGCGCCACGAGCGCGCCCAGCGCCAGCCCGTGCCGCCGCCTCCGCAGGACGTCCATGACGGCCGGGATCACCGGGGCCGCGGCCTCGGGCGGAGCGGTGGCGCTCATGCCTTGCGCGTGCTGGTCATCGTCGCGTAGGCGATGACGTTGTCGGTGTAGTGACCGGTCGCGCGGTCGTAGGTGCCGCCGCACGTGATCAGGTGGAGCTGGGGATTGGGCGACTCGCCGTACACCCGCTGCGTCGGGAAGACCGCCTTCTCCGCCTGTTCGAGGCCTCCCACGGTGAACACGGCGACGATGCCGTCCTTACGGTGCACCTCGATGACGTCGCCGTTGCGGATCTCGTCGAGGCGGCTGAAGACCGCGCTCCCCGACTTCGTGTCCTTGTGCCCCAGCATGACCGCCGGACCGGCCTCCCCGGCCGTGGGCCCGGAACGGTACCAGCCGACCAGGTTCGGGTTGGTGACCGGCGGCACCTCGATCGCGCCCTGCTTGTCGAGCCCCACCGACCTGATCGGCGCGTTGACGCCGAGGCGTGGGATGACCACGCGTACCGGGGTCGACGGCTGCATGGCGGGGGCCGCCGGGATGCTCGGCAGGGGCGGCGGCGCGGTCGGCTCGGCCTGGAAGTACGGGTCCGCCGGCCCGGTGGCGTTCGCCTGGCTGCGGGGCGGCAGCGTGGTGCGCTGGTCGGCCAGGCCGTACTGCTCGGGCGCCGCCACCATGTAGAGCATGCCGACCAGCACCGTGATCACCCCGGCGACCCCCGCCAGGATGAGCACCGACCGCATCACCCGGCCGCCGTCGATCCGCTCGTCGGGCCACTCCTCGTACGGCCGGCCGTACTGCTGGTATCCGGGGTGCTGCTGCTGGTACGGCGGATGAGATCCGTAGGGCGGCACCGGCCCGTGGGGACGCCCCTGCGGCCTCCCGCCCTGGGCGGGAGGTCTCGGCGGCCAGTTGTCAGGCGTCGGGGTGGTCATCCGGCCGACCCGGTCAGCCTCGGGTCGCCGTACGGCGCCGCAGCACCAGCCCGCCGGCCGCCGCGCCCGCCATCATCAACGCGCCGCCGAGTATGATCATCCGAGCGTCCGGCCCGGCGTCCCCGCCGCCGCCCGTGGAGGCGCCGCCGTCGGGGGTCTCGTCGATCTGCCGGTCCTTGGTGGGCTTGGGCTTGGACGTCTTGGTCTGGGTGACGGTGATCGTCGGCTCCGGCGTGGTGGCCGTCGGGCTGGGGGTTCCCGTGTTCGTGTTGGTCGAGGTCGGGGTGTTGCTCGGTGTCGGGGTGCCCGTCCCGGTGCCGGCGACCGACGGCTTGACCGTGATCAGCAACGCCGCGGCGCTCGCCTCCGCGGGGGTCGCGACGGCGCAGTCGTACAGCGTGGCCTCCTTGCCGCTGCCCGGCCCGGCGGCCGGCTCCAGGTAGAGGCCGAACGCGCCCGGCTGGACCGCGATGACACCGGCCGCGGTGGGGGTCATCGTGATCAACACGGTGGGCAGCGGCAGCGGGGCATTGGATGCCAGCGCGACGGCGGCGGCGGTGGCCCCGACCGTCCGGAGCTCGGAGGGGACGATCGAGGGGTTGGCGGTGACGAGCGCGTCTCCGTCGAACACGACGCGCTCGGTCACGGGGATCGCCGACGGCGCGAGGAGGGACGGCGAGGCGGCGGGCTGCCGGACCGCCCAGGTCGCCACGACGGTGGAGCTGGGCGCCGGGGCCAGCGGGCCCGTGATGTCCATCTGCAGCTTGTAGGTGGCGGCCACGCCCCCGGTCCCGGCCGTGCAGCTGTAGGAGACCGGCAGCGGGGCCGCCGTCATGGAGGCGATCGCCGGGACGGCGCCGAAGAAGAGACCTCCGCACACTGCTGCGATGGCGGCTGTCTTGACCGCGACGCGGCGGCGCGTCTTGGACTTCAGCACAGTCTCTCTCCACTTCGGAACAGTTGAGCGCTTTGGGCGGTTGTCCACGATTCCAGGCGATGGTCACGGTCCGGCATAGATCCTATGAACAGAGACCGTGAGATGCGCGCAACTCGGCAAAACGGGCATAAATTCCTCTCTGTCCCATCGCTGCCGACTCCGCCCACCGCCGTAGCCCTCCCCCGAGGCGCCGGGGCGGGGGACGCGCGCCTCCCGCCGGACGCCCGCCGCTCCCGGCGCCGTTCACCTCCGGACGCCCGCCGCTCCCGGCGCCGTTCACCTCCGGACGCCCGCCGCTCCCGGCGCCGTTCACCTCCGGAGCGCGGCCCGGCCCCGCTCACCGTCGGAGCGCGCCCCGGCCCCGCGGGTCAGGGCCAGAGCGATGACGAGGTACGGCACGGCGAAAACGGCGMAGATCACGCCGTGCCCGGCCACCGTGGAGGCCGCGGCGTAGCCGCCGTAGACGAGGATGCCCGCCACATCCGTGCCCAGCCCGGCCAGCGAGGTCACCGTGGCACGGGCCGGACCGGTGATGCGATTCTGGAGCCGCGCGCCCGCCAGCACCGTCGCCATCTGGAAGAGGCAGAAGGCCACCGCGATCGCCGCGAATCCCGCCGGGACCCCGCTGATCGCTCCCGCGCCGAGCGCCAGCGCCCCGGCGGCGATGATTCCGGCGAACGCCCGGTCCGTGAGGCGCCGCCCGGTCGCCGCGAGCACACCGCCGAGCGCGACCCCCGCGGAGACGAGGAGCACCAGGAGCGGTACGGCGTACGCGGCGACGCCGGTGGCGGCCGCCAGCAGGGCGACGTACTCCTCAAGCGAGCCCCAGACCGCCCCCACCACGGCCACCAGCAGCACCGCCAGCCGTACCGATCGGCTGGCGCGCATCTCCCGCACGCCTTCCCGCAGGATGGCGGCGTAGCCCTCCGGCCGCGTCTCCTCCGGGCTCTTCACCCGGTGCTCGGGGAAGGTCGTCGCGACGGCCGCGCAGAGCAGGCATGCCAGGACACTGGCCGCCCCGAGCAACGGGTAGCCGCCCACGGCCAGCGCGGGGGCCGCGGCGGCCGTGGCCAGCATGGTGGCGCCGGTGCCGAACGCGTGGCCACGACCCATGATCGCGGCGTAGCGGTCGGCCGCGCCCAGGCGTTCGAGCTCGGTGTAGACCAGCGCCTCCATGGCGCCCGACTGCAGCGCTCCCGCCGCGCCCCAGAGCACGAAGCCGACGGCGAACGCCCAGTAGGAGGGAGCGATGATCCACAGGGCGTAACCGGCGGCGGCCAGCAGCGGCGCCAGGGCGAGGAGCAGCCGCCGCGAGACGGCGTCGGCCCACACGCCGGAGGGCACCTCCAACACCAGGGAGGTGACCGACCAGATCACGAACAGCGAGGAGATCTCGGCGGTCGACAGGCCCGTGTCGACGAACAGCAGTGCGTAGACCGGGTAGAGCAGGATGAAGTCATCCAGGAACGTGTAGCCGTAGAGAGTCGTGGCCAGGCGCTTCACGCGTGCGCCGGGTCCACGCAGAAAAGAGATCATCAGAAGGTCCTTCACGCGGGGGAGACTGTGCGGGCCCGGGATGCTCGGCATCCCGGGCGGTCCGCGACAGCGTGTTCCGCGTCGACCTCTGGTGATGGATCAATGTCGCCAGGTCATGGAGCCGACTCTACCTCCGGCCGCCCCACCCGGCCCAGCGGATTTCGCGAGGCGGGCCCCGGGCGGGACCGCTCCGGCCACCGGCCTGTTCAGTCCCCGGTCCGCGTCTGCGCCGGCAGGCTGTACGGCCGCGGCTCGCCCTGGTCGCTCCCGTGCATCGGGAGGACCCGGTCCAGTCCGGTGACGCGCAGCAGCCGGACCGTCTGGGAGCGGGGCGCGGCCAGGCGCAGGGTGATGCCGAGCGCTCTGGCGCGGCGCTGGGCGCCGACCAGTACGGCCAGCCCCGACACGTCGCAGAACGACACCCTGGACAGATCCAGGACCAGCGGGCCCGTGCTGAGCCGCAAGGCACGCAGCAGGCGTTCGCGGAGAGCCGGACTGGTGAAGATGTCGATCTCGCCGTACAGCGGGACGATGGTGGTGGCGGGATGTGCGGGATGCACGGTCCGAGGGCTCGTCCCGTGGCGGGTCTGGGTCTTCGTCTGAAAAATGGTCATGGAATCTCCGATCGGAGAAGAGGCGGGACCCGGGCGGCCGGTCAGCAGCGCGCGGTGGCACGGATGCCGCTCCAGAGCCGGGTGCCCGGCGGCGCCCAGGCCGTTGTGGTCAGGTCGCGGGCACGCGGTCGGCGAGATGCCCGCCCTCATTCTCCCCGGCGGCCCGGCTGTCGCCTCGTACGGACGAGGTGACGGCTGGGACCCGCCGGTGGGCGTCGGTGAGGACATGTCCTCGGTAGACCCAGCTTACTCCCTGGAAGTGCTCATAGCCGGACATCGACGCGCGACATCGTGCCTGGTCGCCGGGGGGGGCGTGCGGGCTCGGAGAGGATCCGGCCGTCACCGGCTCAGCCCGGCGGTGGGGACGGCGGTAGGGAACCGGCGAGGAGCGCGGTGAGCGAGCGGATGTGCCGGACCAGCTCGGGTGGCTCATGAACCTCGAAGCGGTAGCCGAACAGGCCGACGTACAGCGCGAGTTCGTCGAGGGAGTTCGAGCCGGCGCGCAGCGTGCAGGAGTGCTCGTCGACGGCCTCGAGCACGCCGATCGTCGGCGATATCTTCTCCGCGGCGACGTGAACGGGCACATGCAGCGTGAACCTGCCCTGATAGCGGTAGGCCCCGGTGGAGATCCCGCGTGCGGTGTAGCCGGCCAGATCGGTGTCCGGCGGTCGGCGTGGCGTGAACCGCGGCCCGTTGGGAACGCGCGGACGCAGCCGGTCGGCGCGGAAGGTCCGCCAGCCGTCGCGGTCGAGGTCCCAGGCGATGAGATACCAGCGCCGGCCGGTGTGCACGAGGCGATGCGGCTCGGTGCGGCGGACGCTCGACCCGCCCTCGTGATCGGCGTAGTCGAAACGCAACTGCTCGTGCGCGCGGCAGGCGGCCGCTACGGCCGTGAGCACGTCGGGGTCCACGACGGGACCGCCGGAGGGAAGGGTCACGGTGACCGACTGCAGCGTGCTGACGCGGTGCCGCAGGCGTGCCGGCAGGACCTGTTCGAGTTTGGCCAGGGCGCGCAGCGAGGTCTCCTCGATGCCGGCGACGGTGCCACTGGCCGCGGTGCGCAGACCGATGGCGACCGCGACCGCCTCGTCGTCCTCGAGCAGCAGCGGGGGCAGCTTCGCGCCGGCGCCGAGCAGGTAACCGGCGGCGCCGGCGGTGGCGTGCACCGGATAGCCGAGGACGCGCAGCTTCTCGATGTCGCGACGGACCGTACGCACGTTCACGTCGAGCCGGTCGGCGAGATCCGCGCCGGTCCACTCACGGGGCGTCTGCAGCAGCGACAGCAGGCGGAGCAACCGGGCCGAGGTTTCCAACATGAATGCGAGCTTCCCATCAAGCTAGGACAGGTCCCACCCTAGCCACGTGCCTGACGCCGGCTCCATGACCGGCATCCGGGAGCTCTTCCGGTCACCGCGCCGACCCGGGTCAGCCGCCGGCGATCAGGCGATCCCGTACGGTACGCGCGACACCCGGGTTGTCGGCGAGCACCCCGTCCACCTGGAGCCCGTACAGCCGTGTCAGCCAGCCCGTCACGTCCCCGGCGGCGCGGGAGTACGCCGGCCCCGCGGGATCGCCCCGCCGGTAGTCCGCCGGGAGGCTCACGTTCTCGTCGCGGACCGTCGCGACGTGTACCTGCAGGCCCTGCCGGTGGGCGTCCTGGACGAGCGAGGTGGGAGCCCCCAGTCTCCCGTCGGGGCCGACCGGCACGACCCGCGTGGTGGTCACGCCGATGCCGGCGGCGTACGTGGCGATCTGCCGCAGGCCGGCCGGGGTGACGAGATCGTCGCAGGTGGTCGGGTTACCGCTCTTCAGCAGATCGTACGGAGTGCCGCTTCCGGCCCCGATGAGCTGGATGAGCCGCAACCGCGTGACGGACCGCAGCTGCTTGAGGTTCCCCGTCTCGAAGGACTGGATGAACACCGGGTCGCAGGCGTCGTCCCAGCCGTACCGCCGGAGGGTCTCCAGCAGCGGTCCCTCGATCGGCAGCCCGATGGAGGCGAAGTAGCTCGGATATTTGATCTCGGGATAGATGCCCACGCCGTGCTTCTGCGCGAGCTGGACGATCTCCTCCAGTGTCGGGATCTGCGCCTTCCCGTCGTACGCCGTGTTGGCCGGCCGCCGCCGGGGGAAGCGCTCCCTGGCGCGGAGGGTACGCAGCTCGGCGAGGGTGAAGTCCTCGGTGAACCAGCCGGTCTTCCGGCCGCCGTTGATGGTCTTGGCCGTCCTGCGGGCGGCGAACTCGGGGTGGTCGGCGATGTCGGTGGTCGCCGAGAGCTCGTTCTCGTGCCGGGAGACCAGGACGTGGTCCTTGGTGGAGACCAGGTCCGGCTCGATGTAGTCGGCGCCCAGCTGGATGGCGACCTCGTAGGAGAGAAGCGTGTGCTCGGGCCGGAAGGCGCTGGCTCCCCGATGCCCGACGACGATCGGCACGTGGGCGCCACCCCCGAGCAGGAGGGACAAGGGACCCGTGGGCCGGGCCGTACTCGGGAGTCGAGCCGGGCTCGGCGGCTGGGCGGGCGTCGGCGGCTTGGTGGCCCTCATGTGCCGAGCCATGCGCGCGGCCCGGGCGGTACGCGCGGACCTCGCCGTCCGAACGGGCCGTTTCGCCTTCGGCCAGCGGGTCCCCCTCGGAGAGCGGGTTGAGCGGGTGGTCCGGGCCTTGGCCTCGGATCGCGTCATAGGCGCGGATCCCGTCATACGGGCGGGCTGGGAGGAGCCCGCGAGCCGGACAGGGCTCACGGGCCGCACCGAGGTCGCAGGTTGAACCGAGGTCACGGGCTGAACCGAGGTCGCAGGCTGAACCGGGGTCGCAGGCTGACCAGAACCCACGGCCTGACCAGAACCTGCAGTCTGACCAGAACCTGCGGGCCGAGCGGAACCTGCGGCCTGAGCGGAGGTCACGGGTCGATCCGGACCGGTGGGCCGGGCTGGACCGGCGGGATGGAGGGCGAGAACCGCCGCTCCTCCTACGAGCACGATAAGGACACTGATCCGTGTTTTCCCGACCACCCGGGTACACCCCCACTTTCCTGCCTTGCGGGGGGCACACTGGTACAAACAGCTCTACCCTGAGTGGCCGAACGGCTAACGGATGCGCCCGCCTCTCCGTTCGGGGTGGGTGATCTGAACGGGCGCGTGCAAGGCGTCGCCGAGATGAGCGGCGTGCGCGAAGAGTGGCGCATCCTCGCCGGGCGCGGTGCTCCAGGTCCACCCCAGGTGGTCGGAGTGCAGGCGGGTGGAGGCGGGCAGCCGGCCGTGCGGCTTGAGCCGGACCACTCCGTCCGGGACATGTACGGCGCCCCCGCACATGACACCGGAGGGATCAGAATTGGACGTTGGTCATCGTGTACCACGTCGGAACGAATGTCAGCAGGACCAGTGCGCCAAGGACCGCAAACGACCTGAGCGCGCGTGAGGTGGTGAGGATCGCGGGCGAGATGGGCCTCGACTTCCATCGTCCGACCATGACGAACGCCGCGACCCCTCCCAGCAGGAGATTCGCAGGTACCAATGCGTATTCGCCGCGGATGACATGAAAACCAGCCGCGAGGATCATCGTCAGTGTCAGGCCGGCGGCGGCGAACGGCGTCAGCATCGGCTTGACCTTCGTCATCGCCGGCAGGATCAGGCCGACGCCGCCCAGTACCTCACAGATCCCGATGAAGACGATCAGGGGCTGCGGCACCGCGGCGTACCAGGCCACGGCTCGGGGCGCTGCCGCATACAGAGCTCCGTCGTACAACAGCACCTTGCCGAAACCGCTGCCGGCGAAGAAGAAGCCGAACAACACTTGCAGTGACCAGAGTGCGCCGTTGAGCGTGAACCTCATTCCGTGCCTCTTGGGCTGCTGCTCAATGTCCTTGTCTGCGCGCGAGCTGCGGCGCGCTGCCGTCTTCCGCTCTTGGGCGTGGTCCTTCATCGCGGCCCGTTCCTCGACCGTGAATCCCTCGTACGTGCTGCTTTCGATGCCGCTCATGGCAGATCCCCCTGAGAACCTTGATGTACTCGATCTTGTGAGGGCGCTGACGGCCCTCGTCTCGCCGTGGTTGAGCCGGTGCTCGGTGTCGCGACGACGTCGGCGTTCATCGGTCTTGAAGCAGTCCGAGGACGTTGCCGTCGGGGTCGGTGACGGTGGCCACCAGACGGCCGCTACCGACGTCGTGCGCGGCCTCCTGCACGGTGGCCCCCGCGGCGATCACCTCGGCCAGCTTCGCCTCGATGTCCTGTACGTGCCAGTAGGCCACCGGGGAGGTCATGCCCTGCGGTCCACCGCCGGGCACCAGTCCGATGTGCTGGCCCTCGGCCTCGAAGCCGACGTAGTAAGGAGAGTCGGTCTGCGGCGCGATACCGAGCAGGGCCGCGTACACCGCCTTGGCCTTCGCCAGGTCGGACACGGGGTGCAGCACGGTCTTGATTCCCTGGGGGGAAGAGCCGGTCATGGTCGCTCCTGTGGTGGTGGGCCTCGTCGACCCGCTGTTTGCGTGTTCACAGCTTCGCTTCCGGCCTGACCGGGCC
>NZ_NGFP01000065.1 GCF_002149035.1 Streptosporangium minutum
GCGCGGGACCGCTCGGGAACCGGCCGCCGGGTCGTCGCCTGCCGGGCCGGGCCGGGAGTGGGGGTAGGGGGCCTGGTCTTCACGGTCCTCCCGGCCTTCTCCGGCTCCGGGGTCGACGTCGGGAGCGGGGCCGGGTCCGCCGGAGAGTCCGGCCCGGGTCCCGGCTCCAGCGTGATCAGCGCGGGCTCCCGGCCCGGCGCGGCCTCGGCCCGCCACACCGGCCCGCCGGCCGGATCCCGCCCGGCGATCACGACCATGACACAGGTGGCCGCCAGCACGCACGCGGCGGCCGCGATCACGGGTGCCGCCCGCCGTCTGGACCCGCGCCGCCGCGCCGTCACGGCCGCGCGCCGGGGCTCGGCCGGCTGCCGGTGGCTTCCCGTGTCCGGGGCCGCACGCCGCGGTCCGCTCTCCGTGTCCGGCGGCGTGTGGAGTGGTACGGCCGGCTGCCGGCGGTTCCCCCTGGCGCGTCCCTGCTCCGCGCCGGCGTCCCTCGGACCGGCCCACCGGCGTCCCTTCGCGCGCCGTTCCGCCGGGGCGGGGAATCCGGCCCGGCCGAAGCGGTCGCCGGCCTCGACGATGGAGGCGCGTGCCCCCGCGAGATCGGGGTTCACGCAGGTCTCGATGTAGCGGCGGCGCAGGGAGAGCGGCGGGAAGGCCACCGGCACCATGTCGAGCAGCTGCCCGGCCGAGACGTGCCGGTCCCGCCGTTCGAGGCAGACCTCGCAGCGGCCGATATGGCTGGAGAGCCGCCTGCGCAGCATCGTGGTGAGCGGGCCCTCCCACGAGTCGACCATCGCCGACAGGTCCGGGCAGTGCGCCCGGCCGACCTTGGCCAGCACCACGGCGGCGGCCGCGTTCTCCAGGTGCTCGCGGGCCCGGCCGAGCCGCGTCGCGGCCTGCCGCGAGGACATCCCGAGCACCGCGCCGACCTCGCCGGTGCTGAGATCGTGGCGGAGGGACAGCTCCAGGACCTCGCGTTCCTGCCCGCTCAGCTCGGCCAGCGCCTCGTGCACCAGCGCGACCAGTTCGCGCTCCTCGGGGGTGTCGCGGTCGTCGAACTCCGGCGCGGGAGCCGGGCGCCGCGGGGTCCGCGTCCCGGCCGCGCGCCGGGCCAGCGCGTACAGCCACGGGCGCAGCCGGCCCGGCTCGCGCAGCCGCTCCACACATCCGTGCGCGAGGACCAGGGCGTCGTGTACGACGCCGGCGGCGGCGTCACGGTCGCCCAGCAGCGAATGGGCGTAGTCGTTGAGACGTTCGGCATAGGAGTCGTAGAGCTGCGCGGGAGCCTGGGCGTCGGCACGCCGGAGCGCTCCCACAAGTCGTTGGTCGTCGGTTCGGCCGACGGCCGGCCATCCGGGCACGGACATTCCTCCCCGCAACGGGCTCGTTCACGGGCCATGCCCGAGACCCCACACGCGTAGGACGCCAGCTGTCCGTGACGGGTTGTCCTAACCAGTCGATACCATGCCGACCTGGTATGAAATGGTAAAACTGAAACGATTGGGGCGTGTGGGACGCCGGCCGTACGGGGCGGGAGGGTCGGCGCTCAGCAGTTGGGCGCGCAGATGCGGCGCTCCATGCCCTTCAGGAAGAACTTGCGGACCTGCAGGATGTCGCGGGCGATGAAGGCCTCGCCGCCGGTCGCCTTGGCCAGCGCGTCCATCTGCTTCTTGCCCGCGGCGGCCTCGGGGCCGAAGGCGATGAGCAGGATGCTGACCGGCTTCTCCGGGTTGTAGGTCTTCTTCAGGTACTGCAGCATCTCCTCGTTGGAGACGCCGCCGCCCGGGTCGTCGTTGCCGGCGCCGTCGGTGAGGATCAGCACCGTGTTGATCTTGTCGCCCTGGTATTCCTTGGTCATCTGCCCGTAGGCGGCCTTGAGCGTGTCATTCAGGCCGGTGTCCCCGGTGGGCTTGGCCTGGATCGTGGAGAGCCTCTGGACGAGCAGGTCCTTGCGGAGCACGCCGTCGATGCTCTCGGTCAGCGGGCCGACGGGGACGGTCTTGCGGAAGTCCACGCCCTGGCCGGCGAGGTGCGTGGAGTACTCCCACACGCCGATCTCGCTCTTGGCCGGGAACAGCTGCATGCCCTCGATGGCGATCTTGGAGATCATGCGCATCCGGTCCGCGCCGGTCCCGGGCACCGGTGTCGCCATCGTGCCGGAGACGTCCAGCAGCGCCAGCAGCCGCGTGCCGAGGTTCAGCCGGGACCAGGACTGGGACATCCTCGCGACCGTTCTGGCGTCGGGCGTCTTCAGCGTCCGGGGTGCCTTGGCCTGGAAGCCGCCGCTGTCGGCGACCGGCTTGCCGCCCTTGCCGTCCGGGGTGCGGAAGCCCTGGTCCTGGAGCGTCTTCCTGGCGGACTCGGTGCCGAGCTCCTTGCGGAACGCCTCGGCGGCCTTGCGGACCGTGGCGTCCTTGGTGGTGATCACCATGGGGTAGTCGAGGTTGAGCGTGCCCTCGGCCGGATAGAGCGGCACGGCCGGGACCTCCGGCTTCTTGGTGGTGTTGAACGCCCAGACGCCCTGCTCCGAGGCGACGCCGAGCGGGGCGCGGGTGCCCTTGACGCCGAGGCTGGACAGCAGCGCGTCCTGGTCGCGGACCGACGACCCGGACAGTGTCTTGAGCGCCCCGACCAGTTGCTGCCGGCCGACGCCCGAGGCCGTGGCCACGCCGGAGGCGGCCAGCAGCGCGCCGAGCCCGGCGGCGTTGAAGGAGGGGTCCAGCGCGAGCACGCGCACCTTGCGGCCCGGACCCTCGACGTTGGCCACGTTGGCGGCGTTGATCATGCCGCCCCAGCTCGCCTCGCCGAAGCTCTTCTGCAGCTTCGGGATCACCGAGCCGGAGGCCACCATGACGATGGGGGAGTGGGCCACGGACGCGCCGGCCTCGGGCGCCTGCGGGTCCTTGGCCCGCAGGTTGGCCACCCACAGCCCGGAGTCCGGGATCCACACGTCCATCGCGCCGGCCTTGCCTCCGGCCAGCCCGGAGGCCACGGTCGCCGGGACGCCCTTGGCCACCGTGACGGTGGCGCACCCGCCCTCGACGTCGTGAGCGGCCTTGTTGAAGCGTTCGGCGATCCGGGACACGGCGGGCTGGATGTCGGGGGAGGCGGTTACCCGCAGCGCGATCCCGTCCCCGGCGCATCCCCGGTCCCGGTTGATGATCACATATGCGGCGACGCCGAGCAGCACCGCGAGGGCCACGGATCCGGCCAGCGGGACCAGCACCATGCCGCGTCCGCCACGGCGCCGTCTGGGCGGTTCCTTGGAGGAGGTGTAGCCGTCCTCGAGTTCATCCGTCCGGTGACGTCCGCCCACGATGCCCTCTTCGGTGTCGATGTCCTGAGCTAGCGGGTCACCCTATCGGGAGGTTCTCCGCAATATTCACGGAACTGTACTGGGAACACATAGTGTGGCAAAACGTCCTTCTTGGTGCGGGTATCACTGTACGCGGCAGTAACTAACGTCTGTGGTGTCCTGGGGAAATTCGGGATCAGTGGCAGCAGGCGTGCCCGCGCCAGGCCTTCCGGCCTTCCCGTACGGCTACCGCCGCCAGCAGCACCGCCATGACGGGATCCGCCCACCAGCACCCGATGCCGTTCAGTCCGAGCCCGGCCAGAACGCCCGCGGCCAGCAGTGCGCACAGCAGGTTCTGGGTCCCCTCGCCCGAGGTCGCCGCCGAGCGCAGCCGGGCGCCGAGCCGCCGTTTGGCCCGTCCCAGGAGCGGCATGCTGACCAGGCTGACCGACGTCACCACGATGCCCAGCACGCTGGGCGCGGCCCGGTGCCCGGCCTCCAGGTCATGTGCCACGTGGACCAGCAGGTAGGGCGCCAGCAGCCAGAAGCTGATCGCCACCGCCTTGCGGGCCTTGTCCTCGGCGTCCGCCGAGTGGGTCCGCGACCCGGTGAACCGCCAGACCACGATGAGGCTGGCCAGGGCCTCCACCAGTGACGACACGCCCCAGCCGATCAGCGCGACCGAGTGCGACCCCAGTCCGGCGGCGAGGCCGAGCACGCTTTCGACGCCCAGCCAGGCCAGGGTGGCCAGGGAGAGGGTGCGTGCCCTGCGGGCGTCGCGCAGCCACGCGTCGGCCTTCGCCGGCCGCGCCCGCACCATCTGGTCAGCCACAATGCCCCCCGCACCCACTGTCGCAACCCTCGGTAACTTACACGTCACCGTGTGTGGTATCGGTGTGAAGTCGCGAGATCTCGGAGACGACAGGGACGGCGTAGTCTCCCGGGGAGCGCGTCAGCAGATTCTCAGGGGGAAGCACGTGCCGTTCACGCCCAGCCACGTCGCCGCGGTGCTGCCGCTGGTCTCCTCGGCGCGGATGCGCCGGGTGCTGGACCCGTGGGCCCTCGCCCTGGGGGCGATGGTGCCCGACCTGCCGATCTTCCTGTCCTTCCTGCCCTTCATGCCGGACTACATGACCTGGCACTCCTACCGGGGCGTCCTGACGATCGCCCCGCTCACCGTCGTCGTGCTGCTCGCGCTCTTCCACGGCCTGCTCCGCGACCCGCTGACCGCGCTGTTCCCGCCCGCCCTCGCGGGCCGGATCGCCTCGCTGGCTCCCGCGCCGTACGGCCTGCGGCGGCTGCCCGCCGTGGTCGCGGGCGGCGTCGTCGGAGCCTTCACCCACAAGCTCTGGGACTCCTTCACCCACCACTACAGCTCGGCCGTGTGGGGCTGGGACTGGCTGGACACACGGGTGGCGGGGCTCCTGCCCGTCTTCCGCCTGCTGCAGTACATCTCCACGGTCGTCGGGCTGGTCATCGTGGCACGGTGGGCCTGGCTCGGGCTGTCCCGGATGGAACCGCGGGCACTGGCGGAGCGCCTGGCGCTCTCCGGCCGGACCCGGCGCGCCGTCCTGCTGGCGGCCGCCGTGGCCACACTGCTGGGCGCGGCGATCTGGCCGGTCGTCTTCCCGCCTCGCGGCTGGGCCGAGACGGTCCACAGGGTGGGGGCGGGCATGGTGGCCGGCTGCTGCGTCCTGCTGTTCGCCTATGCGCTGATGTGGCAGCTCAGACGGGCCATGGCAGTATTCGAAGGTGTTTAACGCCTCAGATCCCCGCCTCGCCGACTACGCCAACCTGCGCGACGTCGAGCTGCGCAAGAGCCTGGAGGTCGAGCACGGCCTCTTCATCGCCGAGGGGGAGAAGGTGATCCGCCGGGCCGTCGCGGCCGGTTACCCGGTGCGCTCGGTGCTGCTGACCCGGCGCTGGGCCGACTCTCTCGCCGACCTGCTCGACGGGCTCGGCGACCGGGTGTACGTGGTGGACGACGACGTCATGGAGGGGATCGCCGGCTTCCCGGTGCACCGGGGCGCGCTGGCCGCGATGGAGCGCAGGGAACTGCCCTCGGTGGACGAGATCCTGCGCGGAGCCCCCCGCACGCCCGCCGGTCCCCGGAACGAGGGCGGCCCCGTCCGGCCGCCCCGCCGCGTCCTCGTCCTGGAGGACCTCGTCGACCACGGCAACGTCGGAGCGATCTTCCGGTGTGCCGCCGCGCTGGGCGTCGAGGCGGTGATCCTGTCGCCCCGCTGCGCCGACCCTCTTTACCGGAGGTCGGTCAAGGTCTCGATGGGCGCGGTCTTCGCGATCCCCTACGCGCGGATGGCCAACTGGTACGAGGGCCTCGCGGAGCTCCGTACGGCGGGCTTCCAGACGCTGGCCCTCACCCCCGACCAGTCCGCCACGCCCATGGACGAGGTCGACATGGGCGAGCGGGCGGCGCTGCTGCTCGGTTCCGAGGGCGACGGGCTGTCCTCCCGGTGGCTGCACGAGGCGGACGAGCCCGTGTGCATCCCGATGAGCGCCACGGCGATGGGGATGGGTGTCGACTCCCTCAACGTGGTCGCCGCCGCGGCGATCGCCTGCCACAGCCTGGTGCGCTGACCACCCGCCCCGGCGGCGGACCTACAGCGACGCTCCCTCCAGGTGGTCGCAGGCCTGCCGGGTGGCCTCCATGCCGACGTCGGACGCGATGACCCTCGCGCCGGCCGCGCCCGGCGTGAGGGTCGCGCCCGGCCCAGGCCTCCGGCTGCGGAGGAGACGGGCCGATGTGCGCGACCCCCGGAGCGGTGCCAGACTGCGCACTCCGTCGATTCCGGTCGGAGAGGATCTCGTGTGACCCGCGTAACGCTGCGCCCCGTGCTCGAAGAGGATCTGCCGATCTCCGAGGAGGAGTCTCCTACGCCCCGGAGCCGGCCGTACGGAACCGTAGCCGGGCGACCCGCGCCGGGTGGGACCCCGCGTCCGGCCGGACCGCTCAGCCGTACCTGTCACTGGTTGTCAGGTACAGGTGCCAGCATGAACGCATGGAAACCCTCACGACGCGACGCCTCAACCGCGCGACGCTGGCCCGTCAGATGCTCCTTGCGCGTGAGAGAAGCGATGTCGTCACGGCGGTGGAACGGCTCGGCGGCATGCAGGCGCAGGAGGCCAGGCATCCGTTCACCGGCCTGTGGACGCGGCTGGAAGGGTTCCGCCGCGAGGACATGCACCGGGCGCTGCACGACCGCCTCCTCGTGCGCGCCACGATGATGCGCGCCACGCTGCACCTGATGAGCGCGGCCGACTACGCGGCGTTCCGCCTGACGCTGGGCCCCGCGCTCGCCTCCGCGGCGACCGGCCGCGGCGACCTGTTCGCCGGGGTGGACCTCGACAGGCTGCTGCCCGTGGCCCACGCGCTCCTCAAGGAACGGCCCCGCGACTTCAACACGCTGCGCGACCTGCTCCAGGCGGAGTTCCCCGAGGCCGGCGACCGCGGGCTCGGCTACGCCGTACGGACACAGCTGCCGCTGGTCATGGTGCCCACCGAGGACCGGTGGGCGTTCCCCCGGACGGCGGAGTTCGCGCCGGCGGACGTCTGGCTGGGCGCGGAGCTGTCACGGGAGCCGGTCGAGGCGCTGGTGCTGCGCTACCTGGCGGCCTTCGGCCCCGCCACCGCCGCCGACGCGCAGACCTGGTCCGGCATCAAGGGGCTGCGCGCCGTGCTGGACGGCCTCCGCCCGGGGCTGCGCGTCTTCCGCGACGAGCGGGGCCGCGAGCTGTTCGACCTCCCCGACGCCCCGCGCCCCGACGAGGACGTCCCGGCCCCCGCGCGGTTCCTGCCCGACTTCGACAACCTGGTGCTCGCGCACGCCGACCGCACCCGGCTGATGGCCGAGGAGTATCGCGGGCGCCTCACCACCAAGAACCTCCGCGTGCGGGCCACGTTCCTCTGGGACGGATCGGTGTGCGGCACCTGGCAGATCGAGCGTAAACGCGGCACCGCCGTCCTGCGGATTACCCCTTTCGAGCCCCTGCCCGGCGGCGCCGTCTCCGACCTGACCGAGGAGGCCGGCGCCCTGCTGGGCTTCGCGGAGCCGGACGCCGCGACCCTGGACGTCCGGATCGAGGGCCCCTGACGCCCCCGGCGCGCCCCGCGCCGTACGGCCGGCCCGCTAGAGGTCCTCGGTGATGTCGGGCTCACTCGCCAGCTGGTCGCCGGCCCAGTCCAGCAGCCGGTCGGCGGTCTGGAAGCGCCGGTCGGCCCGGGTGTCGCCGAGGATGACACCGATGAGCCGGTGGCCGTCGCGGTCGGCGGCGAACGACAGGCAGTAGCCGGCGGCACGGGTGTAGCCGGTCTTGACGCCCAGGGCGCCGGGCGCCTTGCCGAGCAGCTTGTTGGTGTTGGTCCAGACGTGGGCCCGATGCACCTTCGACTTGCGCACGACGTGGCGCCTGGTGGAGGCGATGGTCCGCAACACCGGATCCCGGAGTGCGACGTCGGCCAGTTTGGCCTGGTCCTGGGCGGTGGAGTAGCCGGGACTCGGCTTGGGCAGCCCGTCGGAGTTGCCGTAGCGGGTGGCGGCCAGGCCCAGGGAGCGGGCGGCGGCGTTCATCTTGGCCACGAACCTGCTCTCGCCCGGACCGTAGACGCGGGCCAGCGCGTGGGTGGCGTCCGCCCCCGAGGGGAGCATCGCCCCGTAGAGCAGTTCCCTGACGGTCAGGCGCTCACCGGCGCGGAGCGCCGCGGCGGTCGCGTCGTTCGTCGCCGCGTGCCGGACGTCGCCGGCGTTGATCGTGACGATGTCGTTCAGCCCGGCCTCCCGTAGCACGACGTAGGCCGTCATGACCTTCGTCAGGCTGGCCACCGGCATCCGGCGGGTGGCCTGCTTGCTGAGATGGACCGTTCCCGTGCCGGGGTCGAACAGGTAGGCGGCCCGCGCGGGCACCGCCGGAACGGCCCGACGGGCGGCGGGCCGGACAAGCTGCCGGGCGACGGGCGGGGCAAGCTGCTGCACGGCGGGCAGGACGGGCTGCCGGACGCCCCGCTCGGCGTGGGCGGGTGTGGCGAGCCCGGTGACCAGAGTGGCCAGGGTGGCGCAGACGATGAGGTGGGTTCCCCCGGTTTGCATGGGAGCCATGGTGACAGAGGCGACCGTCAATATGTGGATCTTGGCATTTTGGCTATCGAAACGTTGACATTCGCGCCGGATGGCGGAGATCAGGGTGGAAACCATCCTTACCAGGTTTGCTCGATTCGGGGAGAAATGACATGGCAGGGAAGTTCGTGATCACCAAGGACAAGCGCGGCGAGTTCCGCTTCAAACTCGTCGCGGACAACGGTCAGGCCATCGCGGTCAGCGAGGGCTACAACACCAAGGCGGCCTGTATGAACGGCATCGAGTCGGTCCGCAGGAACGCTCCGGACGCGAAGATCGACGACTCGGCGCTCATCGCCGCCACCACGGTCTGAGTCCCGTGAGCCCGGCCCGCGCCACGTGGGCGGGCCGGGCTCACACTTTGGCGAGCTCCTCCTCCGCGCGCTGTGCGGCCCGGCGCCGGCGGCGCCGGTGGACGACGACGGCGATCAGGGCGACCACCGCGACGGCGGCCACGCCCGCCAGGAGCGGCGACTCGGCGGCCAGCCTCAGCCAGCCCCAGATCACCGAGTAGAGGCCGAAGGACGCCACCGGGACCCAGGTCAGGCAGCCGAGCGCGCTGGCCACGACGTACCAGGGGTAGGAGATCCGCAGGGCCCCCGCCACCCAGGGCAGCGTGTGCCGCAGGCCGGGCACCCAGAAACAGCCGTAGACGGCGAGCGCGCCCCACCTCCTGACGGCGTTCTCGACCTTGAGGATGTTCTTCTCGCCGACCTTCCGGCCCAGGCGGGAGGCGTAGATCTTGGGACCGAGCTTGTAGCCGACCCAGTAGTAGGCCTGGAACGCGCAGAAGAGGCCGATCGCACCCAGGACCACCCAGAGCCAGAGCGGCATGCCCAGGAAGGAGAGGGAGTTGGGATCGGTGATGCCCGCCGCGAGAAGCCGCATCCGACCATCCCCCTTCGCTCCGCTGTCCGCATCCGATATTAGGGCAGCCTTACCTGAATCAACACTGCGGGATCCTTGCAAGCGGACATCAAGCAGAGATCAACCATCACGGCATACACCTGTGAGTGACGAAAGAGAGGTGTCTGTCATGAGTCCGCGGAGCAGCATCGCGCCGGTGGTGGCGAGTGGGACCGCAAGCGTCGTGAAGCTGCTGGTGGCCACGCTGGCCTTCATCGGAGCCTACGCGGGAGTGGAGACCTCTCAGGTCGCCTCCGCCCAGGCGCCGGCGGGCGTGGCGGCGCAGACGCGGGCGCAGCCGGTGACCCTGTCGTCGGAGTCGATGCAGGCCACCACGGTGGAGGCCCCGGCCGCCGGCACGATCGCCGTCAGCGCCCTCGGCGTGTCCCGGCCGTGCCACAGGCCCTACCTGATCCGGAGCGTGGTCGACAACCCCCGGCCCGACAGCGCCGTCTCGTACGGCTGGCGCCTGCAGCGCTGGAGCACCACGACCCGGACCTGGCGGACCTATCTCACCAGCCACTCCGGCTTCGCCGGACGGAGCCAGACCGCCGAGTGGCAGCCGAGCGTGGTCGACAACCCCGGCTGGTACCGCGCGGAGCTGTCGGTGGCCGGCGGCGCCAGGCTGCGCAGCGCGAGATTCCTCGTCAGCTGCTGAGCGAGCGCTGCGCGGCCTCGACCCAGCGCGTCACGCCGACCCGCCGGGCCACCGCGAGGGCCTTGTCGTAGTGCGGCTTCACAGCGTCGGTGAAGCCCAGCCGGAGGGCCAGGTCGCCGAGGGTCAGCGCGACCGGCCACAGCGCCACCACGCCGGTGCCCGCCCCCGCGATCCGCTCGGCGAACGGCTTCAGGGTGTCGTAGGCCTCCACCATCCGCTCCCGGTCGTCCAGCAGCATGCCCGCCAGGGCCCGCCAGATCATCGCCAGTTCGTAGAGGAAGTCGGGGCGGACCGGGGTCTTGACCGCGATGACCGCCCGCGCGTCACGCGTGTGCCCGGCCGAGGCCAGGGCCACCGCGTAGGCGTCGAGGGTCCACTTGGCTCCGCGCTGGTGGGCCTCGGCCAGGGGCTCCACCATGTCGGCGGCCCGGCCGTTGACCAGATGCAGGCAGAACGTGGTGATGAGCGGCAGGTCCTGGCGGCCCTCCAGCATGCCGGCCCGTGCCGTCAGCCGGGCGGCGTCGCGGTAGGCGCGCTCCGCGCCGGGGAAGTCACCGGCGATCATCAGGCGCTGCCCGGCGTACCAGGCGCCGACCGCCGCAGGCGCGGGCAGGCCGTACTGCCTGGCGAGGCGCTCGGCGGCGGCCACGTGCGCGTCGGCGTCGGCGAACGCGCCCGAGGCGGCCGCGCACTCCATCAGCACGAGATGGGCCAGTGCCTGGACCGAGACCTGGCCGGTCGTCTTGCCCACCTCCAGCAGCTCCCGGCCGATGACCTCGCGCTCGCCGACCGGGGTGATGCCGTAGGACTGGCGCAGCCGGCCGCTCAGCGCGGTCGCCAGCAGCGCGGGGTCACCGCTCCGCCGGGCCAGCTCCTCGGCCTCCAGCGAGGCCTGCTCGCCCCGGGGGGTGGCGGAGCCCTCCAGCTCCAGCGCGAGCGTGGCCAGCAGGCTCGCCCGCAGCGCCTGCTCGCCGGAGGGCAGCTCGACCAGCGCCTTCTCGGCGACGTCGACGATCTCCCACGCGGTGCGGGTGAAGTCGCGCGCCATGCCCTTGTGCGGCACGGCCAGGGAGGCCGCCACCCGCGCGGTGAGCTCCAGGTTGCCCAGCGGCAGGGCCGCGTCCATCGCCTCGCGCCGCCGCATGCGGGCCGCGGCCATGTCGCCGCAGAGCGCCAGCGCCTTGATCAGGCTCAGGGTCAGCAGCAGGCGTTCCCTGGTGCTGTCCGGGGTGTCGGTGACGCCCGACCGGTCGAAGGCGGCGACGGCCTGCTCCCGCAGCGAGGCGGCCTCGCGGTGGGCGAAGCGGCGCTCGGCCTGCTCGGCGGCCAGCCCGGCGTAGTGCACCGCCTTGATGGCCGTCTCGGCGGTGCCCGCCGCGTCGTAGTGGTGGGCGAGCGCGGCCACGTCGCCGGGGTTCCTGCGCTCGATCACCGCGGCCACCGAGGCGTGCAGCCGGGAACGGCGCAGCCGGGAGGCGTCGGAGTAGAGGGTGTCGCGGACCAGGTCGTGGTCGAAGCGGAGCATGCCGGGGCCCGGCTCGGTGACCAGCCCGGCGAGCAGCGCCGCCTCCACGGCGTCGACCACGGCGTCCTCGTCGCCCGTCACGTCGACCAGCACGTCCACGTCGACGTCGCGGCCGATCACCGCGGCCTGCAGCAGGATCTGCTGGGCCGCCGCGGGCAGCCGCGAGATCCGCCGCCGCAGCACGTCGCGGACGCCGGAGGGCACCCCGGAGATCACCTCGGCGGCCGTCGCGCGGTCGCTCACTGCCTCGGCGTCGAGCAGGCGCACGGTCTCCCGGACGAAGAACGGATTGCCCGCGGTCCGCTCGACGATGCTGTTGACCGCGTCCTCGTCCACCTCGCGCACGCAGGTCGCCCGGACCAGCTCGGCCACCGCCTTGGGATCCAGGCCGGCCAGGCCCACCCGGACCGGCCCCAGCCGGGCCAGCGCGGCCAGCACGTCGGCCTGCTGGTCGCTCAGCTCGCTGTCACGGCAGGTCACCACCAGCAGCACCCGGCTGGTGGCCAGCAGGCTCGGCAGCGCGCGCAGCAGCGCCAGGGTCTGGTCGTCGGCCCAGTGCAGATCCTCCAGCGTCAGCAGGATCGGGGTGTCCTTGGCGACGGCCGCCAGATAGCCGCCCACCGCCCGGTGCAGCCGGAAGCCGCCGGAGACCTGGTCGTCGTCGGGCGCGGGGGCCGCGTCGTCCAGCAGCGGGGCGAGCAGCGGGGCGTACTCCCCGGGCCCGGCCGCGTTCACCAGGGTGCGCAGGATCTCCACCCACGCCCAGCCGGGAGGGGTGGCGCTGCTGTCGGGGCAGGCGCCGGAGGAGGTGCCCCAGCCGTCGTCGGAGAGGCGCTTGGTGAGCTGGCGGACCAGCGTGGTCTTGCCCGCGCCCGCGTCGCCGCTGATCACCGCGACGGTGAAGCGGCCGGTCCGGGCCGCCGCCGTGGTCAGCCGGTTGAGCTCGGCGTCCCGGCCGACGAACGGCTCGGGCTCCAGCGGCGGCAGCTCCACCGGCGCCGCGGTGGGCCGGGGCGGCCAGGTGTCGGCGGGCACCGGAGGGCGCTGACGGCCCGTCTGCGAGACGGCGAGCTGCAGGCCGGGATCCTGGGCCAGGATGTCGGACTCCAGCTTGCGCAGCGCCGGGCCCGGGTCGATGCCCAGCTCGTCGGCGAGGATCGTGCGGGCCTTGCGCAGCGCGGCCAGCGCGTCGCCCTGCCGTCCGCACCGGTAGAGGCCGAGGGCGAGCAGCCGCCAGCCCTCCTCACGGAGCGGATGCTCGGTGGTCAGCGCCTCCAGGTCGGGCACCGCCTCGGAGGCCATGCCCAGGCGCAGGCCGCTGTCGGCGTGCCGCTCACGGGCCACCAGGCGCAGCTCGGCCAGCCGGTTGACCTCGGCCTCGGCCCACGCCTGGTCGGCGAAGTCGGAGTAGGGGGTGCCGCGCCACAGGCCCAGGGCCTTCTCCAGGCGGACCCGCGCGGAGGAGGGGTCGTCGCCGTCCAGGTGCTCTCCGGCGGTGCGGACCAGCGCCTCGAAGCGCAGGGCGTCCACCTGGTCGGGGGCGACCCGCAGCGCGTAGCCGGAGGCGACCGTCACCAGCAGCCGGTTGGGGCCCCCGCGTGGACGGCCGGGTTCGAGGACCCGGCGCAGGCGGGAGATGTAGACCTGCAGGCCCGACTGCGCCCCCTTGGCGGCGTCGTCGTCCCACAGGTCGTAGAGGAGGGAGTCGACGGGCACGACCTGCCCGCGCGCCACCAGCAATCGGGCGAGGACGGCACGCTGCCGCAGCCCGCCTAGGTCGAGCTCGTCCTCATCGGAATGCGCCTCGACCGGACCGAGAACCCGGAACGCCACCATGTCAGCCGCCACGCTATGCGGGCCTTCGAATCGCGCACAAGGTATTTCCCAATCTAGCGGCTGATGGGCTCCTTGTCGGAGGCCGAGGCGGCGTTCTCACGCCGGCGCAGAAGCGCCCACGCGCCGAGCGCCAGGCCGCCGAAGGGGATTTCGACAGTGTAGGTCCAGAAGCCGAAAAGCAGCGCAGCGGCGGTCGCGGAATCGAGCGGCGCACCGAAGAAGACCAGCGCGCCGACGGTCCCCGCCTCCATGATCCCGGTCCCGCTCGGGGTGACCAGGGCGGTGGTCAGCACCCTGGACAGGGCGAACACCGCGATCGACTGCGCCAGCCCCGGATAGGCGCCGGTGGCCTGCAGGCAGCAGACCAGGAGCAGCCACTGCAGCCCGAGGAAGAAGACCATGCCCAGGGTCAGTCCCCGCCAGCGGTGCCGTACGACCTCGGAGGTGTCGGCGCGCAGCTTCTCCAGCGCCCGGGAGAGGGTGTGCTCGGCGGGGCGCACCCCGCGGGGGAGCAGCCGGGCGACGGCGTCGAGGGCGCGGCCGAGCACGGCGGCGGCGCGGTCCCAGTAGAGCGCGGCGGCCACCACGACGACCAGGGCCAGCAGGGACAGCGAGCCCACCCAGCCCGCGTTGGTCACGGCCGGGCTGAGCTCCTGCCCGCTGAGCAGCAGGGCCACGATGCCCACGGCGGGCAGGACGAACCGGAACATGGTGTTCCAGATGCCGCTGGAGAGCGTGGAGACCACGACGGCCCGTAACGGGAAGCCCCAGCCCTTGGTCATCGCGATCGTCATCGCCACCCCGGCGGCGCCGCCGAACGGGAGCAGGTTGCTCACCGCGCTGCCGGCCGCGTTCAGCGTCAGGGCCTGCGAGTGGGTGAGGCCGGGCAGGGAGGCGGTCAGCACGAACGTGTAGGCCAGCAGGCTCGCCAGCCAGACGACGGCCATCAGGGCGACCATCTGCCAGCTCAGCCTGGCGAACTGGGCGCCGATCTGCGTCCAGGAGACGTGCTTGCCGGTCAGGGCGGCCACGATCTGCGGCAGGAAGCGCACGAGCGTGGCGGCGAGCGCCAGAGATGCGACCGACAGTCCGATCTGGACCCACTTGTTCTTCATGTAACCCCCTCGACCAAGTGTGCCGGTCTGCGGCTCATCCTTTGGGAGGAACTTCGAACGGGTGCCTCAGCCTCGTGCCGGGCGGCAGGCCGCGCCGGACGTACCACTCGGTGCCGAAGACGAGACGGTAGAGGGGCTGGGGGATCTTGAGCATCGCGCCCAGCGTGCGGGTGTCCGCGCCGGTGGCCTGGGAGGCGTGGGCGGCCATGCTCGCCCGCTTCTGGCGGGCGAAGCGCCGCACGCCGACCCGGTGGGTGATGGTCCCGCCGGGGGAGTAGGCCCGCTCGAAGGAGCGGATGTCGAGCTGGGGGTAGAACCTGCGGATCAGGCGGAGCCCCTTGAGCAGGGGGTCGCGGTTGACCGTGGCCTCCAGCACGATCGGGGTGCCCGCGATCTCGGCGGCCCGGCCGCCGACCCGGTGGACCTGGACGTGGTCGGGGTGCCCGTAGCCTCCGGCCGGGTCGTACGTCGTCAGCAGGTCGGCGTCCTCCTCGGTGAGGATCGCGGCCAGGCGCCGGGCCGCCTCCTCGGCGTCGGCGTCGATGAACGCGTTGTCCGGCCGGTCCTGCGCCATCCCGCCGCCGGGGGCCAGGCCGGAGTCGCCGTAGCCCAGGTTCACCACCCGGGCGCAGCCGAGCGCCGCCGCCGACTTGTACAGCTCGGCGATGCGCGCGGCGCCCAGCGCCTCGCCGGGTTCGAGGTCGGCCTGGCCGCGCTCCCCGGAGGTCGCCACGACGAGGACCACCCGGTGCCCCTCGGCGGCGAGCATCGCCATGGTGCCCGCCGTCAGCAGGGCCTCGTCGTCGGGATGGGCGTGGAAGAACACGGCTGTCTTGACGGTGTCGATTGCTGCTCACTCCGTTCGGGCGGGTCCGTGCCCGCCCCTGCGGGCACGCAGGCATGATCTCACGCGGGGCTACGCTGGCACGGTGAGGATCCTCCACGTCAGTGACTGTTACCTGCCGCGCCTCGGCGGGATCGAGGTGCAGGTCGGCGATCTGGTCCGGATGCAGAGGGAGGCGGGTCACGAAGTCGAGGTGGCGACCGCCACCCCGGGCGACCCCCTGCCCGGCGTGTACCGGATCGTGGCGAAACTCCCCTTTGATCTGCCGGTCCATCCGTTCGGGGTGGGCCACCTGCTGCGGTTGATGCGGGCGCGCCGCCCCGACGTGGTGCACGTGCACACGGGGGCGGTCTCGCCGTTCGCCTGGATGGGCGTCCGCGCGGCCGTCCGACTGGGGCTGCCCGTGGTCGTGACCGTGCACAGCATGTGGGACCCGGTCACCCGGGGCGTCTACCGGGGCCTGCGGCTGCTGTTCGAATGGCACCGCTGGGGGCTGGTGGGCACCGCGGTGAGCGAGGCCGCGGCCCTGCCGATCCGCGCGGTCGCCGGTCGCCGGGTGCCGGTGCACGTGGTCTCCAACGGGCTCGACGTCTCCGGCTGGCGTTCCTCCGCCCCGGTACGGCACGGGCCCGGCGACGGGGCCGTGCACGTCGTCGCGGTGGGGCGGCTGGCGCCCCGCAAGCAGCCGGTCCGGCTGCTCAGGCTGCTGAAGGAGGCCCGCGCCCAGGTCCCGAGGGAGACGCCGATGCGGGCGACCATCGTCGGGGACGGCCCGGCGCGCTCGCAGATGGAGCGCTACCTGCGCGCCAACGGGATGGGCGGCTGGGTGTCGCTGCCCGGACGCTACAGCCGCGGGCAGATCCGCGATCTGCTCGCCTCGGCGGACGTGTTCGTCGCCCCGGCGCCCCGCGAGTCATTCGGGCTGGCGGCGCTGGAGGCCAGGTCGTCGGGTATCCCGGTGGTCGCGCGGTCCCAGAGCGGGGTGGCCGACTTCGTCCGGCCGGGCAAGGAAGGGCTGCTCGGGGAGAGCTTCGAGGACCTGGTGGCGTCGGTCGCCCGGCTGGTCCACGACCGTGAGCTGCGCGAGGCGATCGCGGAGCACAACCGCGAGACCGAGCCCGTCCGCAGCTCCTGGCCGGCGGTGCTGGAGGGCTTCGAGCAGTGCTACGAGGAGGCCCGCTCGGGCCGTACGGGCGGGCGGTAAAGGCGAGAGCCCCTGCCGTGCGGGGCAGGGGCTCCGGGAGATGTTCGGCACGGCCGTCGCGCCGCGCTGCCCCCCGCAGGCGGAGCGACGGCCGTGCCGGAAGTGCCTCCTCTCCCCGGGAGGCACAGGTCATCAGGCGCAGGTGGTCTGGAGCTTGGCACCCGCCTCGGTCAGTTTCTTGGTGAACTCCGGGACCGCCGCGGCGAACGCGGCCGGGTCCTTTTCGTCGATCTTCAGGCCGCCCATGCTGGTGGAGAGGTCGTTCAGCGCGGCAGCGAGGTCGCCGTCGGTCGTGCCCGCAAGCGCCTTCAGGTCCTCGCTGAGCTTCTGGTTCGCCGCCTTGTACTTCTCCAGATCGGTGAGGTTCGCGGCGGTGGCGCTGCTGTAGTCCGTCATCAGCTTCGTCGCGCTGGCGCAGGCCTCGGCGTTGGCGCTACCGCCGCAGGCGGCGGTCATGGAGATGAGAGCGGCTCCCGCGACGGTGACGGCGATACGGCGGGAGGAGAGGACGCTAAGCATTTCTGCCTTTCATTGCATTTCGTGACAGATCAAACTGTAGGCACCCTCCTTGCGGATCACTTTCATGCCGCTTACAGAAGCAGGTTCTTGTGACGCCGTGTGATTATTCTGCTGCGATGGGTAAGGGGAGGGTATGGCTGAGGCGATCATTGGCTCTGGTCCGGCCCAGCACTCGCTCAAGCGGGTGATCGGACGCAAGGTCCTGCTGTTGTTCGTGGTGGGAGACATCCTCGGCGCGGGAATATACGCCCTGGTCGGGAAGGTGGCGGGATACGTCGGCGGGGCTCTGTGGCTGCCGTTCCTCGTCGCCTTCGTGCTGGCCGCGCTGACGGCGTCCGCCTATGCCGAGCTCGTCGGGAAGTATCCGCAGGCCGCCGGGGCGGCGCTTTATGCTAATAAAGCGTTCAATATTCCTTTTGTCACCTTTATCGTGGCCTTCGCCGTACTGATGAGCGGGATCACCTCGGCGAGCGCCGCGGCCCGCGCGTTCGGCGGCAAATACCTGGCCGAGTTCGTCACGATGCCGGTGGTCGTGGGCGCGTTCATCTTCCTCGGCATCGTGGCGCTGGTGAACTTCGCCGGGATCTCCGAGTCCATCAAGGTCAACGTCGTGCTGACGGTCATCGAGGCGTTCGGCCTGCTGGTCATCATCGCGATCGGGGTCTACGCCCTGCTGGCCGGTGACGGCGAGCCCGCGAGGGCGCTGGAGTTCCATCCGGCCAACGGCGCGTTCCTCGGCGTCCTCGGCGGCACCGCCCTCGCCTTCTACGCCCTGCTCGGCTTCGAGGACTCGGTCAACCTCGCCGAGGAGTCCAAGGACCCGCAGCGCGACTACCCCCGCGCGCTCTTCGGCGGGCTGGTCGTGGCCGCGGCGATCTACATGGCGGTCGCGTTCACCGCGACCATGCTGGTGGACACCGAGACGCTGGAGAGCTCGACCGGCCCGTTGCTGGAGGTCGTCAAGGTCGCGGGCTTCGCCTTCCCGCCCAAGCTGTTCGCGCTGATCGCGCTGCTCGCGGTGGGCAACACCGCGCTGATCAACATGATCATGGCCTCGCGCCTGGTGTACGGCATGGCGCGTCAGGGGATCGTGCCGAAGGTCTTCGCGGCGGTCCATCCCACGAGGTCCACCCCGTGGGTGGCCATCGTGTTCACCGTCGGCATCGCGGCGGTGCTGGTCGCCACCGGCGACGTGAGCAACCTGGCGGACACGACGGTGTTCCTGCTGCTGTGCGTGTTCGCGCTGGTCAACGTGGCCGTGCTGGTCCTCCGTAAGGACGTCGTGGAGCACGGGCACTACCGGGCGCCGAGCTGGATGCCCGCGCTGGGCGCGGTGGTCTGTCTCGTTCTGGCGCTGCCCGTCACGGGGCGCGGCGGCGACGTCTACATCCGTGCGGGCGTGCTGGTCGCCGTGGGCGTGGTTCTGTGGTTCGTGAACCGGCTGTTCCTGGCGGGGCGGGACGGCTCCGGGGGCGCCTCAGAACGGCAGGAGCCGTCCTGAGGGCGTGCGCAGGTCGAGAGGGGCGGGCGGCTTGCGGGGCGGACGGGGCCTCTGGACGATTCGAACCTTTTTCATCTCATACTCCCTTTTGTTGGAGTTTGAGAGAGACTACGTCAGCCCACCGACAGTTACGCACGCCTCCCGGAGGCCGCGCCCCGCTCCACCGGATCGCCGGCGGTCTCAGTGCCGGAGCACGAAGTCGTCCTCGTCGTCTCCCACGCCGACCGATCCCACCGCCCACAGCGCGGTGGTGCCCGGCACCCGGGCGATGCCGGTGTGGTTGACGTCGTCGGTCTCCTCGTACTGCTGGTCCTCCCGGTGGACCCGGAACAGCGGGCCGTACTCCCGCGACCACCTCGCGCCGTCGAAACGGAGGAAGAGCACCTGCCCCGCGTGATCGGCGTCGATCCCGCTGACCCACAGGTCGCCCGGCCCGGAGGCGGTGACGCCGTGCAGGGCGCCGAGACGGACCGGCACCTCCACCCGGCTCCAGATCGATCCGTCCCAGCGCAGGACCAGCGGCCGCCCCGCCCGGTCGTCGGGGCCGGTCGTGACCTCCCCGACCGCCCACACCTCCGACGGGGAGATCTGCCAGACCCGGTTGAGCCTGCCCCCGGGGATCTCGGGCGCCGGTGAGGACTCCCAGACGCCGTCGGCGGTGCCGTGCCAGATCAGCGGCATGTGGTTCTCGCTCGAACCGACCGCCCAGACGTGCCCCTCCTTGGCGGTGATCGCGTTGAAGGCGCCGCCGGTGCTCAACGCGTTGCCGAACTCCCGGCCGTCCCACTCCAGGACGACCGCCTTCGACGGGCCGTTCCCGGCGAACCACGCCGTGCCGCCGGTCGTCGCGACGTCCGCCAGCCGGTAGTCCTCCACCACCCCGAAGGGCTTCTCCCGCGCCCAGCGGCGCCCGTCCCAGTGCGCGGCGAACGCGCTCGGGCCGTTGCCCACCACCCACACGTCGTCCGGCCCGGCCGCGCTGACCCCCTCCAGGTGGTGGACGTCGTCTCCCGTCAGCGGGATCTCACGCCAGCGGCTCCCGTCCCACCGAAGGACGGCGGGCGCGCCCTCCCGGTCCTCGGCGCTGTCCTTGTATCCGACCGCCCAGGCGTCGCGGGGGCCGGTCGCCGCCACGTCGAGCAGCGCGGAACTCCCCGGCAGGTCGGTGACCGCGGTGGCGGCCCACGCGGTCGAGGCGGTGACCGCCCCGGTGGCCGCACCGCTCGGCGCGGGGCTTCCGGACACGGTACGGCTCGGCGCGGGGCTCCCGGGCGCCGTGCGGTCCGGCGCCGGGCTCTGCGACACCGCGGGGCTCGGCGAGGGGTCGGGCAGTGCCGTACGGCCTGAGCCGCACGCCGCCGCGAGAGCCGTCCCGATGAGCGCGACGGCCGCCAGCCGAGGGTTTCGCATCCCAGCCATCCTCCCAGTGTGCCTGCCCCGCGGCCCCTTCCGGCGGGGTCCGGGTCACCTCACCGGAGGGCGCCGGAATAGTCCCGTATGCCCTGGGCACTTCAGACAGAAGGGGGAGAGGTCCTCCGGATCTCGCCGGCCCCGCGGAGCGACGGTCCCGCCGCCTCGGGAATGGTGAACCCGCACGGCGGGGAGCCGTCCGGCGGACTCGGCACGGTGGAGGATGCGGTCGGCGTGTCCCCCGCCGAGAGTTGAATCGGATGGGTCCGCGGGGTGCCGTACGGGGGCCGGAATGATCCGCGCCGCCGGCCCGCCGGAACGACTTGTCCCATATGAGAAAGTTACATAGCTGGGAGAGGCCGGGGTAGAAGGTTGATCATGTTCATGGGAAATGAACCGGAGTCGGGTTTCACCGCCACGTCCGGACTGCACGGCACGACGCTCGTCGTGCAGGCCAGTGGTGAGCTGGACCATTACCACACCCCGGTGTTACGGGCGGAGATGAACAGGGCGTGGAACGCCCTGCAGTCGCGCACTCTCATCCTCGACCTCTCCGCCCTCACCTTCTGCGACTCCTCGGGGATCGGCGAACTGCTCCAGGCGCGCCACCACGGGCAGGTCGAGGGGGTCCGGTTCATCATCGCCGGGATCCGGGGGAACCTGGCGCGACGGCTCAGCCTGGCCGGCCTGACACAGGTGTTCGAGGTGTTCCCCTCCGTCGCCGAGGCGCTTGAGGCCGCCTAGATCGCTGATGTGAAATTCGGTGATCGGCTGCAGGCATGACGAAGGGCGTCCATGGTCGGTGTGTGAAGACTGACTTGGACGCCCTTCTAACCGCACTCTATGTGCATCTGGACGATCACGTGATGCCTTCGCGGGGCCGACCTCGAGGGCGGGGCCGGCCGCCGGTGCTGACCCCGGCCGAGGCGGTGGTCGTGGCAGTGGCGCAGGTACTGCTGCGCTGTGATGACGAACGCCGCTGGATGCGGATGGCGGCCGGCCGGATCGGGCACCTGTTCCCCAGACTGCCGTCCCAGTCGCAGTACAACCGGCAACTGCGTGATCTGGGGCCGGCCATGTCAGCGGCGGCGCTGTGGCTGGCCCGCCAGATCCCGGCCTGGCACGAGCCGCTACGACTGATGGACGGCACCCCGATCCGCTGCGGCGCCTCGCGGGTGACGGTCAACAGATCACACCTGGGTGAGATCGCCGGATACGGCATGGACAAGTCCCACCACGCCTTTTACTGGGGCGCCAAGCTGATGCTGATCACCACCGCCGACGGCGCGGTGACCGGCTTCAGCCTGGCCCACCCCAAAGAGCTCGATGAACGCAAGCAGGCCCTGCACCTGCTGCACGTCCACCAGATAGCCGACGGGCCATGCCCGATCGTGTGCGACAAGGGATTCGCCGGAGCCGGCATCGAGAAGGCCGCCGCCGATCTGGGCCATCTCCTGATCCGGCCGACCCGCGAAGACGAGCCCGCACGCGCCCTGCCATTTCCCGGCTGGCTGCGTCAGCGCATCGAGGCGATCATCTGGACACTGAAGAACCAGCTCGGCCTTGAACGCCACAACGCCCGCCACCCAGACGGCCTCTGGGCACGCATCAGCCAACGCATCCTCGCCCTCAACGCCGCTATCTGGCACAACTGGAACATCGGCGCACCCGTGAAACGGTCTCTGACTGCCTACGACCACTGACCCAAATTCACATCAGCGATCTAGGGGACCGGGGCCGTCCGGTCTATGCCGGCACCTCGCCGAAGACGTCGCGGTGGGCGATGGACAGGGCGGTGAGAAGGGCCCCGTGCAGGATCGCGTTGCCTTCCACCGTGCTCGGGCGGACCTGGGTCGGGACGGGGGAGAGCGCGGCGAGGCGCTCGCCCACCAGGGCGGCCAGCGCGTCCCCGCCGGAACGGCCCGTCTCCCCGCCGAGGACGACGAGCCCGGGATCGAGGACGGCGACCGAGGCGAAGGCGCCCTCGGCGATCCTCGCCGCGAGGGAGTCCCTGTCGAGGCCCTCGATGAACTCGGTGCTCACCAGGTCGCAGAACGACCCGCCCCGCAGGCCGAGAGTGCCGACCTCGCCCGCGCCCCCGGAGGCTCCCCGGCGCAGCCTTCCGTCCAGGGTGACCGCCGCGCCCACCCCGTCGTCCAGCCAGAGCAGGACGAAGTCCCTGCGTCCCCGGGCGGACCCGATCCGGTGCTCGGCGACGGCGGCGAGGTTGACCTCGTTCTCCAGGGTGACCGGTGCGTCGATCCGGTGGCGCAGGGACTGCAGCAGGTTCGGCCGCCAGCCGGGCACGCCGTTGTCCGTGGCCAGCTCCCCGCTGTGCGGGTTCACCATTCCCGGGGCGCCCACGACGACCGCGTGCAGGCTCCTGTGGCCCGCCGCCTCCGCGACGGTGCCGGCGATGATCGTGACCAGGTCGTCGCCGGGCTCCCCGGAACGTCCGGGCTCCACGGACCGGCCCGCTCCGGGCGGGCGTCCGGCCCCGGCGGGGCCTGCGGCGTCCAGCGGGCCTGCGGTGTCCAGCGGGCGTGCGGTCTTCGGTGGGCGTGCGGTGTCCAGCGGGCGTGCGGTCTTCGGTGGGCGTGCGGTGTCCAGCGGGCGTGCGGTCTTCGGTGGGCGTGCGGTGTCCAGCGGGCGTGCGGTCTTCAGCGGGCGCGTGGCGGAGCCGACGGTCCGGCCGGTGATGTCGGCGACGGTCACGTCGACCGTGTCGCGCCGTACGTCGACCCCGGCCACGTGGGCGCGGTCGGCCACGATGCCGTAGACACGGGCGTTCGGCCCCCGCCGGTCCTCGCCGCTCTCACCGACGACCGCGATCAGCCCGTTCACCCGCAGGCGCTCGATGAGGTCCGACACGGTCGGGCGGGACAGCCCGGTGAGCGCCCGTAGCTGGGGAGCGGTCAGGGTTCCGTGCTCCAGCAGCAGGTCGAGGGCGAGGCGGTCGTTGATCGCCCGGGCCATCTGTGGGGTCGCGGTCTTCATCCGTCCTCTTTTAATCAGGGAGCCTTCCTGTTAATTTCTAGCATCATGCGCAACGACAATCAACGTGCCCGCATCGCGATCACGGCCGTGTTCGCCGCCCACGGCGCGGTCTCCGGAAGCATGGCGACCCGCATCCCGTGGCTGCAGGAGCACCTCCAGCTCGGCCCGGCCGCGCTCGGACTCGCCCTGTTCTGCCCCGCCGTCGGCGCCTTCGTCGCCATGCCGATGGCCGGGCGGCTGGTCCACCGCTACGGGGGCCGCGCCGCCACCCGGGTCCTGATCGCCCTGTGGTGCGCGGCGCTGGCCCTTCCCGCTCTCTCTCCCGGGCTGCCCTGGCTGTGCGCGGCGTTCCTCGCGTACGGCGCGGCGGCCGGCATGTGCGACGTCACGATGAACGCGCAGGGAGTGATCGTCGAACGGCGCCTGGAGCGCTCGATCATGTCCGGGCTGCACGGCATGTGGAGCGTGGGCAGCCTGGCAGGCGCGGGACTCGGGGTGGTCGCGGCACACGCCGGGATCGACGCGCGTGTCCACCACTCCGTGGCGGCGCTGGCCCTGCTGGTCTTCGGAGTCATGGCGAGCCGTGGCCTGCTGGACATCCGGCCCGAGCCGGGCGAGCAGGCGCCGCCCCGGTTCGCCGCGCCCTCGCGGGCGGTCCTCGCCATCGGAGCCGTCGGATTCTGCGCCACCTTCGCCGAGGGCGCCAGCATGAACTGGGCCGCCGTCTACGTCAAGGACGTCACTGGCGCCGGTCCCGGCGTCGCCGCCGCCAGCTACGCGATCTTCGCTCTGGCCATGGCGGTCACCCGGCTGGCCGGGGACCTGACAGTCCGCAGACTCGGACCGGTCGTGACCGTCCGCGTCGGCGGCCTGCTCGCCACCCTCGGCGGAGCCGTGATCGTCATGGCCCGCACCCCGGTGCTGGGAATCATCGGGTTCGCCCTGCTCGGACTGGGAGTGGCCGTGATCGTGCCGCTGTGCTTCGCCGCCGGGGGCAACGCCACCGCGACGCCCAGCCTGGGGGTCGCCGGAGTCGCGACGATCACCTACCTGTCCGGGCTCATGGCCCCCGCCGTCACCGGCTGGATCGCGGACGTGACCTCGCTGACCGCCACGTTCGGTCTCATCGCGGTCATCACGCTGACGGGCGCCCTCCTCGCCGGAGCCCTGCGTCCCGCCGCCGTCGCCCCCGCGGGAGCGGGACCGCGCGCCCGTGACCCGCACGACGCGTCGCGCGGATGACGGTGCCGGCCGGGCCGGATGACCGCCAATTGGCGGGCATCCGGCCGCTCATCGCGGCCATGTTGCGGTTGTGGGACGGCCGCGGTTTCACGCATGCTCGGGGACAAGGCCGATCACGCGTACGGCACGCCGCCTTCATCCCATCGGTGACCATCCAGAGGTGAGTGACATGGCGCTACATCCGACCATCGATCCTGGACTGGCCGCGGCCCTCGCGGAGGCCCCGCTCCCGGTGATCGATCTGCGCGGCGTGCGGCCGGAGGACGTGCCCGGCCTCCGCGTCCAGGCGGAGGCGGCGCGGGCGGCGATGGCCCCCCTGGAGCGGGACGACCGCGTGGTGGTCGAGGACCGGGTGGTGCCGGGCCCGGACGGCGACCCCGACATCCTGCTGCGGATCTACCGGCCCGCCGACCGACGGGAGGCGCTCCCGGGGATCTACTGGATCCACGGCGGCGGGATGATCTTCGGCAGCGTGAAAATGGAGGACCTGCGGCTGGTGGAGTACGCCCTCCAGGTAGGGTGCGTGGTCATCTCGGTCGAATACCGCCTCGCGCCGGAGCACCCGCACCCGGCGCCGGTGGAGGACTGCTACGCCGGCCTGGCCTGGACCGCCAAGAACGCCGCCGAGCTCGGCATCGACCCCGAGCGCCTCGTGGTGGCCGGGGTCAGCGCCGGAGGCGGCCTCGCTGCGGGGACCGCGCTGATGGCCCGCGACCGGGGCGGCCCCCAGCTCGCCTTCCAGCTGCTGATCTGCCCGATGCTCGACGACCGCAACACCACGCCGTCCAGCCACGAGTTCACCGAGGCGATCGTCTGGGACAGGGCCGCCAACCTCCTCGGCTGGGCCGCGCTGCTCGGCGACGACGCGGGCACGGACGGCGTGTCGCCGTACGCGGCGCCCGCCAGGGCGACCGACCTGTCGGGCCTGCCGCCGGCCTACATCGACGTCGGCGAGCTGGAGGTCTTCAGGGACGAGTGCGTCGACTACGCCCAGCGGCTGGTGCGGGCCGGCGTCTCCACCGAGTTCCACCTGTATCCGGGAGCCTTCCACGGCTTCGACATGGTGCTGCCCGACACGGAGATCAGCCGCCGGGCCGCCGCCGAGCGGGTGGTCGCGCTGCGCCGGGCTCTGCTCCGCTGACGGCCGGGCGCAGCCGTACGAGCTGGAGGGCCAGGTGCGCCCGGAGGCGGCCCGCGGGGTCGGCCAGGGAGAAGCCGAGAACGGCCTCCGCCCGTGCGACGCGCGCGGCCAGCGAGCTGTGATGCAGGTGCACGGCGGCGGCCGCCCGGCGCACCGACCCCTCCGCGCAGAGGGCCCGCACCGCCTCCAGCGCCTCCGCCCCGTACGGCCTGCGGGAGAGCTCCTCAACGGCCCGCACGTCGGCGAGGCCGGAGATGGCCTCGTCCGGCACATGGGTCGCGAACAGGGCGAGGGCTCCGAGGTCGGCCCAGTTCACCACCCGGTCCGCGGGGTGCGGGCCGGTGAAGCGCAGGGCGGTCCAGGCACCCGTCCAGGAGCCGGCGACGTCCGCTCCGTCCACCGGAGGCCCGACGCCGACGCGCCACGTCCCGGGCAGCCGGTCCACCACGGGGCTGACCAGCACCGCCGCGGTGTCGCCCATCCTGGCGGTCCGGGCGTGATGCCGGCGGCGCGCAGGTGGGCGGCGAGGGCGGCGCCGTCGCCGGCCGGACCGGCGAGCACCTGGACCCGGGCGGCGGGGCCGAAACCGAGCAGGCGCAGCGCCCGCGCCCGCTCGGCCTCGCCGGCGTCGGCCGACAGGACCAGCTCCACCAGGGCCGGGTCGTTTCCCGCCTGTGCCAGGGCGGCCGCCCGCTCAAGCGTGACCTCCGCCGCTCCGGCGAAGCGCTCCAGCACGATCTCGTCGAGCCCGTGCGCCGGCCCCTCACGCTCGATCCACACGCTGCCGAGGGACGAGCCGAGCGGCCGGCCGGCCGGCGGCCCGGTCGGCGCGTCGGACCGTTCGACGGCGCCACCGGGGGACGACACCCGCATCCGTCTGCCCGTGACCGAGTCGACGAGGCCGACGGGGCACTGCGTCAGCCGTGCCGTCGCCTGGAGGAGCACCGAGACGCTCGCGTGGTTGCGCACCAGTGAGTCGAAGTACGCGATGACGCGGACGGCACTCTCCGCGTCGGCGTCCAGAGTCGACAGGCGCAGCAGTAATCCCTCCACGGCTCCAGGTTAGGCTCCGCCGGGGCAGGAGGGCATGCCGGTCTCCCGGGGCGACAGCCCATTGTCGGGCCCATGCCCGAACCATCCGGCGTGGTCCGTTCTTTGCGGATGACATCTGGACCGGCCAAAGGCCGCCGCTCGCTTCCAGCCCTCGCTTCGCTGCGGTCCGGGTCGCCTCGCCTTCGAGCCCCCGCCCCCACCACACATCTGACCGGCGAGAACAACCGAGGAAACCACCATCAGGTTGACTCGGGGAACCGCCGTCAGACCGGGGAGCACGATCGCGATAGGACGGCCGCGGCAGCCGCACGCCTCGTTCGGCCAGGTAGGCGTCGAGTCCGGCCGAGACGTAGCCCCTGTCGGCGATGATCAGCAGGCCGGACCGCTCGGTGAGCGGGTCGGACTCATGATCGGCTATGGGATTCAGTGCCGCTGAACACGGTGCGCCCCGTCCGCCGCGAGGTGGTCGAAGGGGGTGCCGAGCGGGTCATCGTTGTCGCCGGCTGCGTCATACGCTGCAAGGCGACGGCTTCGCAGCGCCAGCCTCTGCGGGGCCAGGGCGGCCGTGTCACGCTGTCAGCTGTGGTGGCCGCGTTCCTCGGCGAGGCGGTGCGGCACCCGCGCCAGCCGTAGGAAGGTCACCAGCCCGACACCGCCGACGAGGTTGCCCATGACGGCCCAGCCCAACGCTGCCAACCAGTCCAGGTAGCCGAACGGAGCCCGGCCGGTGATCAGGGCAGTGAACATCAGGATCGAGTCCAGCACGCTGTGGAACAGCTGACCGCCGGCCAGCAGAGCGCCGAACAACACGGCGGGCACCAACCGGACCCCGAGATTGTCGGTGGCGTGCTGCATCCGGGTCATCAGTGTGATCACCATGCCGGCCAGCACCGCGAGAGAGAACGAATGCAGGTTCATCCCCAGATCCGCGAAGTGGGTGCCGGCCTCCACAGCGGTCGAATGCAGCTGGGGAAAGGCCTGCATGATCAACCAAGCGATTCCCCACCCACCGGCCAGGTTGGCCACCAGCGACACCGCCCACAACCTAACCAGTCCGCTCACAGATCCATGCCGGGCCGCGACCGCGGCCACTGGTACCAGGAAGTTTTCGGTGAACAACTCGCTACGGGCCAGCAACAGCGCGACGAAACCGATGCTGAACGCCAGTCCGGCCAGAATCGCCGACCCGGTCGCCTCCTCGACCAGCAGGTACGCCAACACGCCGGTGCCGACATCGATCCCACCGAGCAGGCCGGTCACCACCAACGTCGACCACGGCCGCGCCAACCGCGCCGATCCCTCACTGACCAGACGGTCGAAGGCATCCTCAAGATCAGGCTCCGGCTCCACCGGGGGCTGCGTCAGCCCGTCACCATGACGGTAACCGGACTCCGAAGACTCACTCACCGAGACGTCATGCCCCTTGCGGCAGCCGCTACCCCTCGCGCACGAGGACAAGCGCGCAATGTGGCATCTAGATGAGTAAGTCCGAACTCGTTCGGGCTGTGGACATGACGAAGGGTGCTGAGAATCGATGTGTGCAGGCGTTGCCCAGGTTTTCCGGCGACTTGGCGTACTTCCACCGCATCACGTCGAGTACAGCGGAGCCGACGAACGGGCTCCTACGAGGTCGGCGGCGAGCTGCCCGGAGAGGCCGTCGGTGCCCCGCGGGTAACGGTCCCGCCGACCGCCCCGGCTCCCACCACTATGTATCGCGTGATCCGAGACTACCGTCTTCCGCCCTGTCCGGGCTCTCGGAGAGCATTGTGGGGCCGGGCCGCTGGAAAGGCGCCGCTAGAAAGGCAGCTGCCTCCCCGACGGGCTCCGTAGATCGAGCGGCGCGGGCTCACGCGGCGGACGCGGGCGTTGGATGACCTGGATCCTTTTCACGGTCGCGCTCCCTTCTGGGGCTTGATCACCGGGTGTTACCCATGTGGAGCCCAAGAATCACCTATCTGCGTATCACATGAAGCACACTAGCCACACGTTCCGCAGCTGTGGCGACATCTTCGGCGTGTCCGATGCGGCCGGCCCAGGACAGCCAGAACCACCACTCGCCGTCGGCCTCGTGGGCGGCGAGGACGTCCTCTGTCATGGCGGGGACCATCGGGTTGATCACGTGGAGGCGCGGGAAGAGTCCCGCGGGCGCTTTGAGGCGCACCTGGAAGGAGTGCGCCTCGAGTTGGGCGGCTAGCCGTCGCAGATGGTCGACGGCCTCGCCGTGCTCTGCCGTCATCCGGATCACTCCTGGCGGACGCTGGTGGCTTTTCTTCTCTGCAGAGTGCGGTTTCGCGGCAGCTCAGGCAATCGGCTTCCGGCCGGGCTGGGGCAGGATCAGTGGAATAGACCGGAAACTCACCGATGTTCCGTGGAAAACCTGCGGATAAAGGGAATGCAATGCACAGGCACGCTTACGCTGTGGTGCGCTCTCGTTAATCTTGTGTAAACAGCGACCGGGAGGCGCCGTGGCCCGAGGTGAGCATTCCCCCGCATGCGCCCGGCGCTGGCGTGAACAGGCCGGGGCCCGCCAGTGGACACCGTGGCAGACGACGCAGGCCATCCACGGCTGCTGCGGGGTGAGCCTGCTCAAGGCGCACCGGCTGGCCCGGGGGTGGTCGGCCAGGCAGTCGGTCCAGGAGCTGGAGGAACTGTGCGAGCGCCAGGATCTCGGTGAGGCGCGGGCCAGCATCGACCTGCTCAACGCGTGGGAGAACAACCGCGCCAGGCCCCGGCCGCAGACCATCGACCTGCTGGCACGGCTCTACCGGGCCAACGCCGTACGGCTCGGCCTGGCCGGCGACTACTGCGAGGACGACGGCGGGACGAAGGTCGTGGTCGTCTCCGGCGTCGAGGGCCGCCCGCCGTACCCGGCCGAAGAGCGGTTCGACGACGACATGGAGCGCCGCGCGCTGTTCCACCACGCGCTGCTCGGCTCCCGGTCCGCGATGAGCGGCCGGCTGCTCGCCGAGGTCGAGCGGACCCGCCAGGACCTGGACCGCACGCTCGCCCTCACCACCGTCTCCGAGGAGCAGCTCGACCGGCTCGACGAGCAGGTGCTGCGCTACCGCCGCGAATACATCACCAGCGCCCCGCTGCCGATGCTCTACCGGCTGATGCTGGAGCTGTCGGACGTGCGGACGCTCTCCGCCACCCGCCAGCCCGCGATGACCCACCGCCGCCTGCTCAACGCCACGGTGATGCTCGCGCTGCTGTCGGCCGACGCGCTGATGAAGCTCGGCGACACCCGCCAGGCCCACGCCTGGTACGGCACCGCCCGCACCGCCTCCGACGACATGGGCGACCTGCGGCTGCGCGCCCTGGTCCGGGCGCAGCAGGCGATGCTCCCCTACTACTACGGCGACCTGGCCGAGACCGTACGGCTCGCACGCGAGGCCAGGATGCTCGCCGGCAGCGCGCCCAGCTCGCCGGCGGCACTCGGCGCGGCGGCGGAGGCGCGGGCACTGGCCAGGATGGGCGAGCACAAGGCCGCCCGGGTGGCGCTGGCCGAGGCGGAGAGGATCTTCGCCAGGATGCCTCCGGAGGGCCACGACCACCTGGCCTTCCGCTTCTCGGAGCGGCGGCTGCAGTTCTACCGGATCGGCACCCTGATCGAGCTGGGCGAGGAGGTCGACTGGTCGCCCGGCCCCTCCGGGCCCTACGCCATCGACCCGGTGCTCATCCTGCTCGACCAGGCCGCGCACCTGATCCGCGACGGCAAGGTCGAGGACGCCTGCCATCTGGCCCAGAAGGCCCTCCTCCAGGTGCCGCCGGAGCACCGCACCTCCATCGTCCTCAACCGCGCGCGGGCGCTGCTGTCGGAGGTGCCGCCCACCCGGCACAAGGCGGTGGCGGTGCGCCGCCTGACCGAGCTGCTCTCCGACGCCGCGCCGGTCAGCTGATGGGCGGCCCGCTCGCCGAGGAGGCGTTCGCGGTGCTGCGTGACGTCTGCGAGGAGCTCGGCATCGACCACAGGGACGCCGAGCTGCTGCGGGTGCGCAGCAACGCCGTCTTCAAGCTGCGCAGCGAGATCGTGGTCAGGATCGCCACCGCGCCCAACGCGCTGACCCGCCTGCCGGTGGTGCTCGCGGTGGCCCGCTGGCTGGCCCAGCAGGGCTTCCCCGCGGTCCGCCCGGCCGACGAGATCTCCGAGCAGCCCGTGGCGCACGAGGGCAGGGTCGTCACGTTCTGGCACTACGTCCCGGCCAGCGGCCGTCCCACCACCACGGAGCTGGGCGAGATCCTGCGCAGCCTGCACCTGCTGCCGGTGCCGCCGGTGGCGCTGAAGCGGTTCGCCGACCCGCTGTCGGAGGTGCGCCACGCGGTGGACCGCTCCGAGGAGCTCACCCCCTGCCAGCGGGCCTGGCTCCGTGACCGCATCGCGGAGCTGACCGAGCGCTGGTCGGGCCTGGGCGTGGACGGCTCCCCGGTGCTGCTGCACGGCGACGCCTGGATCGACAACCTGCTGCGCTGCACCGACGGCCACGTGGTGCTCTGCGACTGGGACGGCGTCGCGGTCGGCCCCCGTGAGTGGGACCTGGTCCACACCTACCACGGCCAGCGGCGCTTCGGCCTGACCGCCGCCGACGTCGACGCCTTCGCCGACGCCTACGGCAGCGACCTGCGCTCCTGGCCGGGCTACTCCACCCTCATGGAGGTCCGGGACATGTACGCCGTGGGCATCCACATCCGCAACGCCGGGGCCGACCCCTTCTCCCGCCGCGAACTGCCCCGCAGGCTCGATTCCCTCACACGAGGTGAGCAACATGCCAGGTGGTACATGGCCGAACCCGTTACTGTCTCCCAGTAAAGATCTTCATACGGGGGCAGAACGGTGCCAAAGGCCACGCTTCGTCATACCTTCCACGTCCGTAACACGCCGGCGGCGCTCCACGCGCACCTGAGCCAGCCGCAGAGCTACGTAGGGCTCTCTCCACTGGTCATCGCGGTCAAGGACGTCCGGCAGAACGGGGAGGAGACCCGCTACACCTCGGTCGAGCGCCTGAGGTTCCTCGGCATGGTCAAATACGACAACCTGATCAAGGTGACGCTGCGCAGCACGCCGCGGACGGTGGAGGGGGAGGTGGACAGTCCCGGCGGGGTGCGGCTGGACTACCGGTTCGCCCTGACCGAGAAGGACGGCGGGACCGAGGTCGAGGACACGCTCGTGGTACACGCGTGGAACGGCCCGCTGCTGGGCTACGCGGCGAAGAAGGCCCGCCAGGTGCAGCTCGCCCGTGCCGGCATCCTCACCTCGCGCCTGGGCTGAGAAACGCCCGCGGCCGGGCTGAGAAACGCCCGCGGCCGGGCTAAGGGACGCCTGCGGCCGGGCCGAGGGACGCCCGCGACCGGGCTGAGAAACGCCCGCGGCCGGGCCGAGGGATACGAGGGCGCCGGCCGGGGACCGTCCGGGCCGGGCGGCCCGTGGCTCCGGCGGCCCGTGGCTCCGGCGGCGGGTTCCGCTGAGCGGAAGCCGGGAGTACGGATATCGCGGCCGGTGGGGAATGCTCGGCCCATGCGAACTCAGGTCGGCATCGTCGGGGCGGGCCCCGCCGGGCTGCTGCTGTCCCATCTGCTCCACCTGCGGGGCATCGACTCGGTCGTGCTGGAGGCGCGCAGCCGGGAGTACGTCGAACAGCGCGTCCGGGCCGGCGTGCTGGAACAGGGAACGGTGGACGTGCTCAACGAGGCGGGCGTCGGCGAGCGGATGCGCGCCGAGGGACTGCCGCACCACGGCATCGAGCTGCGGTACGGCGGGGCCGGGCACCGGATCCCGTTCGAGAGGCTCGTCCCCGGCCGGGCCATCACCGTGTACGGCCAGCAGGAGGTCGTCAAGGACCTGATCGCCCGGAGGCTGGCCGACGGCGGGAAGATCCTCTTCGACGTCCCGGACGTCGTCCCGCACTCACTTGAGGCCGATCCCTACCTCACCTTCCAGGGGGAGCGCCTCGACTGCGACGTCATCGCGGGCTGCGACGGGTTCCACGGGGTCTGCCGGCCGTCCATCCCGGACGGGGTTCTGTCGATCTTCCAGCGGGACTACCCGTTCGCCTGGCTCGGCATTCTCGCCCAGGTCCCGCCGTCGGCCGAGGAGCTGATCTACTCCCGCGGCGACCGGGGCTTCGCGCTGCACAGCATGCGCTCCCCGGAGATCAGCCGCTTCTACCTCCAGGTCCCGCCGGACGCCTCGCTGGACGACTGGCCGGACGAGCGGATCTGGGCGGAGCTGCGGGCGCGGCTGGAGACGGTCCCCGGGTTCGCGCTGACCGAGGGGCCGATCATCTCCAGGGACCTGTCCGCGATGCGCTCGTTCGTCGCCGAGCCGATGCGCTACGGCAGGCTCTACCTCGCCGGGGACGCCGCCCACATCGTGCCGCCGACCGGGGCCAAGGGCCTCAACCTGGCCGTCGCCGACGTGCGGGTGCTGACCGAGGCCCTGGCCGGCCTCTACGCGACGGGCTCCACCGAGCTGCTGGACGCCTACTCCGCCACCTGCCTGAAAAGGGTCTGGCGGGCGCAGCACTTCTCCTGGTGGATGACCACGCTGCTGCACACCTTCGACACCGACGACGCCTACGGCCGGCGCCTGCAGACCTCCCACCTCGACTACGTCACCTCCTCGGAGGCCGCCGCGACCACGCTCGCGGAGAACTACGTCGGCCTGCCCTTCGACTTCGGAGCACCCCGTGACTGACGACCCGCACCCGCACCACCTCACCCCCTCCTACCGCAGCACCGTGCTGCGCGCGCCCGCGCGACCGCCGGTGCGGCCCGCCCTCGACCCCGAGGCGGCCGAACTGCTCGACCCGGTCTACGGCCACCAGCCGGTCGGGCCGCTGGACCACGACCTGACCAGGCAGCACGAGGGCGAGCCGATCGGCGAGCGCATCATCGTCACCGGACGGGTCCTCGACAGCCGGGGCCGGGCCGTGCCGGACACGCTGGTGGAGATCTGGCAGGCCAACGCCACCGGCAGGTACGCCCACCCGGTGGACCGGCACCCCGCCCCGCTGGACCCCAACTTCACCGGCTCCGGCCGTTGCCTGACCGACGCCGACGGCCGCTACCGGTTCGTCACGATCAAGCCGGGCGCCTACCCCTGGCGCAACCACCCCAACGCCTGGCGGCCGGCGCACATCCACTTCTCGGTGTTCGGCACCGCGTTCACCCAGCGGCTGATCACCCAGATGTACTTCCCCGGCGACCCGCTGTTCGCCCATGACCCGATCCTGCAGTCGGTGCCCCGGCCGGAGGACCGCGAGCGGCTCGTCTGCGCCTTCGACCTGGACACCACCGAGCCCGAATGGGCGCTCGGCTACCAGTGGGACGTCGTGCTGGGTGCGACCCCCTTCGAGGAGGACTGATGCCGGCCCCGTCGCTGCCCCCGACCCCGTCGCAGACGGTGGGCCCGTTCTTCGCGTACGCCCTGCCGTACGCCGAGGGGCCCTTCGCGGTGTCCGAGGACCATCCGGACGCGATCGAGCTGCACGGCCGGGTCCTGGACGGCGCGGGCGAGCCGGTGCCCGACGCGCTGCTGGAGATCTGCCAGCCGGGTCTGTTCGGGCGCTGCCCGACCGAGGCCGACGGCTCCTACCGCTTCCGCACCGCCAGGCCGGACACCTACATCCCGCTCCTGGTCTTCGCCCGCGGCCTGCTCAAGCCGGTCTGGACCCGCGTCTACCTCACCGGCGACGCGCCGTTCCTGGCCGGCCTGGACCCGGTACGGCGCGGCACGCTGGTCGCCTCGCCCTCGGGAGAGCGGTCCTACCGCTTCGACGTCCGGCTGCAGGGCGACCGGGAGACGGTGTTCCTGCACCACGTCCCCCCGCGGGGCTGACCTCCGCCGCGCGTCCCGGTGCCGCGGCTCCGGGACGCGCGGGAACCTCAGAAGAGCGGCTTGCCGTCCCGGGTCAGCTTCCAGCCGGCCTCGGCGAACCCGGCCGGGTCGATGACCCCGGTCGCCGTCGCGTAGTCGATCAGCGCCTGGCGGATCTCCACCTGCGCGTTGTAGACCACCGGAGCGGTCGTGACGTGCGGGAAGCCGCCGCCGCCCGACTGGCGGTAGTTGTTGATCGCGACCACGAACTGCTGGTCGGCGGCGACCGGCTGCCCCTGGTAGGACAGTCCGGCGATCCGCAGGCCGACCGGCTTGGCGACGTCGACGTCGTAGGTGACGCCGGAGAGCTGGTCGTAGTTGTAGTCGGGGGTGCCGTTGGCGTTGGTCAGCGCGGCCAGGTCCACCGGGGCGTCCGGCGCGAGCTGGTTGTAGTACCGGGCCGAGTACTCCAGGTAGTCCTTGAGCTGGGCCCCGGTGAGCTTCACGGCCATCAGCGTGTTGTCGTAGATGTACAGGCCCGCCATGTCACGCACGCTCACCGGCCCGGCGGGGAAGGTGGCGCTCCTGCTGAACGGCGCGGAGATCGACAGCACCGGCAGCGAGGCGTCGGCCGTACCCTCCAGGGCCTTGCGCACCGTCTCGGTCTGGACCTTCTGGATGTAGTCCAGGATCGGGGTGTCCTTGTACGGCGACTCGGCCGCCGACAGCTGCTCCTTCGACTGGGCCACCACCGTGTTGACGTACTTGACCGTGGTGTCGTGCTGTTCCTTCATGAGCGCGACGATCTTCGGGTCCTCGTCCACCGTGTTGGTGTTCAGCGTGGTGGAGGACTTCCCGGTGACCGCCCACTTGCCGCGCTTCTTGGTGAGCTGGAAGTCGATCACGCTCAGCCGCTGGCCCCACTTGGCGGGCTCGGTGAGCAGCACCTGCCGGCCGGTGGCCTTGTTGGTGACGAACTTCTGGGCCACCTCGTTGTGCGCGTGCCCGAACAGCACCGCGTCCACCCCCGGGACCTCCTCGGCGACCATGGCCGAGGCGTTCTCGACGGGCAGGTCGCCGCCGTAGGAGGACATCCCGCTGTCGCCCGCGTGCGCGGTGACCACGACCACGTCCGCGCCGAGGCCGCGGATGACCGGCACCCACTTCCTGGCGCTCTTGACCAGGTCGGTGAAGCGCAGCCTGCCCTCGACGTTGGCCTTGTCCCAGATCGCCACGCCCGGGTTGGTCAGGCCGAGCACGCCGACCCGGACCGGCTTCTCGCCCTTGATCTTCATCGTCTTGATGGTGAACGGCCGGTAGGCGGGCAGGCCCGTCCTGGCGTGGACGGCGTTGGCGCCGAGCACCGGGGCCTTCATCTGCCGCACCCACGTGGCCAGCAGTGGCAGGCCGTAGTTGAACTCGTGGTTGCCCAGGGTCACCGCGTCGTACCCGATGGCGTTCATCGCGCGGGCCATGGGGTGGAGGCCGCCCGTCTCGTCGACCGGCTCCATCTTGGCGTAGTAGTAGGCCAGCGGCGTGCCCTGGATGGTGTCGCCGGAGTCGAACAGCAGGGTCCGGTCCGCGCCGCGCTCGGCGCGGATCTTGTTGACCAGCGTCGAGACCTTGGCCAGGCCGACGTCGTTGCCCTTGCTGTCGGTGAACTTGGTGTTCTTGAAGTAGTCCCAGTTCAGGGTGTTGCCGTGCAGGTCCGAGGTGCCCATCACGGTCACCGTCACCGAGGTGTCGGGGGAGGCGTGCGCCACCGCCGGAGCGGCAAGAGCCGCCAGGGTGGCCACGCCGACGACGGCGAGCTTCTTACTGTGCATATGACCGAAGGTAACCATCCGAGGTCGCCCGGCGGTCACGGCATCCTTACGGGTCGGGCCGCCGTGCGGATCGCGCCGGACAGCCGCTCGGGCGGCGACACCATGAGCGGGGAGCCGCCCTTGCAGGTTCTCGTCGGGGGTCGTGGGCGGTGAGCGTGAGGATCTCCGGCGGATCGGGGGCGAGGATGACGGAGACGCTCACGTGACCACCTCGCCCGGCCTGACCCGCGCGGCCAGCGGGAGCGTGACCCGGACGCCGTACCCGCCGCCGGGCAGCGGCCCCGCCGACAGCCGGCCCTGGAACAGGGCCACCCGCTCGCGCACGCCGATCAGCCCGTGCCCCGCCCCGTCC
>NZ_NGFP01000066.1 GCF_002149035.1 Streptosporangium minutum
GCCCCCAATCGGTAGCCCCCGATCGCGCCCATCGTGGCCTGAATCGGATAGCCGAGGTTGCGCAGCTTGTCGATGTCATAGCGGATCGTGCGCGGACTGACCTCCAGGCGCTGCCTCCCCTGCTGCTCGATGACGAGGAAGCCGTCGCGGTGGCCGTGGGCCTGCGCACTGCCGCCGGTGGCGCGGTCACGGGCATCGAGGAGACATCCGTGCGGGCGCTGGCCAAGCTGGAGCAGGTGCTCCCGTCACGGCTGCGCAACCGGGTCAACGCCCTGCACAGCCACACCACACCGATCACAGCGGCGAGTGCCCCCGTCGATGCCGAGACCCTCACCACGATCAGCGCCGCCTGCCGGGACCATCACCGGCTGCGCTTCGACTATCGCACGCATGCCGACGGTGATCAGGTCCGGGACGCCGAGCCGTACCAGCTCGTGCATATGAACCGACGCTGGTATCTGGTCGCCTGGGATGTGCACCGAGGGGACTGGCGGACGTTCCGGGCCGACCGGATGACGTTGCGGATCCCGCACGGCCCTCGCTTCACCCCCCGGGAGACGCCACCGCCCGACCTCGTCCCGCGGGGGGTGGACACGGCGCTCTTCCTTTACCGGGCGGAGGTGACCGTGCATGCCCCGGCCGACTCGATCAAGGTGCCCAGCGCGGTGCAGGTGGACCCGGTGGACGACAACACGTGCATCGTCCACGCGGGCGCCGACACCCCTCACCAACTCGCCCTGCACATCCTCATGCTCAACGCCGACTTCACGGTGGACGGACCGCCCGAGCTGTTGGAGGAGCTAAGGAAGATCTCCGCACGATGCACAGCCGCTGACCCCACGCAACCTTCTGCATAGAGGTCATGGCTCTCACCAGCCCCGGGCCGCGAACGGCACCCCCTACCTCCCTGCCTCCGGCCGCTGACCGATCCCTCGCCCGGCTGGTCGACCACGAGTCCGACCACCTGCACGGACGGCTCCAGACCGACGCATGCGCCCGGGCGTGGAGCCCGATCCCGGCCGAGGCCCACAAAGGGGCGCTGGCCGTGACCGGTCGCAGGCGTCATGGATGAGCAGCTCCCATCAGGCGGCCAGGCCCAGATCGAGATGGGCGTCCATGTCGATCTCGATCGACCCGTACAGGTTCGCGTGCGACCAGAACAGTGGCGACAAGGCGCGCCGGTCGGCGTCGGTGAGCTTGTCGGCCCACCCGGGGTCCTTGGGGATCGACTGGACCAGCAGCGTGTCGATAAACACCAGGGCGGACTGCAGCAGGCGCAGAGCGAGCATGGAGACCTCCTGGTTCTCCCGGTCGCTACCGGTCAGCACCCCGTCCTTGCCGTAGAAGCTGAGAGCCGCTCACGGTGGCGTACGGCTGCGCACCCCGGAAACGATCAACGGCGCCCGGCCCGGGGGAAATCCCTGGTCAGACGCCGTTCGCGGTGCTCAGCGGAGAGCGTGGGATTCGAACCCACGAGGAGCCGCAAAGCCCCTAGCGGTTTTCAAGAGGGCTGCCTCCCCAGCTGAGACAAGGTCTCTGACCAGGGCGGCAGCATCTTCCCGTACCTCGACCACCGAAGATCATCCCGCGCATATCCCGCAACGCCTATTCATCGACCTCGGCGTGCCTGGCACGCTCTCGCAGCCGGCGTAGGCGGCGGTCGTACTGACCGGCATAGGACCTCTCGGCTCTGTCGACCAACCGGTTCTGCGGGTCGGAGAAGCTTTCATACAGTTCGGTTTCGAACGGATCATGGTCGTACTCGATCAGCCGGGCCAGCACCTCACGGTCCTGCTCGATGGAACCTCGCGCCCGAACCTGTCCGCGCCACCTTTCCGCACTCGCTATGGCCTCGTCCACGCCTTGACCTTAACCGTGGCGCCAGGCGATAGGGCACCTACCCAAACCGCATTAGCAGCTTGGGCCGTGATCATTCCAGGACGTTCAACCTGGGCCGACGCCCGTGAACGGCCGTTCCTGAACCGGGCAACATGGCGCGGAACTGCAACCCAAACTGCAACCGCGCTCGACAGTCGCCACGCTTAACATCCTGCTTGCGAATCTGCCCGATCTTCAGATGGCGAGCTGGGCGGCGGGATGTCTGTGAGTGACCGTGAATCTCCCTCGTTGGTCGCCCTTGATGGCATGCCAACCGGCGTGCCATCACGCTCTCGAACTGGCACAGCGGATTATACAAAGCTTGGCCCCCGATGTTCTGCTGTCTAGCGTGGTGATGTACCCCTAGGATGCGAGCCTCGTCAACGTGACATGCACGTAGCTTTGGGGTGAATACTTGCTCTCTGTTCATGCTCTGATGCATTCAGTAGTGTCCGGGCGTGGCCAAACGAAAATCGGGATCACTCAGGAAGTACTGGGGTTACCTGCTCTTTGTGGTGGTGATCACAGGTTGGTTGACTCAATCAGTCGGCCCTGCGGGCTTGCTTGCTCTGTCCGGGTTGACCACGGTGTTCTTCCTCTTTCGCGTGCCGGTGTGGTGCGGCGCCCTCACGCGCGATAGAGAACCCTGCCGGAAAAACGCTCACGGCCTCCTGATGGGGTGCTCGTATCAGCAGCACAAGTGGCAGAAGCTGAAGTTCGCTGTGGTGCCGCCGAAGTGGCGTGAACTCAACCGAGGACTATGGGTTGCGCCAGAGAAGTCGGTGGCCACCACCGCTGCCTTCTGCGGCATGATCTCGGCCGTCGTCGCCACGATTGATCTCATTGCCAAATAGAGCAATCACACCTCCTAATGGAAGGGCGCATAACCGGGACCGCAAGCTGCTCGAGCGCCGACCTCAGCGTTGTGTGCGTGCTGGCCGCCATCACGTGCCACTTCAGTCAAGTCAACTACAATCTCCCGCGATTGCCCGCACCATCGGGCACGCAACGGGCACGACCTGACCTTCAAGACCGCTTCCTTATCAGGACCATCCCGGCCATGATCGGCGGCTCACAATCCGGTCTTGAGCAGTGCTGGACGGGTGTGGATGTGAGCTGTCGTGTGCCTCTGTTGCAGTACGCGTCCGCCGAGAGCCCTCACTGCCCGAAGGAGAACCGGAGCTGGGCATTGATCAGGAAGTTGAGCCGGTGACGCAGACGATCGATCACAGCCTGTTCCGGAGCTTCCGCAGGTGTCAGTAGCGTCCAGCGCAGGGAGCACCCGCCGTCCTCGGTCGGCCGGATGTCGAATCGGATCTCGTCGTCGGGCCTTTCCTGCCACAACGACGACCAGACCACGAGTTCCGGCTCCACCGCCCGGAGGATACGCGGCTCGACTTCATCGGAGTGCAGATCCAGCCACTGCCGTCCGCCAGGTCGCCGAGGGGCGGCCAGACTCTCCCACACGATGTGAGGCGGCGGCGGCTGCGTACGCTCCCGCGAACCCAACTCGATCATTTCCGCAGTTTAGAAGGACCCGGTCGGATCGGTCGTCACGCGGTCGCTGTTCACCAGTTTGGAAGATCTCAGTACGCGACCCTCTGAGCTGCTGCGTTCCAGGTCAGAGACGATTTCGCCTTGCCCGTGAGTCCCCGCGAGTCCCCCTTGCTCACCCTCCTGACGGGCACGGCACTGACGTCCCGACCCAAACCGCATTAGCAGCTCGGGGCGCCATCGTTCAGAACGGTCCCACCTGGACCAACGCCCGTCGGCGACCTTCTTGGAACGGACTGGTACGGCGGTGAACTGCAACCCAAACTGCAACCCCGTACAGGGTCTTCACCCTGCCTTCGGTCGCCGCGTCCTCCGGCGCTCACATCTGCGGATGTCACTCAGCCGGGTGGCGTTGCCTTTCCCTGATCTTCCGCACCAACCACACAACGAAGGCCACGAGTCCCAGCAGGACCAACAGGAAGAGCGAACCGATGAGTTCTATGGGTCGGCCACCCAGTACGTTCACCAGCCACGGCAGGTCGAACAGCGCGGATATCCCGAAGACCACACCGAACCCGATCAATCCTAAGATCATCGTGAAGGCGAACCCTGTAGCTGCTTCCCGCAGGCGGCCCATCCGGCACCTTTCGTCGTTTAACCTGATTCTGTCTGGTAACCGGTAAGGGTGCATGGCAGCCGGTAAGCAGGTTCGTGGTCGGAACCGAACGGGAGTAGCGACCCACAGAGTCAGCAGGGCGTCGGCGGCCGGCGAACCGCTGAAGTACAGCACGTGCTGTGTGACGGCTCGAACTCCTGACAGCCTGCTTGCAAAGACGTATGCCGATCATGCTCGACCTGCGAAGACGAAGATCACAGCATTGATCGCGTTCCCCGTGACTCCCCGCTGTTCCCCCTTGTTTCCCGTCCCATCGGGCACACGACGGGCACGACGGTCCGAGGCGGAAGAACGAAGCCCCGGACCGCCGATCACCTGATTCATGAAGCAAGGGTTAGGACTGTGCCCGAGCTAAGAAGTTAGCGATGGCCAGTGCGAGGGTCATGAAGCCTGCGAAGCCCCCCGCGCCGACAAGTACCGCAAGTGCGGTGGGAGTCCCTCCCATCCAGGCCAAAGCCCCCCCGACGATGCCAACAACGAAGCCTGCGGTAGCAATGACCGCCACCCAAAGGCCCTGACTGCTCCCCATTCGTTCTCCTTGTGTCGTGGCAGGGCGAGGTCGCGACCCTGCCGAACGGCACCGGACATCGATTGCTCATAGGCGCAGGCGCTGGCTAGTCTGCACGTGTAGGCACAGGTAGTTAGCGCCTGGATCCAAGCTCTGGTTCCGGTGTTTCTTACCGCTGGGACGGCTCGGAACCGCTGGTACCGGTTCCGAGCCCTCCGGTTCTTTCTGTCCAGCCCCCTCTTCGCAGAGGGGAAACCACAACATGTAGTGGATTTGAGCACCTTACCTACTACATGTTGGGGTAAACACTAGGAACGTCGCGCCCCGAACGCAACTAGGTGCGCTCCGTTCCCCTGGCTCTCTTACGTCTCTGGCATACCAACGCCCTCGAGACCGAGCAGAGGCGGGATGCAAGGGGTCCGACCGCGCCCCACGGTTGTGTCTGCACTAGACAGGCGAGTCCTGGTCTCCTGGCTACCGCGGGATCGCCTGATCAGGGCCAATGGAGTCAGGTCATGGAACTTCGAAGTACGCCGCTGCCTTCTTGCGGATTCGTGCTAGGCGTTTAGAGATCGGACTGTGGTTCTTGTAGCCCAGAATGCTGGCTACTTCACCAATCCTCGTAACGCCGCTGTGCAGTAGGATGACCACTTGGCGCTCACGCTCATCCAGTAGGGCGAGGAAGTCGGAGAACACCAGGTTGGCTTCCACTTCCGTCTCAGGACCCTGCACGGGGATAGTGTCAGTGAGTTCGACGAACCGGACCTTGATCTTGGAGCGCTTGTGATACAACTTGCGCTCGAAATCTTCCCGGGCATATGACCAATGCTCAGAGAAGTCATCCTCAACACGGTGGGAGCGCACAGCGTCGAGGATTCCCCGTAGCCGGCCATCAGCATCAGCTTGATCCACTGTCAGTCGCATGACCTCGGCCGCCTCCGCCTCCCCTCGCCAGAGGTCCGAGCCCATGCGAGGGCTGGCGGTCACCGCGCCCTCAAGCACCGTTCCATCATCCAGTGGTACAGCCTCCTCGGCGACGGTGGCATCTACCACGGGAAGAGCACGAAGGATCTCCTGGATGACGGCAGTTACAGGTGGGAGCCAAAAGTCCAGGTTGTGCGCTAGGAGCCGGATCGGGTCAGACGCGCTGAAGGCTCGCTGCGGTGAACCCGGTATGAGATGCCGCCACACTGCCGAGGCCCACGCATGGGATACGCGGTTTTCGAAGTCTGCTGGGAGATAGCGGTCAACCGATGTCGACTCGATGAGAAAAGGCCATTGGCCGCCTCGTAACAGGGGTAGGCCGTACCGCTCCAGGGTTGAGTGCGACAGCAAGTGGAACAAGGGTAGGTACTCGTAGTAGCGCGTGGTCGTCCTCGGCACGAATACGACATTCACGTCGCCACGATCAGCGATCTCGCGCATCGCGCCGGGAATCTCCTCTTCTGAGAAGAACCGGCGTCGAAACTGAGCGGCTTCCCACAGCATGTTCCACTTGGCGATGGCCAGCGGCACATCCCACTGCCTTTCACCGATGCCAGCACCAAGTAGAGGCAGGGTGACGTACTCGGGTGGAGCAGGTGCAAGGGGACGAACGATCCTCCTGTAGATAAAAGCCGCAGACCGGTTCCATGCCCGTGGGTACTCGTCCGCAGAGGCCGATAGGGGGGCGAAGAAGTCCTCGCGCTGAAATGCCTCGATCTCTTCGGCAGTGGGCTCGTGGTCGTCGGTCATCGGCAGTCCAGATCGGTGAGTCGTGTCAGCCATACCTATCTCACGACAGACAACGCCGTCTTCGTTCCGCTGACTGCCTGAAAGATTCACCCCAAGTGCGACCAGCTTCCCGGACACATGTTCAGCCAGGAGCCGCGGTACTCCGACCCAACCGCATTAGCAGCTCTGATCTCGCTCGTCCCGATCAGTTCCACCTGGACCAATGCGCTTCGTCGGTCCGTCTGGAACGGCATGGCACGGCGGTGGATTGCAACTAGAACTGCAACTAGGAGCTGGCTGCTACAGGGAGAATGACTTCTGTGACGCGGGCCGTACCGGTAGAGGGCCGCATCACGTGCATGGTGATCGCATCGCCCGGCTTCACGTGCCGCCAGTGCTCGAAGGTCAGCGGTAGCAGTCTCACCGGCCCGCACTCCCCAGGCTTCAAGGGGGCGCGGCCCTCGACCCAGAGTATGGCGATGCTGAGCAGGGGTTCACCCTCGGGCGTGAGATGGCCGATGTCCCACATGGGCCGAAGCACTGCATCAGGAGGAGCGGGCCTGGGCCAGCCCCCCTCCTCTGCGCTCATCAGACAGAGCTCGGCGAGAACGGCACCGTTGCGAGCCTCGCTGCTCCGCCATCCGTACCAGTAGGCGTCCTTGGCAAGCCACAACAGGCGAGCGGTGTCGGCCAGCAGCTCCCAGAACTGGGGCGGCTGAGGATGTGCGTCGCCGATCTCTTCGAGAAGGAGAAGGGCCGTTTCCCAGTCGTCATGCTCCAGGTACTTCAGCACGTCGGCCACATCGACGCCAGTCTCAGTCTGGATGTCGGCGGGACAGAGCCGGGCGGCTTTCAGAAGCGGGGAATCCTGGAAGTCCATGGAGCCCTTTTCGTCCTCTCAGCCGGACAGTTCGGAAGCGGGTGATGTGGAGTTGCTTGGACTGGGCAGGATCGCCCGACGAGCTGTCCGGCGGCGGCCTGAGTGTTCACCTCTACCGGCCCACTCGCTCTGAGCTGCGGCTTCAGGATGGAGAAGGCTCACTATCGGCCAACGTTACGACTTGGTTGGTACTGGGACGACGCCCCACATGAACGTGGAGCTCTTCAGTAGATGCTCCGTCACGCTGATCCCGGTCAGGTTCTCGACGAGTAGGAAAGCCGGCCCTTCGTAGAGCGGGGGAAACGATGGGTAGAGCCTGTCGATCTCCGCCATCGCGTCCACGAGTTCGTCCGGGATCTCCGTCGGATGTTCGGTATCGACTCCGGAGCAGAATCGGATCTCGCCGTTCTCACACCAGTAGAAGTAGTCCATGCCCTTGATGGCGAGTGCGGCTTGGGAGACGAGGCGGGTGCCCTGGGAGAGTTCAGTGATCACGTCTTCGCAGGTGCCGAGCCAGTCAGGGTCGAAAACGAACGTCCAATCGCCGATGGAGGTGACGCCGAGAGGCTCCCCAGAACGTGGGTAGTGATCCGGGTCGTCGGGGAAGGGGCCCGGCGTGAAGTCCTCCCATCGACCGCCGAGGCGGGCAACCACCTGCTCAGGCGTGGCACGGATGTAGATGAAGCTGTAGCACTCCTCGGAGTATTCGCCGCAGAGCCATGAGATATCGAGGGGCTGCATAGTCATGTCGTCATGCTGCCAGCCGCCACCGACAGGCGCAGAACCCGGTCGTCACAGGATGATGGGGCTGGGCGCAATGCGGCGTGACGCACCTTGGCCAGCGTGAACTCAGGATTTTAGTGATCAGTGAGCTTTTTCATCTTCCCAGCCGGACAGCTCGGGAGCTGGTGATGTGGAGTTGCTTGGACTGGGCAGGATCGCCCGACGACCTGCCCAGCGGCGGCCTGAGTGCTCACCTCTATCAGTTCACCCACTCTGAGCTGCGACTTCAGGATGAAGAGGCTTCACGGTCTGATTGTGCCTGGCCACGGCGGTAATCCTCAGCTCAGGCACCTTATGATCCACAATTCCCCGAACGGCTTCCGTTCAGCTCGATCGATGTCGTACGCCTTCTTTAGTTCCCAGTGTCAGAGCGTCGACGGTTTTACAGCGGGCCGACGTTCCTGACCGCATCATGCCCCTGACCTCGGTGTACGACTCTCGCCCTCTCCCGACCAGGGAAGATCATCCCGGATATATCACGCGAGGCATGGCGACCCGCTGGCACGATCTTGTCAGGGCCGGGCGGTAGCGTCATTGACGAGCTCACGAGGAAATGGATGAACATGGCTGAGAGACCTCCAGTCAGCGAACATCGCAAGATCGGCCGTAAGATGGCGGCGCTCGCAGGAACTATGGGCAGTGAGATCGCAAAGTCCTTCCGGCAATCGGGCATCCCAGCCTACGACAAGGGATTTATCAGCGCGTTGGGGCAGCCGTTCGGGCGGTGGGACAGCGAAGCGGATGCTGTGCTTTGGTATCTGCTGCGACTCTTCATTACTGGTGACCTGCTCCTTGGTCATATTCCGCTTGATGCAGGTCCTGGGCGCGACAAGGAACGGCGCCGCAATCAAGAGCTTCTCGACGAGCTACTCTCCCCCCACGACATTCTTCTCTGCGTTGACCAGGAGCAGCAGGGTGCTGGCTACGATGGCCATGTTCATCTACACAAAGGATGGAAAGTCGAGCGGATATGGTTTCACATCGAGAAGCAAGATAAACTCCGTTTCCAATACGACCTGGAAGCAGTTGGCCCGCTAGCCGAAGATGAAATCCTCCCACTGGAGATCGGTTACACGGACCCGACACGAACCTTCACACACCTAAGCGAGTACGGGGCGGTTGTTCGGTGGCCCTACGACAGCGACGGGTTGTACTTGCTAGTACTCCGAGAAGGAAGAGAGGCAGATCTTCAAGCAGTATTTGAGAAAGATTGGAAATCGATGCCCAAGGGCACCCATGTGCCCACAATTCACACGGCGTTGATGCTATGGCTCTATAAAGTCCAGGTGAACCACTACACGCAAGTCCACGACGTCGAAATAGACGATATCAATGTCGCGACGATGGCAGCAGCCCTTGCCGTTCTGAGGGTTCCGATCGCAATGTTCATACACGTCACCGGCGAAGACATCGAGAGTCCCGACATTCGCATTCTTACCGAGGATCGTTGGATGAAGATTACCGGTAGAGGGATCACCGTTTACGCCAAGAACGTCTCACAAGAGGAGGACTGTGTAGAACCGTGGACTTTGATAACACAGGATTCCTCGATGCCATACGGCCGGCTAAGAACGAGGATAGAAATTGAGGTCGGCTCAAATGGGGCTATGATCGCGGTCCCTCCCCAGCGTGTCACAGAGCTTCTGCGTATCGCGAATGGATCCTACAGCGTGGAAGATATGCCCATGTTGCTTGGTGCGATGGACGCGCTGGAAACAAACGGGATAGGTATAGGCACCTATGCAAACTCTGGGAAGAGCCAGCGTTCAAGTAACAAGTCCGGCCCAGGCGCTAATGAAGACAGTGTGGGACAGTGATCGAACCGCGCTGGCTAGCCTGACGCCCGCGAGGGTTCTGAGTCCGCGGTTAAGGCCGGTTGCACTGGCCCTACTCAACTCCTCATATCTCTCTTAAGAGGAACAGATGGTGGCCTAGAACCTGCGGAAGGTCACGCATGCAAGTCGAACTGGCCCCTGCGTCCGGTCATAGGCATCTTCGTGTGCCGAGAATGGCGACGGCGATCAGCCATGTAATCCGGTGATCCAGGGTGAGGAACGAGCCCTGGATCGTCGATCGCCCCCAACCATGTACGGCGACTGGCCACGACCTGGCGATCGTAAGGGCTGTATCTGTGCCGCGGCGTGGCAACCCGGGTCGGAGCATCCGGCTAGTACGGCGAGGCCGACGTGCGGGGCCCGGCCCGGTGTCCCGCCGCCGTCCGGGACCGGCCCCCAGGCCGCACGCCCGGATGGCGGGCGGGCGGAGGGCCGGGGGTACGGCGGCGCGCCGCGCCGCCGCTTGATCTCCATAAGAACAATTCGGCAGTGATCCGGGATGGGCTGCGCTCGATGTGTGAGCGGCTGGTAGAACGCTGGATGTGGAGGATCGACGGGATCGCCTGCGGGCGCTGGGTGAGTTGCTGCGTCGGCTGCGTAAGGATGCCGGGCTGACCGGCAAGGATCTGGCGTTGCGGGCTGGGGTGGCCCAGCCGACGATCTCTCGGATCGAGACGGGGCAGCTTCTTCCGGTCCCGGAGACGGTTGATCGGCTCGTCGAAGCACTGGGCCTGGATGACGCGGGCCGCGGGGAGTTGGACGCTCTGCTCGTACGGCTACGCGATGAGGTCTCCCGTCTCAAGGGTGGGCTGGCCGGCCGAGAGGCGGCCAATGCTGCTCGGCTCCGTTCGGCTCGTCGGGTGGTGTCGTTTCAATCGGCAATGGTCCCGGCGTTGCTCCAGACGGCGGAGTATGCGCGGCTTGCCTTGGCTTTCGGCCGGGATGTCGATGAGGAAGATGCGGCCAAGGCTGCGGCGGTCCGGGTGGAGGGGCAAGCTGTCCTGTTCGAGTCGGGGCGTGAGTTCTCGTTCGTGCTGACGGAGGGGGCGGTTCGGACGTGGCCGGGGTCGCCGGCGTTGATGCGGGCGCAGCTTGATCGGCTGGTTCAGGTCTCGACGCTTCCCCATGTGGGACTCGGGGTGGTGCCGTGGTCGACAGAGACGCCGGGGTTCCCGCTACACGGGTTCACGATCTATGACGGGTCGGTGAGCGTGGTGGAGAGCCTGACCGGTGATCTCATGCTGAGCGAGCCGGGAGAGGTGGCCGCGCATGGGGAGACCTTCGAGGCGTTCGCGGCGGCTGCTGTGTACGGCGAGGGACTGCGGGATCTTCTGGGGCAGATCGGTGCCGACTATGAGGAGTTGGCCACCCGCCTGAGCTAAGTGACGTATTTATACGTCGAATAGCTTGAGTGTCTTCTAAGGTCACTCATACGCTGACGGCATGCATGTATAGTCCCCTAGACATCGGAGTTCCCCCATGTCGCCGTCACGCGTCTCCCGCACCTTCCTCGGCTCCCCCGCCTCGATCACCGAAGCCCGCCGGTTCATCACCGTGTTTCTCCGCAACTGGCCATGCGTGGACGACGCCGAGCTCATCGTCAGTGAACTGGCCACGAACGCGGTCCGCCACTCCGACAGCGGCCGATTCGGGGGCCGCTTCACCGTCTCCATCGAGGCGGACAGAAGCCGGATGTGGCTCAGCGTCCTGGACGAGGGCGGTCCCCTCTCCCCTCGGGTGCTCCCGCCTCTCGCGAGCGGAGAGAACGGGCGGGGATTGGTGCTGGTCAACGAACTGGCGGCGGCCTGGGGAATCACCGGCGACGACAGAGGCCGCATCGTCTGGGCCGTCCTGGAGGCGCTTCCCGAAGCGGCGACACGTCGGTGAGCTGCATAGCCCCTCACGTGGCACCGCTCCAGGCGACCCATGAACGGCTGACCTGGCTGAACCCGCGCGACGACGACCGCTACCGGCTGGTCGCCTGGACCTGCGACTGCCGGGCGGTCGTCTACGAGCTGCGCAGTTCGGGCGGGGTCTTCTTCGTCCACCGGATCGTCCAGGGCAGGCCGCGCACCATTACCGAGACCGGCCGGACTCGCGCGGCCGAAGCGCACAAACTTTGGATGGCCATCCTGCTGGGCCAGGCGCGATGACGAGAGGCGTACCGCGACGGCGCTCGGCGATCCGCGCAGTTCACCCGAAAACCGGCGAACCACTCACATCCATACCGTCAAGGGGGATAGACGACATTTCGTCTAGGGGTCTAGACTCGGTTGAGCACCACCGAGGGAGAACCACCGTGCCATCGAGTGACCTTGAGCGGATCGCCGCCATCGACAACCCGTACGTGTTGATCCGAGCCGCCACCGAACGGCTCAGCGCCGCACAACAGGAGGTCACCGAGCTGGCCCGGATGCGTCGACGCGTCATCCAGGAGCTGCACGCCCAAGGTATCTCCTACGCGCAGATCGCCGAACAGGCCGGCCTGTCACGCGGGCGTATCCACCAGATCAAGCACACCGGCCCCGCCCCCGAGGGCGCCTTCCTCGGCACCGGCACGATCACCCTGGCCACCCCGCTCAAGCGCGAGGCCAACAACGCCCGGCCCGTGGTCGCCATGGAAGACGTCACCGCCGCCAAGCGCCTGGAAGACCTGGCCCGCGGCTTCGACCTGGCGCTCAACCTCGAACACGTCCCGCTCGGCGGCGAGATCGACCTGAACCGGCCCAACCTCATCATCATCTGCGGGCCGAAGCTGTCGCCGGTCATGGGCGCGCTGTATGAATCCGACCCGGTCCTGGAGTGGATCAAGGACGGTGCGTGGACCCTGCGAGACCGCCGCACGGGGGACAGCTACCGCTCGGGCGAGGACTCCGACCCGGCGCGCCCGGTCGACTACGCCTACCTCGGGCGACTGGCCCGCCCCGACGGCAACGGCAACCTTCTGGTCTTCACCGGCATCCACCCCCAAGGCACCCTCGGCGTGGTCGATCTGCTCACCTCCGAGATCGCCACCCTGTGGGGGCAGGTCGGCGAAAACCGCTTTTCCACCGTGGTGGGGGTGGAATACGACCCGGCGACCGGGGAACCGGTCAGAGCGGAACTGGCCAGCCCGCTCTACCGGCACGAGGAGACCTGACCCCGATGCGCGTCACCTTCGCCACCGAAGCGGCCCCCGGCCGTCCGAATGAGGACTTCGTCGGCGCCACCCCGGACGCGCTCGTCCTGCTCGACGGCGCCGGCACCCCGCCCGGCTCGGAATCCGGCTGCGTTCACGGTGTCGCCTGGTACGCGCGCTCCCTCGGCTCCACCCTCATCGCCGGCCTGGCCCAGGACGGCAAGCCGTTGACGGAGATCCTGGCCGAGGGCATCAAGGCCGTGGCCTCCCTGCACGACTTCGTCTGCGACCTGACCCATCCCGGCTCGCCCTCGGCCACCGTGGTCATGCTCCGCCGTACGGCCGACGCCCTCGACTTCCTCGTCCTGGCCGACTCCGTCCTCATCCTCGACGTGATCGGTACGGCGGAGCCGATGGTCATCTGCGACGACCGGGAGGCCCAGGTCGGCGCGACCTACCGGACGGCCATGGACGCGCTCGCCTCCGGCAGCCCCGGGCACGTCTCAGCCCATCGGGCGTATGTGGAGACCCTGCGCGATCACCGCAACCGCGACGGCGGGTTCTGGGTCGCCGCCGTCGACCCCCTCGCCGCCGAACAGGCCCTCACCGGCACCGTCCCCACCGACCGCGTGCGCGCCGCCGCGCTGCTCAGCGACGGAGCCTCCCGCCTCGTCGACCGCTTCGCCCTGGCCACCTGGCGCCAAGCCCTCGACCTGCTCGACGACTCCGGCCCCGAAGAGCTGATCCGTCAGGTGCGGGAGGCTGAGCACAGCGATCCGGACGGCTCTCAGTGGCCCCGCGGGAAGGCGTTCGACGACGCCACGGCCGCCCATTGCCGCATCTGACCCCTACTCCACCCACCACCAGCCGTCCCCGAGGTCATGAACAGGACCACCCACAGAGCCAGCGGAGGTCTGGAGCGACGTTTTGGAAACCGGCAGGTAGGCGATCCCTGCTCCGGACTCCCCGCGCCATTGGTCTAGAACCACGGGGAGATAGATAGCATCGCCCTGCTTCTGAACCTCACCATCTACCGACAGGTACCTCATCCACCACGGCACGACCAGTGGCCGATGATTTTCATGAGCGATGGCGAGCTGGGCAAACGTGTCTCGATGTAGCGCGAAGAAGCTCTCCACGTAGAGGGCGTTCCAATTCGTCGTCCAGACGACAGCCCAGGTGATCGCTATAGCGACCGATGCGGCAACGCACCGGCCGTACGCCTTCCTCGATAAGTAGGACATCACTGCCTTTACGGACTGAACGATCGCCCACAGCCAGACCACCAGGATCGCCATCCAGCTGAGAGGCAAGTTCACCCTGGTCGCCGGGATCCAGAGGACTTCAAGGCCGACCAACAAGGCCCACGCGAACAGCGCAAGCACAGACGGGCGCCTGATCCACCTCGGCGATCCCTTGAGAGAAGAAGCTGTCACACTCGCAGTTTCATTGAGCTGGCAAGCGAAGGCCGCCCCCCACCGCACATAACGACATTATCTTCACATTTCCTCCACAAAGCCTCTTTGTTTCGCTCATCTAAAGCATTTTTACTTCATCGCGTTTACCCTCCTAGACAGTTGGGGCAGACTCCGGATATCTGCGCTTGCATAGCCCCCTAGACACCTCACTTCTGCGGATCGGTCGCGACTGTCTAAGGGGATGGACGAAAGGTAGAGCCCATGGCTATCCAAGGCCCCATCCCCATCGGCTTCGACCAGGTCTTCCCGCACGGCTGCTACATCGTCGGCGAGGTCGAGCAAGTCAAGGTCTCCCTCTGGCTCAACGCGGGCGTTGCCGCTCCTGACGTGGCCGAGCGGGCAGGCCATGGGGTGGACGTACTGCTCAAGGTCTACGCCAAGTGCATCGACGGCGGCATGGAGATCGCTAACCGGCGGATCGAGGATGCGCTGGCGGCGTGAGCGGAGACGCGAAGGGACCTCGGGTAGTACCGGGGTCCCTTCACTCTTTCTGGTGCGACGGCTGTTCATCGAAGGCCGACCTGTCGGGATGATCTCCGAGAAGGAGAGCCGTGGGACAACATGGTCCTGTGGAACCGATCATCATGCGGCGCTTCGCCGACAGCGACTCAGTGGAAGAGCTCACCACGTTCCTGCACCGCGCGTATGCGGATCACGCAGCCGCCGGACTCGTCTTCTTCGCCTCCTACCAGGCTCCTGAAGACACACTGAACCGCCTGGACAAAGGGGAGTGCTGGATCGCCCTGGAGCAGGAGGCGATCATCGGAAGCGTCACGGTGACAGGGGCGTACGACACTCCACCTGGCTACCCTTCATCCACCGATGCGGGATCCTTCTGGCAGCTCGCAGTGGATCCAGCCCGACGAGGAACAGGCCTGGGACATCGTCTCCTGGCCTTGGCTGAGACTCGCATCGCCACTCTGGGTGCATCAAGGGTGGTGATCGACACTTCCTCGCAGGCCACCGATCTCATCACCTGGTACAGGCACCACGGCTACACATCGATCGGAACGTGGAAGTGGGACGTCACCAACTACGACAGCGTCGTTCTGGCCAAGAACCTCGTCGCTTGAGCCTGTCCCTTGCACGACAAGGTCTCAAGCCACCATCCAGGGGCAGCCACCTGGGGAAACGCGACCAACATCATTCCGCGTATATTCCGCGAACACCGGCCGAGAGCCGCTCACGGTGACGTACGGCTGCGCATCCCGGAAACGATCAACGGCGCCCGGTCCGAGGGAAATCCCTGGTCAGACGCCGTTTCGCAAGCCTGGCGGAGAGCGTGGGATTCGAACCCACGAGGAGCCGCAAAGCCCCTAGCGGTTTTCAAGACACCTGACCATTACGTTGGTGACCGTTGGTCACTATTGACTGTTTTCGGCTGCGCTGGTGACACGGGCCGTGGAGCGTTGGCTAACGACAATGATCATCGGTCACATTCGGTCCTGTTGTTCCCAACCTGTTCCCATCAGTCACCCGCCTTGCCGTCGCGGATCTGCGCAACGTACTCGCGGGTCCAACGTGCGCGCCTGGTGACTTCGGTGAGCAGCCCCCGCTTTGGGGGCTCGCCTCGGTTCTCGGGGAACACCGCTCGGATCTCGGCGAACAGTTCAGCGCGTATGGCGTCGAGTTGGTCGCGGAGCTCCGCGATGCGATTCAAACGCTCTTCATCAGTGGTCACGGACTCATGCTGTCACAACTTTGTATGCCAAGAAAGTAGGCCAAGAGTATTGACCGACAATCTCCCCGTGGCTAACGTACAGACTGTTGGCAAACAAAGTTGGCAATAAGCGAGGCGGCCCCGGCCGGTGTGCAACCACCGCCCGAGGCCTAGATCACCACCTGCACGAACAGGAAGTAGATCCAATGCCCAACCTTAGCGACATCATCAGGCCCACTGACGACCAGCTCGACGGCATCGCCTGTATCCGCTGCAGCGCCACCGACGCCCCGATGATCCCCGCCGGGTCCGGCGAGCGCGGGCAGCTCTTCGAGTGCTCGACCCACACCGCCGTACCGGCCGGCCGCGAGTACGGGGTGCGCGGCACCGTCGACACCGCCGAGGGCCGCCAGGTCCGCACCTACACCGGCCGCCGCCTCGACCAGGCCACCGCCGCCTCGATGCTGAAAGAGCTGCAGGACGCTCAGCAGCGCGAGGGCATCACGGCGGACGCGGTCATCGTCTCCCGTGACCCGGGCGGCGCGTGGACCGCGATCGAGCTCCCCCACAGCGAAGACAAGACGGTCGAGGTCCTCGCCGATGCGGGCGCCGCACTGTCCGACCTTGAGGTCCGCGTCTGCTACGTCTCCGGTTACCTGTCGGCGGTGACGATGCTCGCCGAGCAGATGCGCACCGCTGGAGTCGACGCCCCGATCTGGGAGGAGTACCGGGCCAGTCTCCTCAATGAGGACGAGCGGGAGGAGATCATCCACGCCGTGAAGATGGTCATCCGCCGGCGCCGCGGCGAGGAGATCCGCGAGAACGTCGCGTTTGAACTGGCGATGCGCGCCGGGATGCTGTGCGGCGTCGAGCTGGCCACGACCTTCGACGGCGACACCGTGGCGGAGGTGGCCTACAACGCGGCCCGTGAGTGCATGTCCGAGTCCGAGGTGTCCGCCATGGCCGCGACGGTCGAGGACATCATCGTCAGCCGCCAGAGCGCCGAACCGGCCGCAACCACTGACCTCTCTTAGCAGTACGGCCACGGCCGGTGTCTCACCACCGGCCGTGGCCTCGACCCCATCCCCTGCACACACAGGAGACAGAACCGTGTCTGAGAACGTACAGCTTCCCTTGCCGTGCCCGCCATGGTGCGCGGTCGAGCACGCCGACGCCGGCCCGGACCGCACCCACACCGCCGGCCTTGGTCCGTTCGGCGGTCCGGGTCAGGTCGTCATCTGCTACGTGCAGGCCGACGAGAACGGTACCCGCTACCCGGTGCTGGGCCGCCTGTCCTACTACGTCGGCGGACAGCGGATGGTCCGCGACCTCGACCCGACCGACGCCTACGACTGGGGCCATGTCATCGCCGGCCTCGACATCCGGTCGTTCACCGAGTTCGCCGAGGCGCTCGGTACGGCCGCCCGGGTCCTGGACGGTGGCCTGTGAACGCCCGCCGCGACTGGACCGTGATCGGGTGCGTTGCCCTGGTCGCCCTCGCCACCGTGACCGCGTCCTTCACCGCACAGTCCGGCCTCGGCGAGCTCGCTGGGTGGACCACCGTGTTCCACGTGTTCGGCGTCGAGGTGTCGATGTCGTGGCTGCTGCCGATCACGGTGGACGCCTACGGGATCGCCGCGACCCGCATCGCGACCGACAAGAGCAAGTACTCGGCCGAGGTGCGCGGGCACGCGTTCGGCCACGCGCTCGCCGCGGTGGTCGTCTCCGTCCTGGGCAACGCCATGTTCCATCTCCTCGAAGCTGAGGTGATCGTCCTGGGTGGCGCGTCCTGGGTGCTGGTGGTCGCGGTGTCGGTGGTGCCGCCGATCGCCCTGGGCGGGTTGGCGCACCTGCTCGGCGTCGCCGCCCGGGACGAAGTCGAGGTGCCCATGTCCGAGGGTGTCACCGCTGACACTCTCGAAAGGGTCGAGGTCACCGTCCCGGACTTCCTTGTGAATCACAAGGAGGTCCAGTCGGGTACGGCTGACGTCGGTTCCCCAATTGGGGAACCGATCGACGTACCCGCCGTACCCGCGCTCTCACCTGCTCCGATGCCGGTTCTCACACCCGCACCTGATGAGCTGTTCCCGGTCGCCGCAGCCAGGTACGCCGCCGAGATTGCCGAGGGGCAGGCGCCCGCGGTGAGCCGCCTGAAGCGGGACCTGAAGATCGGGCAGCCGCGCGCCGTGAAGATCAAGGCATACCTCGACTCCCTCGCCGAGGCGAAGCCCGGCCCGGTGCTGCGAGGACAGGACGTCGTCGAGGACAGGACGTCGGTCCCCGCTGCTCCCTCGCGGAAGATCAGCAAGGAGGAAGAAGCGCGGAATGCTCTGGCTTTCGCCACCGAGTTCACGAAGGACAACCTGCCGAGCGAAGCCGACCTGGACGCGGCCGGACTCACCGAGCTCGGCAAGGCCGTCTTCCGCAAGGCGTGGAACATGCCCGTCCCGAAGCAGTCGGCCGAGGACAGCGAGCAGCCGTGGGAAGGCCCCTGGGGCGACGAGCCGACCGATGAGGAGCTGACCGCGGGCATGACGCCTGCCGAGGTCTTCGCCGGACCTCCGATCAAGGTCCTTCGGCAGCAGTGGCGGGAACGTGAGTGGCGGAACCGCACCGCCGCCATGAACGGCCACAGCCCCGCCTCGACCTGACCCCTCCCTGAAACCAGGTCCGCCCCCGGATCAACCGTCGAAAGCAGGTCCAGGGGCGGGTCTCCCCAATGAAGGAGAGAGATCCATGATTCACCATGTCCCCCGCCCGAGCATCTGGGCGGGTATCTGGGCGGTGATCCGCCTGTTCCTCACCGCGCTCGATGACCTGGTGGCCGCGCTCGCCGGCGCCCGCCCGCTCCGCTACGACGCCCGCGATTCCGCCCGGGTGATCGGCGACGCCTACCGCACCGGCAAACACCACGTCGCCGACGCCGACGTGATCGACGACGACGAGGAGGACGAGCGATGACCGCCGACCGTCCCGGCCGTAGCCGGATCCCCGAGCTGAGCAACATCCCGTGGGGTGGTCCGCGGGCCGTCACCGACTACGCCAAGGTCGGGCGGGCGCTGTGCCGGGACCTTCACGGGGAGTTCCTCATCGGCGCCGACGAGCTGTACGCGGTGCTGATCCGCAGCTTCAAGGGGCACCCGGTGCTCGCGCTGATGGGCGCCCCTGACGTACGGCTGCGCGCCCGCCGCGTCGTCAAGCGGCTCAAGCGGGCCGCGGAGCTGCAGAAGGGCGCCGGGGTCGAGCTGGTGAAGTTCCACCAGCAGTTCCGCAAGGAGTTCATCGACCAGTTGCCCGCGATCAAGGACAAGAAGAAGCCCGTCTTCAACTGGGACGACAACTGATGGCCACCCGTAGCAAGGAGCTCGCGACCGTCGACCCCGAGTCGTCGATGGACAAAGTCGTCGCCAAGGGCGTGTCCAAGCTCGTCACCCTGTCCGGCCCGTGGGTGGTCGGCATCCTGGCGTTCGGCGTCGGGACGGCCTTCCACGCAATCCTCGCCTCCGATGACCCGCAGGTGGTCGCGTGGACGGCGTTCCTGCTGTCCACCGCCGTGCTGGTGCTGACCGGCGTCACCTACGGCCAGTCGCACGCCCGCGGGGTGTGGGGGCGCATCCACACCACCGCCACAACGCTGCTGTCCGGGCTGTGGGTGACCGCGGCCACGATCAACGGCTCGACCACCGTCGTCACCGGCCGCCTGGTGCTCATCGGCGGATTCACCATGGCGTTGACGTGGAACATCCGGACCATCATCCGGCTGAAGGGGTGGGACGCGCCCGGCGCGATGTCCGATCCACTGGCGCTGCTGTTCGGCCAGGGCGCCGAGCGGGCCGGCCTCGCGATCGAGGCGCGCACCACCGCAGCGACCGCACACAAGGTCGAGGGCGCCGTCCAGTTGGAGCAGGGACGGCAGACCGCCGAGGACCTGCAACGGAAGGTCCCCTACATCGAGTCCGGGATTGGGTTGCCGCCCGGGTCGATCACCACGAGCCTCGACCCCGACGACGCCAGCCGCGCCAAGGTGACGATCAGCGACCCGCGGGTGATGACGCGGCCCATCCCCTGGCCGGGCCCGTCCCGGCCAGGTGCGAGCGTCGCCGAACCGTTCCGCTTGGCCCTGTGGCAGGACCTCGACGAACTGCGGTACGTCATCATCGGCCACCACCTGCAGATGATGGGCATGACCGGCGCGGGCAAGGGCTTCGGCGGCGCCTGGAACTACCTCGCCGAGTTCGTCACCCGGTTCGACGGCGCGGTGTTCGCTGGCGACATCACCAAGGGACGGCAGACCCTCGGACCGCTGGAGGAGTCCCTGCACAGGTTCGAGACCACCCCGGCGGGTGTGAAGGCGATGCTGTCGGAGCTGCAGAAGCAGGTGAAGCCACGCACCGACTACCTGGCCGGCAAGGGGCTGGCGAAGTGGAAGCCGGGCTGTGGGCTCACCTACTGGCTGATCTGGCTGGAGGAGTTCCCCGACATCTTCGACTGCCTGTCCGACAAGGAACAAGAGCAGTTCTTGTCCATGCTCAAGGCGATCCGGTCCGCAGGCGGGACGATCGTCATGAGCCTGCAGCGGTCGGACTATACGCAGATGCCCACGCTGGCGCGCGGCCAGCTCGCGAAGATGTGCTTCGGCGTGGAGAACAGCGCTGATGCCTCGTTCGGCTTGTCAGAGCGGCAACAGGACGCCGGAGCGCGCCCGGAGCTGTGGACCAACGCTCAGCCCGGTATGGCCTACCTGGACGCGCCATCCATTCCGGATGGGCGGATCGCAATGCCGATGCGGACCTACGCGTGGGGCATCGACGCCGCCGGCGAGTTCGACGACGAGCTCGCCAACGCAGCGATGAGAGAGCACGCCGCACGGTGGCCGGCGGCAGACAAGCGGGTCGACGAGACCACTGCGGCGCTGTCCCGGCTAGCAGGGGGCGCCAAGCCGCTCGGGGTGGCCGCCGCTCTGTTGGAGCGGCCCGCCGACCTCGACGACGACCCCGACGACGATGATGAGGAGGTGCGCAACGTGGCGAGTGAGTACCTGAGCACCGACGACCCCGACCCCGAGGTTCAGGCCGGCCTCGACGACCCGATCGACGACGACCCCGACGACCCCGAATGGGAGTTCACCCCGCCCGCGGTGACGATGACGCCGCAGGAGCGCGGAGCGGCCCTCATGAAGCACCTGAAAGGGCTGTGGGACGGTGGCGCCCGCGACTTCGCCACACGCGACCTCAGGCCGCTGTGGGAGTCCACCGACATGTCCAGGGCGTGGGCACAGAAGCAACTCAAGAGGCTGATCGAGGCCGACGTGATCGGCTACGACGACGACGCGCAGCGATACCTGATGTCGGAGCGACCCAACGTCGACTGAGCCCGCGGTGAGCCCGTCAGCCTGACGGGCTCACGGCTGCGCGTGGGCTGCGCGCGCACAAGTTTTGATCTTGCTGCCACGGGTGCCACACCCGGGCGCCACGCCCCCGCCACGGGGGTGCCATGAAGGGGTGCCACGATGCGTGGCACCCCTTCTGACCTGTAACACCCTCCCGCGTGACACCCCCAGCCCCTCCGTGAGGTGCCACACTGCCGGCGCCCCTACTCGGCCGGCCAGTGCTCCCGATCGTTGACGTAGGTGCCGCGGCCCTGAACCGTCACCGTCCACCCCTGCTCGCCGAGGATGCGCATCGCGTGGCGGACCGTGCCGCGGGCGATGCCGTGCGCCTGCTGCAGCTGCGTCTCGCTCGGCAACACCTGGCGGGGTTCGTACTCGCCGGCCTTGATCTGGTCGGCGATGATCCGCGCGAGCTGCTCGAAGAACGGCCGCTTGTCGAGGTGGTCAATCGTCACGTGGAAAACGTTACGGACAGGCTTAACGACCTGCGCATACGGTCCGTATTACACAGGCTGTACGAGCTGTACGAGTAGGACGTACAGTCCTTCCTAGGTCGCACAACGTAACGGGCCGCCCCGACGCTGAGAACGTCGTGACGGCCCTTGATCGGACGATGGAGGTCCGACCCATGGCCCACGATAAGACCGGCGACACTGCCGAGACCATCCCGCAAGAGACTCCCCCGGTCCGCTACTGGCCAGACGGAACCCAGGTCACGCTAGAAGTCGAGGCCGCACTCGATCGGATCGTGGCGACCGTCAAGCGGGTCCAGGCCAACCACCGCGACTCCGGATGACCGCGCGAGAGCTGGCAATCATCCTCGCTCGCCGCTGGCAGCTCACCCGCGAGGACCTGAACCATGCGGCCGACGCCCTCGGCGTGGCCCGGGTGACCGATGAGGAGTGGGCCGAGATCTGCGCCGGCGGCCCTTCATGAGCTGGCGCGGCGGCACACCACACCTTCCCCGTGTCGTCGCGCCTGAAGATTCCCGGCCGCATGCGCGCTCCCTGGTCGTTACCCCGGGGACGGCCGGGCCAGTGGCCCCGTCTCGTGAAGGGCGAGACGGGGCCACCGTCATTTCTGCAGTTTCTACAGGACCTCTACGCGCGCACGTGTAAGGGCGTCACGAAAGTCACGAAACCCCTCCCGCGCGCATACGTAAGAGGCTCTTAAAACTCTCAAAACTCCCCTACCCGCACTGGTGAGCCCAGTGGCCACCGTCGCGGAGATCGCACCAACGCCGACCCGAGTGATACAGGCCGCCCTCGCTCAACCAGGCATCCAACGGAGTAGACGCCCCCGACTTCCCCACCTCAGCCAGCAGCGGCGGCGCCGGCATGTCCAACTCCTCCGCCAGCTCGACCAGGCGCCCATACGACCCGCACGCCACCCCCTCCAGGTCCGGCGACAGCATCGAGGCGTACATGGCCAGCGTCGTCACCTCGTACGCCTCCTCCAGCAGCTCCCGCCGGTCATCGACGTCGACCCACTTACGCGCCACGCGACCACCTTGCCCGCGACGCCTTCCGGGCGTTCTCCGACACCGTCATGCCATCGCCACCACGGCCACCCGCCGCATCCGGCAAAGCCAGCGACGACGCCAACCCGCGCAACGCAAGACGCTGCTGACGAACCTCGGCGAACAACCGGTTCGGAACCAGCCCCTGAGACGGGCTCATCACCATCGTGGGCGCGCTCTCCAGCTCCGTAGCCAGGCGCTCCAACGTGTCGAGGGTCCGGCAGAACTCCCGGACGACGTGAACCTCGTCGGTACGGAAGTCGTACTCGACCGTCAACCGGTTCCACGCCTCCAGCCCACGCTCCGCCAGGCCCGCCGGCGGCGGCAGCGGCTCTCTGATCGACTTCACGACGGCCTCATTCCTGCCTTTGGAACTTCGTCATGCACAGTGACAGGTGAGCGCTATACCGTACCGGGCGACCTTCCGAATTGATCTTCGGGTACCCCCCCACCCTGGGGACGTTTATGCAGGTCACGGCGCTGCTTGTCGTGCGGAGAGCTGTACGCGCTGCCATTCCTCGAATGTGTCGCGCCAGATGCCGGTGCTGTGTGACCACTGGTCTTGTGCTCGTCTCCAGTGTTCGCGCTTGACGAGTAGGTCAATGCTGAGGCGGTGGCTTGGCTGTCGGCCAGGCCAGTCCTCGGCGTTGAAGATGAGCAGCTTCTTAGGGATGTCGATCACGTTGTCTCCAAGTGTGTGATGGCCCCGACCCGACCCGACACGTGCGAGCCGGGGCCATGACGGCACCGCTGCTGCCCGGGTAGGAGGAGACCACTGGCAGCGGTGCCGGGCTTAGCGGCTTACTGACTCCTGCTCCCGCATTCGGGTGAGCATGTCGAGGCGCATCTGTTCGCGGCGCTGCGCCTGCTCGGGGCTTTCCTGGCGGGGCCGGCGCTTAGCAACCAAGGTGATGTTGGGGGCGAGAAAGCCGTTGCTCTTGCCCGTGTCGCCGAGAGCTGAGGCGATAGCGTCGGCGCACGTGGCGCCTGGCGCGCTGTAGGTGATGACCTGGTCGTTGACGATGATGCGGTCACCGAGACCCATTCCGGCTTCGCGCCGGCTGATACCGGCCGTGGGTTCACCGCCGATGGGGACGCCTTCTCTGGCGAGTGCGCCGTAGGCCTTGTTGAAGGCGTCTTTGCGGCGTTCGGAGCGTCTGACGATGTTGGCGACTGCGTCTCTGAGGGCGTTGAAGTCGGCTTGCTCCTGGTCGTCTTCGTAGGCTGCGATGAGATTCGCGCCGATGCCGCGGATACGGGCGAGCTGGTCGGTTGCGGCCTGCTCGGCGGCGAGGATCTCGGCGGCCTGCTCGCGGAGCTTCTCGTGATCGGCGGCCTGTGTCGCGTGGCCGAGTTCTTCGGCGGTGACGGTTTCGTCGCCGGAGAGGATGCGCGCCTTGAGGTCGTCGAGGGTCTCAGTCGCGGTCTTCATCTTTGCCGTGCCCATCGGTCTCCTTGGTCCTGATTACTACCCAGGCACGGTTTCGCTTGTGGGCGCCGGGCATCTGGCCTGTCTTGCAGAGGTGGCGAACCCATCGGGGCGAACAGCCCATCCGGGATGCCACTTCTTTTGTGCTCAGTACAACGATTTCAGGCGGCCCAGATTTACTTCCGTCGGCGGAAGGGGGCGCGAAGATCTGCCGGCAGACGTCGAGGACTTCGGGAGGGAGCGAAATCCCGCGGCTCTTGTCTCGGTGGGCGTGGTTGATGACCCATGCCTCGAAGGCGGAGAGGGCTCGCAGGGTGACCCGCGAGCCCCTGTCGTAGTGCTGGTCAGTCACGGTTATTCGCCGGTCTTCTTCTTGCTGGCGCGGTTGGCGTTCTGCCGACAGTTCTTCGAGCAGTACGCGGCCTGACGTACCGGGGTGAACGCCTTCTCGCACCACCCGCATTTGGGCTTGACGGTCCGGGTGCGCTTGATCGGGACGACGTCGGCAACTAGCTCGGGTGAGTCGTCAATCGGCTCGGGATCGGGGGCAAGGGTGCCAGGGTGCCAAAGTTCCATGACACGGTCCTGGTTGGCACCCTGGCAGTCTTCCGAGGTCACAGCGTCGGGCGTGGCACCCTTGCCCTCACTATCCGACTCAGTGGCACCCTTGCCCTCAGGTTCCGGCGCGGGAAGGTTCGCGCTCTGCTCGGGCAGCGAGAGCCACCATTCGCCCTTGCCGTCCTTGCCGGTGGGGAACTTCTTGGCGACAACGGCCAGGCCCTTGCGGGCACGGTTCAGGGTTCGCTCGGAGATGCTGTGAACCTGCTTGGCCTCTTCCTGGATGTCTGTGGTCTTGGACCACGCCCCATCGAGAGCGTCCTTCAGGAAGTCGACAGCATCGAGCTTGTCCTGAGTCCGGTCTCCGTCGCTGCTGCTACTGGCAAGGATCTGCTCGACCGACCGGGGCGCTTCGCCACCGAAGACGAACTTGCCGACCTCGGCGTAACCGCCGGCCGTGGTCTGAACCTTGGTCGACTCAATGCTGTAGGCCAGTGACGGTAGATCGGTCCGGCCGAGGGAGTTCTTGGTCTGGGTCATGACCCGTGACCCGTCTTCGGGGTCGACGGCGAAGCCGAAGATGGCACGAGGCACGTTCTTGAACGCTCCTGAGCCTGTGATCAGTGAGCTGGCGTCGGTGCCGGCGGCCTTGCCGAAGTGGGCGATGCCGAGCATGACGCAGCCGGTCCGGTCGGCCATGCGGGCGAGCGGGTCGAGGACGGTCCGCACGGATCGCTCCTTGTGGGTGTCCACAGAGGAACCGATGGTGGATATGAGCGGGTCGAGGACAACCAGCTTCACGCCGTACTCGGTAATGGATTCTTCGAGGAGGTCGAAGTCGTAGGGCAGGTTGATCGTGCTGATCTCGTCTTCGCTGACTTCCACGTCGAGGCGCCACACGCGATCGAGGTCCGCCCCGGCCGCCTTGAGCCGTCCGGCGATGGTGTGTTCCCAGCTGTCCTCTACCGCGACGTAGATCACGTCGTACGGCGTGCCGAGCAGCGAGCCGGGCAGAGTGCCCGTGGTGACTCCGGCGGACATCCAGATACCGAAGCTCGACTTGCCCGTGCCTTCCCGACCGGCGGCGACGACCTGAGAGCCAGCGGGGATGCGACCCGCGCCGTTGTCCTCCCACATCCACGTAACCGGCTTGATCTCGATGTCCGACGCCCGGGTGAGCTTGCGCCTACGCGTAAACGGCTCCGGCGGGTAGTCGCTCACGCGCTCCTCCGTGCGGTGCGGAAGGCGTCGGCCGCCGTGCGGTGCGCCTCCCGCTCGTCGAGGCCCTGCGCGCTGATCACGCGAACCAGCTCGTCAAGGTCGGATTCAGTGGCGCCGTTCTCTACGGCTCGACAGCATGCCCAGAACAGTCCGCGGTTGCGGTTGCCCTTGGTCTGGGTGGCGAGCCATGCGGCGAGACCGGGGATGCCGGTGCCGGTGGTGGGTCGGCGGGGCGCCGTGGTGATGGGCCGGGGCGGGTTAAGAAACTGCTTGACCGCTCCCCAGTTGAGTTGGTCCCGCGCTTCCGGACGTTCGCTGATCAGCTCATACGGCTGCCCATCGACGATCGACGGCGGGACCAGGACGTAACCGCCCGCGGCCTTGAAGTCGATGAAGTGCTTAGGCAGCGACCCGCACGCCTGTGAGGTGCCCGGGTAGTAGGCGTGCAGCCCACCCGAGGGGGTGCGGACCACGGCCAGGGGGACGGGCAGGACATCGGCGCGCTTGAGCCGGTTGAACGCCTCCCACCCGGTGCCGGCGGGCTTCACGTCCACGTCGAACGCGTCGACAGTGGGGTGACCGGTGGGGACACCGACGTTCGCGTTCGGGTAGGCCGTCCACCACCGCGTAACCAACTCAATGTCGGTGGTCGCCCCGTGGAAACCGTTCGGGACGAGCTCGCCGAGCGGCTTCTTACCGCCCGGAATGCAGGGGAACACCGGCCAGCCCCGGCCCACGAGGGCCAGGGCGCCGACGAGCATGTGATTGGTCACGCCGCCCTCCGTCCGCGCTTGACGGCGGGCTTGCGGAGAGCGAGCTCGTACCGAGCGCCACACCGCGCCTTCCGGAAGACCAGTACAGGCGCCGGGTACTTGATCCGGTGGCTGTGCCAGCACGAGCAGCCGGGGCACGTCTCGTCAGGGACGATGAGCGCCTGACTCATGCCGTACGCGGGCGGGTAGATCGTCGCGGCGAGGACAATCGGAACCTGGCCCGGGACGTGACGAGCACGCCTCTTGCGCGCTACGGTGTAGGCAGCGTTGTTGGCGTTGTAGGGCGCCGAATTGAGGGTCGAGTCCTGGCAGGGGCTCGACCCTTCGGCGTTGTTGGGGGGCTTCATTAGGCGGCGCCCCCGTACTCCTGTGCCGCCCTCTCCTGCTCCCAACGAAGCAGCTCAGACTCCTGATACAGAACCTTGCGTCCGATCTTTACGCCTCGAGGGCCGATCCCGATGTGACGCCAGTAGCGGACAGTCGACGGCGCAGTGCGGTAACGAACAGCGACTTCATCTGTCGTAAGCCTGCGGTCCTCGTGCTGGACCTGGGGGGACATTCAGCCTCCATGGAAGTTTCGGCATGACGTAATGCCATAGCTTCCACCCCTGGTCAACGGTTGTCAACCCGTGCCATCACTGTCATGCTGCACCTAACAACAGAGAGGGTGGACATGAAGATCGAAGAGGTCATCGGGGAGAACGTGCTCAGAGTCCGTGAAGGCCTTGGCCTATCCCAGGCTCAACTGGGAGACGCGATTGCTGACTACCTCGGCAGACCGTGGAGCCGACAAGCCGTCTCCAGCGCGGAAAAGGGGCGCCGGGCATTTACCGCAGCCGAGTTGCTCGTCTTGGCTGAGATTCTCAAGACGACTGTGTATCGGCTGATGACTCCACCTATCTCTGTCGCAGACATCGAGATGCCCGCGCAAGGCGTCACAGTGAAGGCGAAGAAGGTGACACAGCTGACTCTTCCTTCGAACACCACTGCTGAAGCGTTCGAAGAGGCCGGTGGCGAGCTTGACCAGCTCGGACACATCCTTGAACAGATAGCTGAGCTCGGACTATCCGGTCGAAAAGCACTCGGTCGCGCCCATGGACATCTCGCGAATGCTTCCTGGTCCATGGCCGCCAGGATCGAGGAAACGGGAGATGCCTCTTGAGAGCTTCCTACTCCAAGCGCTGTGGATGTAAGGATCCCGAGACAGACAAGCCGCTCGATTCCCGCTGCCCGCAGTTGAAGAATCGGCGACACGGAACACACGGCTTCTCAACGCGCCTCGACACCACCGAGCGCCGGGGACGGCAGCTCAAGCGGTTCGGCTTCGCCACGCAGACCGCGGCCGAGAAGGCGTTCGGCCATGTCGAGGATCTAGTGAAGCTGGCCCGGGATGACGACGTGATGCGGCGGCGGATCGGCGACCTCATTTTCGAGGTGAAGCACGGCCAGGAACTGCCCGACGTCGAGACCATGCGGCGCAAGGTAAAACTCGGCGTGGACCTGGCGGCGTCGGCCGGCACAGTGGCCGAGTTGCTGGAGGACTGGTATGCCTCCAAGCGCGCAAAGAAGGAGTCGACTCGGCGGGGTTGGCGTCAGCACCTCGACCACTACCTGCTCCCCCAGCTCGGCGTGATTCCCCGCGACCGCCTGCGCGCCGCGCACATCGACGGCCTGTTCGACACGATCGAGGAGTGGAACGCGGAGATCCTCACGGCCGGGGCGGAGAAGCGCCCGCCGCACCTGCCCGGGGACGTGCGTGCGCGGCACAAAGTCACAGGGGTCGCGACGCAGCATCGGGTGTTCGCCACCCTGCGCAACGCCTACAATTGGGCGGTCAAGCGGCGCATGGTCGAGTTCAACCCGTGCCTCGGCGTCGAGCTACCGCCCGAGGAGCGCGACCCGGCGCGGGTATGGGCACCCGAGCAGGTCGGCACGTTCCTCCAGGCCGCAGAGACGGATCCGCTCGGCCTGCTGTACCGCATCGTGCTGCTGCGTGGTCTACGCCGCGGCGAGGCGTGCGGGCTGCGGTGGACTGACCTCGACCTGGAGACCGGGCACGCGAGGATCGTGCAGACCATCCTGCAGTTGGGCGGGCGGATCGTCGTCGACACCCCGAAGTCGCGGGCCGGTCAGCGGGTCATCTCCCTCGACGCGGAGACGGTGCGGCTGCTCAAGGCTCACCAGAGGAAGCAGCGGCGGGCGAGGATGGCGGGCGAGGAGTACGAGGATCACGATCTCGTCTTCCCGCGGGCGGATGGCCGGCCTCTACCTCCGGACCGGGTCACCGAGGGCTTCAAGGCGGTCGCGCGGACGGCCGGTCTGCCAGTGATCAAGTTGCACGAGGCGCGGCACACGGCGGCGACCCTCGGCCTGGAGGCGGGGCTGGACGTGAAGGTGGTCTCGGTGCAGCTGGGGCACTCGACGACGACCATCACCCGGGATCTCTACCAGCACGTCCGACGGGCCGTCCTGGACGATGCGGCGGAGAAGGTGGTGGCGCTCATCCCCGACTGGAAGGGCCCGAAAGAGGCAAGATCATGACGGGGTGTTCCCATTTTGTTCCCATCGGAGCGGTCCGGTGATCTTCACCGGACCCGGCTTCCGACGTTTCCCCTGGTGAGCGGAGAGCGTGGGATTCGAACCCACGAGGAGCCGCAAAGCCCCTAGCGGTTTTCAAGACCGCCGCCATCGTCCACTAGGCGAGCTCTCCTGGCGACACGCTCCGAAGAACGTGTCAGATTGCACCTTAGCCTCTCACCGCCCGAGGCGTGCACGGGACTCGGCAGGCGCCCCGTCTCCGTCCGGAGACGGGGCGCCTGCCGTACCGGATTCAGAGTTGCGTGGCGGCGAAGCCGTCACCCACCGAGGCCGCCAGGCGGAGGTAGGACTCGCGGGTGGTGGACTGCAGCCTCTCCAGGTCGATCTCCGCGCCCTCTTCGAGATGGGGGTCGTAGGGGATGCGGATCACGGCACGGCATCGGGCCGCGAAGTGGGCCTCCAGGCGGTCGAGGTCCACGGTGGACTTCGAACGGGGGCGGACGCTGCACAGCACCACCGTGGCGGAGCGGACCAGCTCCTCGTAGTGGTGGGCCTCCAGCCAGTCCAGGGTGGCCGAGGCTGCACGAGCGCCGTCCACGGACGGGGAGCTGACCAGGACGAGCTGGTCGGCCAGGCCGAGAACGCCGGACATGGCCGAGTGGAGCAGGCCGGTGCCGCAGTCGGTAATACAGATCGAGTAGAAGTTCTCCAGGACCTGGGCCACCGACTGGTAGTCGGATGAGCTGAAGGCCTCCGACACCGACGGGTCACGGTCGGAGGCGAGGATCTCCAGGCGGGACGGGGCCTGCGAGGTGAAGGCCCGGATGTCGACATAGCGCTTGATCTGCTGGCGCTCGTTGAGCAGGTCGCGGACGGTGGCGGAGGTTTCGAGTTCGAGCTTGTCCGACAGGGTGCCGCGGTCGGGGTTGGCGTCGACCGCGATGACCCGGTCACCGCGGACCTGGGCGAGGGTGGCGCCGAGGCCGACCGTGGTGGTGGTCTTTCCGACACCGCCCTTGAGGCTCAGCACGGCGACCCGATGGTGACCCGTGGCGACGGGTGTGCGGGCACGGGCGACCAGTTCGCGGCGGCGGCGGACCTCGGGGGACTCACCAGGCTTGATCAAACCTGCTGAGGCCTTGTAGATCAGCTTGCGCCAGCCGCCGGCGGGCCCGTTGCGGCGGCCCCTGAGCAGCGATTCGGGATCGAGGCTGTCGGCCGACGGCCTGGGCACGCCCGGCACCTGCTGACGGGAGGGAGCGCTGAAGGCGGGCGGAGGGACCGACTGACGGCGGCGTGCCTGGTACGGCTCCCGCGCCGGCTCGGCCGTCTCCCTGCCCGATGCGGAAGACGTGTCCCGGTCCGAGGTGAAGGGCCGGTCCCGCTCGGGTGTGAAGGCCGCCTCCCGCTCGGACGCGAAAGCCGTGTCCCGGCCGGACGCCGGGGACGTGTCCCGGTCCGAGCCGAAGGGCCTGTCCCGATCGGGCGCGAAGGCGGTGCCACGGTCCGAGCCGAAGGGCTTGTCCCGATCGGGCGCGAAGGCGGTGCCACGGTCCGAGGCCGGAGGCTGGTCCCGGCCGGGCGTGGAGGCCGTCTCCCCCTCGGGTGCGAAGGCCGTCTCCCTGGCCGACGGGGAAGGCGTGTCCCGGTCCGAGCCGAAGGGCCTGTCCCAGTCACGTGCGAAGCCCGGGAATCCGGAGGAGTCCGAGCCGAACGTGCCGGGGGCCCGTTCCGGCGGCGTGGCCTGGTCCGGGCGGTCGGCGCCGAAGGACTCCGGCACCCGGAACGGCTCGGCGGCCTCGGGATCGGAGCGTTCCGGAGCCGGCCGGAGGAAATCGCCGCCGGTGAACGGCTCGGCCTTGAAAGCCGGCCGGTCACGGTCCTGCTCGACGCCGACCTTGAAAGCCGGCCGGTCACGGTCCTGCTCGACGCCGGCCTTGATGACCGGCCAGTCGCGGTCCTGCTCGACGCCGACCTTGAAGGTCGGCCGGTCGCGGTCCTGCTCGACGCCGGTAGAGGCGGACCGGTCATCGTGCGACTCGGCGCCGGAGGGGGAATCACCCTGCTCGGAGCCGGAAGCGGGCCGGTCGTCGCGCTGCTCCACACCGCCGGAGCGGGAATCGTCTCGATCGGCGCCACCGGAGCCGGACCGGTCGTCGCGCTGCTCGGCGCCGCCGGAGGCGGACGCGTCAGGGTCGGAGCCGGCGTCCGGCAGCGCGAACCGGTCACGGTCGGCACCGCCGAAGGCGAACGCGTCACGCCCGGCCCCGGCGTTCGGCAGCGTGAAACCGTCGCGGTCGGAGCCTGTGCCGCCGAAGGCGAACCCCTCGGGTTCCGGGGCCGGAGGCTTGAACGGTTCGAGGGTGGGACCGGCGGGCTCGGCGGTGCGGAACGTGAAGGACTCCACCGGCTCCCCGGCGCGGCGGGGCTGCTCGAACAGGCCGCGGGACGGCTCCTGCCGCGACTCGGTCTCGGCGTGCGGCGCGCGGACCTCGGGACCGGTGAACTCGCCCGTGCTGTGACCGCCGCCCTCGCCCTGCTCCTGGCGGGGCAGGGGCTTGAGAGGGGCCAGGAATCCGTCGTTGTCCTGGCTCGGGGGCGCCGTGACGGAGGGCAGGGTGAAGGCTCTCACCGTGTCGCCCGCCTCCATCCAGTCGGCCGCGTCGGCTTCCTCAGCCGGCGGGTCCGTCATGGTCACGGGTGCGCCCGCGGGGTCGTACGCCGAGTCGACGGCCGTGCGGAACAGCGGCGACGAGGCCACGTCGGGCTCCGACGGCACCGAACTCCACGGGTCCTTCGGGTATGGCGAGATCGCGGCGTCGTCCACCGCGTCCATCGCGGTGCTCTTCACCGCGACGGGAGGCACCTCGTCCTGCTCCTTGATAGCGTCGAGCCAGGCGAGCTGCTCCTCGAGAGACTCCTCACGATCGTGTCTCGCCACCGTGTTCCCCCTCGGGATGGGCATAAAAGGGCAGCAAACACATAGCAGGTTAACGCCCTGTGTTCTCGTCAATGCGGGCAACCACCAAGTTGAGCCCACCGGATACTTTGGTCACATGCACGCCATCGTGATCGATAAACCTGGTGGACCTGAAGTGCTGACCTGGCGGGAGGTCCCCGAACCCCGCCCCGGACCGGGCGACGTCCTCATCGACGTGGCCGCCTCGGCGGTCAACCGCGCCGATGTGATGCAGAGGCAGGGGCTGTACGACCCGCCCCCGGGCGCCCCGCCGTACCCGGGGCTGGAGTGCTCCGGCGTGGTCGCCGAGGTGGGCTCGGACGTCGAGGACTTCAAGCCGGGCGACCGGGTGTGCGCGCTGCTCGCCGGAGGCGGCTACGCGGAACGGGTCTCGGTGCCCTGGCAGCAGGTCATGCGCGTGCCCGGGGGCGTGGACCTGGTCGAGGCGGCCGCTCTGCCCGAGGTGGCGTGCACGGTCTGGTCCAACGTGTTCATGACCGCGCGCCTGAGGAAGGGCGAGACGCTTCTCGTTCACGGTGGTGCCAGCGGGATCGGCACGCTGGCCGTACAGCTCGCCAAGGCGTTCGGCTCGCGCGTGGTCGTCACTGCCGGGTCCGCCGAGAAGATCGCCCGCTGTGTGGAGCTCGGCGCCGACGAGGGGATCAACTACCGCGAGGAGGACTTCGCGGAGAGGGTCCGGGCCGATGTGATCCTCGACATCGTCGGCGGGAGATACCTGCCCGGGAACGTGAAGGCCCTCAAGACCGGCGGCCGGCTGGTCGTGATCGGGATGCAGGGCGGCTCGAAGGGCGAACTGGACCTGGGTGCTCTCCTCGTCAAACGGGCCTCCGTGCACGGCACCACGCTACGCTCGCGCCCGGTCGACGAGAAGGGGGTCATCGTGCGCGGTGTCGTCGAAAACGTCTGGCCCCTGGTCGAGGCGGGGGCGATCCGGCCGGTGATCCACGCCCGGGTGCCGCTGAGCGAGGCCGCCGAGGCTCACAAGTTCCTGGAGGCCGGGGACCACATCGGGAAAATCCTGCTAGTAAGTTGAGTGCTATGAACGCTGAGGAGAGCACTCCGCACATAGTGGTCATGGGCCCCCAGGGGGTCCAGACCGAGGAGGACGGCGAGGGACGGTCGATCACCGAGTTGGTCGAGCAGCCCGCCAAGGTGATGCGGATCGGCAGCATGATCCGCCAGCTCCTCGAAGAGGTCCGGGCGGCCCCGCTGGACGAGGCCAGCCGCAAGCGACTCAAGGAGATCCACCAGAGCTCCATCAAGGAGCTCGAAGACGGTCTGGCGCCCGAGCTGGTCGACGAGCTGGAGCGCCTGTCGCTGCCGTTCACCGAGGACGACAACGGCACCCCGCCGAGCGAGGCGGAGCTCCGGGTCGCCCACGCGCAGCTGGTCGGCTGGCTTGAGGGCCTGTTCCACGGGATACAGACCACGCTCTTCGCCCAGCAGATGGCGGCCCGCGCCCAGCTGGAGAACATGCGCAAGGCACTGCCCAGCGGCATCTCCCTCCCGCAGGAGGGCCACCAGGGCAGCTCGGGCCCCTACCTGTAGAGGTCCTCAAGAATCACCTGTAGAGGTCCTCAAGGATCCTGGCGACCCCGTCGTCGTTGTTGGCCGCGGTCACGTGATCGACCGCGGCCAGCACCTCGGCGTGGGCGTTGGCGACCGCGTAGGAAGTGCCCGCCCACCGCAGCATCGGCAGGTCGTTGGGCATGTCTCCGAAGGCGATCACGTCGGCGGACTTGATCTCGTGTCCCTCTGCGAGCGCCGCCAGCGCCGAGGCCTTCGTCACACCGTGGGCGCTCATCTCGATCAGGGCGCGGCCGCTGGAGTGGGTGGGCGTGACCAGGTCGCCGACCAGCTCGCAGACCGTCTCCTGAAGGGCGTCGGGGTCCATCCGGGGATGCAGGGCCAGAAGTTTGGCGCACGGCCGTGAGGTGAGCGTGGATGTCCCGACGCGGAGCCCGGCGACCGCCTTGCCGTCCCAACGGCCGAGACGGAAGTCCGATTCATGGGCGAATCCACCTTCGTATTCCACCGAGAACGCCAGCTCGGGCACCTTTTCGCGGAGCCGTCTCACGACCTGTTCAAGCACATCTGCGGCGATGAGGTGGGATTTGACGATCTGCTCGGTGTGCAGGTCGTAGACAAGGGCGCCGTTGGCGCATATGGCCAGCCCTCTATGACGTACGGCTCCCGCGACCGTGTGCATCCACCGGGGCGGCCTGCCGGTCACGAAGACCAGCGTGGCCCCGGCTCTCTCCACACGGGCGAAAGCGGCGGCGGTACGGGGGGAGACGGTTCCGTCCGAGCGCAGAGCGGTGCCGTCGAGGTCGGTGGCGACGAGCCGGGGGCTTCCCATAACAGGTTCCAGTCTGCACTGTGATCCCCGGGGCGCCAGCCCCGGGGATCCGTCTACGAGGAATCTTCCTCATGGCGGGAACACGAGTGCGCCGGATAGTGTTAGATGTGATGGCGTTGTATTAGCTGAATCCCGTTGTGAAAACCAGTTTGACTGAACCACCCCGGGGCTTGCTGTACGACACATGGGGTTCACGAGGTGTGAATCCCAAAGTTTCAAATCCTGAGGGAGAGCTTTAATGGCTCAGGGAACCGTCAAGTGGTTCAACGCTGAAAAGGGCTTCGGCTTCATCGCACCGGACGGCGGTGCACCGGATGTGTTCGTGCACTTCTCCGAGATCCAGGGCAATGGCTACCGTAGCCTCGAAGACGGCCAGCGGGTCGAATTCGAGATCACGCAGGGCCAGAAGGGCCCGCAGGCCTCGCAGGTCCGCGCCGTCTGACGCATAGACCTCTGGTTAGCGAGGGAGGCGGGGTTCGCTTGACGCGAACCCCGCCTTCTTCGTTCTCCGGCAGACCCCCCTTTCCCGACAGACAACCCCATTTCGGACGCAGGCGGCGGTTCACGGTGACCGGCCGGGCCGCGCGCCCGGCGAAGGCGGAGGCGACGATCCGTTCCGCGACGGGGCGGCGGCCGCACCGCACGCCTCCAGAGCGCCCTGATCGCCCCTCAGGGCGGCGAGGGGGCCTCGGCGGGGTTCAAGGGCCGGTATCCATTCCCTGGCCGCCTGCGGGGCTGTGAACGTGTGCCGCGTCGCCCGCCCCTACCACCCGTCCCGCGCCATACTCGCGGGGTGACCGACACCCGTCACGGCACAGCCTGATCACAGAATCCATGCCGTCCGAACCATGCCCCGCCACGATGCATCTATCGCGACATGAGGCATCCGTACGGCTCTGCCCTGGCCAGGATCGGCCATCCGCCCATCCCTGCCGGACCCGTCCACCCACCCGCCCTGGCCTGGCTCGGTCACCCCGTGACCGTGGTCGCCACCATCGTGCTGCTGATCAACGACCACGTGCTCAAGGCCCTGTGGCCCGGCCTGGTCACCGGCAAACTGAGCGACGTCGCAGGCCTGCTCGTGGCCCCACCCCTGCTCGCGCTCGTCCGCGTGCCCGCCCTCGGCGCGACGATCGCCACGGGAACCGGCTTCGTCCTGGTCAAGACCACGGCGACGGGCGCGGCCCTCGCCTCCCAGGCCTGGACCCTGTTCGCGGGCCCCTCCCGGATGCTGGCCGACCCGACCGACCTGGTCGCCCTGCCCGCGCTGGGCCTCGCATGGCTGGTCTCGCGCCGCTGCCGGGCCGATCACGCCGTACGGCGGGCCCGCACGCTGATCATCGTCCCCGTCGCGCTGATCGCGGTGACCGCCACCTCCCAGGTGCCTCCTCCCCCCTCGGCCTCGTCGATCTCGGTCGACGGCGACGCGATCACCGTCTTCCCCGACCACGGTCTCCCTTGGGAGAAGGCCGTCTCGCGGGACGGCGGCCGGACGTGGAGCGTGTCGCCTGCCCCCAC
>NZ_NGFP01000067.1 GCF_002149035.1 Streptosporangium minutum
GGTAGGCGACCTGGCAGCCTTCGGCGCGAGCCACGGCGACGGGTAGCGCGCCGATGGAGGCGGGTTGATCGACCACGACGAGCACTGGCCCGTGGGTCTTGAGCTTGCCGAACAGCGCGCGCAGGCGCTGCTCGTCGTTGGGCAGGGGCTTGTCGTGGAGTTTCTTGCCGCGAGGGTCCAGGGCGCAGGCGTGGTGTTCGCCCTTGCCCACGTCTAAGCCGACAAACACCGCGTAGTCGACGCTCATGCCACTACTCCAGTTCAGAGGGTGTTTGGCCTGGTCACAGATCTGGCGACGGCAGCCGACATCCACGTTACGGCGAGACGATCTTCTTCGTCACAAGACAGCGCCTTGTCCCTATTAGCGGTCCACCGACGCCACCAGGCCCGGTGACAACACCCCCCGGATCATCGAAACGACAGGGGCGATCAGTCATGCCGGGCCGGGTGACCTGGCTCCCCGACTCTCATCAGGGACGATCAAAAAGGTAACGGGGAAGACGAGCCCGGGGTTCCGCCGGCGTTTGCCCGCGGCGAGCTGTCCGGCCGCTTGAGCCCGCTTGAGCCCGCTTGAGCCCGCTTGAGCCCGCTTGAGCCCGCTTGAGCCCGCTTGTGCTTGCGGAGCGCCGCCAAGGTCGGTTCCGGCGCGGGGACGACTCGACGAGACCGGTCCGTCTTGGGATCGGCGAACTGAAGAGAGCCGCCCGCCCGCTGGAGCGTCTGCCGTACGGCGAGCAGTCCGTCTGCGAAGTCGATGTCCTCCCAACGGAGCCGAGGAGCTCCCCGTGCCACCACCCGGTCAGCTGGCGCCGTCCCCGAAGTACGGACGTCGCCGTTGCCGCCACCACGGCCGATCAGGCGAGGCACGGGGGTCCGGTGACGTCCGGGCGAGAAAGCTCCTGTCGATGGGAAGCACCAGGCTGTAGAGGTACGGCCTGGCCCAGCGGGGCAGCGCGATGAGTATCCGTTCGAGGTCTCCGCGCGGATCGTCTTCCCACGAGCATCCAGGACATGAACAGGTGGGCGGAAGCCTCGTCATGGTGCCGGGGATGACGTCCCGCGTCCAGGCCCGTAGCGCCTCGGCTACCTCGCCTGGTTCCAGGAGGGTGTGTTCCAGGGCGATCACCGCGGCCATGGGCCGGGAGGTGAGACCGGGGACCTGGTGGATCGAGGGTCTGTGGGTTCCGCACCGCAACCGTCGCGGGCGGACCTCGGAAGGGCGCCTACGCGGCATGGCCCTTTCTGATCGATGTCATGGCGTCGATGATCGCACACCGGAAAGCTGATCTCCAGATCGGCAGGAAGGTGACCAAGGGGGACTCACGGGTACTCGGAGCACTCCCCCGCAGGTCGGCGTCTTCCCAGAAGGACCCCGAGGGTCACCCGGGGTCCTGTCTGTTCTGTTGTCAGGGATGTCACGTCGTGAGCGCTTCCAAGAACTGCGAGTATCTGATCACGGCCTCGGAAAGCGTCGTCCGTGCCGTGACCCGCATGCTGCTCCCGCACCGCCTCGGAGCATATCGATCATGACTTTTCAGGCGCCCGCTACTTGTTGACGTGCTTGTACAGGTAGCCAGCCGCCTTCTTGAGCTGGGCGGACGTGCCGTTGGCGGTGCGGTACTCCTCGGCGATGCCGACGGCCTTCGTCAGCGTGGTGCTGCCGTGGACCTTGGTGGAGCCGTTGTGGACGCCGTGGGCGTAGTTGAGCCAGGCGGCCAGCAGTTCACGGTCGAGCAGAGCCTTGGCGGTCCTGCTCTTGGGGGCGAGGACCTTGTAGGCCTTGCCGAGGGAGCCGGCGTCGGTCACCTCGGGGAAGACCTTGCTGCCGTTCTGCGCGAGCGACAGGTAGCAGACGAGGGTCCTGTCGTCCAGCGTCCCCTTTCCGCGGAGCATCTCGGTCGCCCACCGCTTGGCGTTCAGCGGTTTGGCGCCCTCGCCCCGCTCACACGTGTCCGGAACCGGGACCGGTAGAGGGTCGGGGACCGTGCGGAGGTCGGCGGGGCCGGATGTCTGGCTCCGCGTCGGCGTGGCCGTCGGAGTCGCGGTCGGGGTGACGGTCGGCGTGGGAGACGCGGTCGGCATGGGCGGGAGGGCGGCGAGAAGGTCGATCCGCTTGGTGGTCACCGTGGTGTCGCCGCTGCGGTAGGTGATGCTCTTGCCGGTGGTCTGCAGCTTCTCGACGAGCTTCTCGCCAGGCAGGTGCGGGTAGGCCTGCCGGAGCAGTGCCAGGGCCCCCGCGACGTGAGGTGCGGCCATGGAGGTGCCGCTCAGGACACCGAAGGTGTTGCCGGGCATGGCGGAGTTGATGGCCACGCCGGGCGCGAAGAGGTCGATCAGGGGGCCGCGGTTGCCGAAGGGAGCGGGGGTGTCGTGGTCGTCGGTCGCGCCGACGGTGACCGCCGCGGCGATGCAGCCGGGGCGGACGACGCCGTCCTCGCTCCCGTCGTTGCCCGACGAGATGACGGTGGCCACGCCGGAGCTCTTGAGCTGGAGGATCTCCGACTCGAGAGGAGCGCCGTCACAGTGGACCCTGTACCTCGGACCGCCGCCGATGCTCATGCTGACCGCTACGACATTCAGCCCTGCGCGCACCTCGTCGACATATTGCAGCGCGCGCTTCTGGTCGGAGGTGAAGCTGAGGATGCAGGGTGCGGAGGTGTTCTGTTCCTCGCAGATGGGGCCGTTGAACCGGCTGGACACCTGGATCGGCAGGATGCCCGCTTCCGGCGCGACGCCGTTGGAGGGTGCGGTTCCGGCCTTCTTCCCGGCCGCGATACCCGCGACGTGCGAGCCGTGGTAGCACTTGTTCGCGCCGCGCACGACGCACCTCTCGATCTCGGCGTCGGCCGCGCCCATGCCGATCTGGGACGGGTGGCCGTCGGGGCACACCAAGACGGCCAGGTAGTACGGGTCGAAATCAGAGCTGGAGAAGCAGGCCTCGCCCACGATCCGCCCGGCGAAGAACGGGTGATCCCGATCGATGCCGGTGTCGAGGATCGCGATGGTGGAGCCCTTGCCGGTCCAGCCCGCCTGGTTGGCCCTGTCCGAACCGATCAGCTTGGTGCTGACGTCGAGCGTCGGCTTGCTCACTTCGTCCTTGTAGACGGCCTTCACCCGGCTGTCGGTCTTGAGTTCGGCGAGGGTCGGCTTGTCGACGGTGGCGACGATGAACCCGTCGGAGCTGGTCTTGCTGATGACCTTGGTCTTGCTTGAGGCCGCTTCGACGGTCCTGGCCACACTTGCAAGGCTCTGGCCACGCTCGATCTCGATGATCGCGCGTACCTTCTCGCCCCTCTGCACCTCGGCCGCGAGGCTCTTGGCCACAGTGGGGTCGTCGGCGGTCGCCTGAGCTGGTGACCCGACGGCCAGCGCGGCCGTCACGGTGATGGCGAGCACAGAGGTGCTCGCCAGTAGAGACCGCAGTCTCACTGGTCCTCCGAGGGGAGCGAACCGTCCTGAGCCGGACGGGCTGAGGATGGGGGAACTGTCAGCGGACAGAGGGGGCTGAACTGCGGAAGGCTCAGCTACTCGCCGTTCTCACTACCAAAGTCCTGAAATATCCGCATGTACGGTAAATGCGAAGATCAAGAGTAGCCAGTGATCACCGAGGCTGACGAGAATGAAGTAGGACCGTTATCCGATCTTTCAGACATCTGAAACCAGGCGTAGGTCCGCTTCACGATCCAGCGACGCGGGATCACCCCGACGCAGGATCACCCCGACGCAGGATCACCCCGACGCGGAGCACGTCGCGCGGTGGCACGTCGTTCCTGGCTCAGGTGGAGCGCATGCCACTGCCGGCTCCCTCCAGGGCCGGGGAGAGGTGGCGGTTGCCGAGCTTGAAGCGGAGCGCGGCGTCGAGTCCCAGCGGGACGGACTCTCGCCACTGCGACCGGGACGGAGACGTATGTGACCGACGCATGATCGATGGGACGATCAAGGCGTGCACATCGAGTTCTTGAGATTCTCACCCGACGACGGAGACCCGCTCGCCGATTTCCTGACCGAGGAGGAATGGCCGTACCACGCGGGAACGCAGGACCGGGAGACGGTCAAGCGCCGGGTCGCCGAAGGCCTTTACGACAGCGATGAGACAAGAACGTTCTGGGTGCTCGTAGACGGCGAGCGCGCGGGGCTGGTCAAGCTGCAGGATCTCACCGACGACACACCCATGTTCGACCTGCGGATACGGCGGGCCTGGCGGGGGCGGGGCGTCGGCACGGAGGCGGTGGCCTGGCTGACCGGCTACCTGTTCGCCGAGTTGCCCGACATCATGAGGATCGAGGGCACGACCCGCCAGGACAACCATGCGATGCGAGCGATCTTCCGCAAGAGCGGCTACGCGAAGGAGTCCCACTACCGGGAGGCGTGGCCGGCGCCGGACGGCACACGCCACGACTCGATCGGCTATGCGATCCTCCGGCGCGACTGGCTTTCCGGGACGGTCACACCCCCCGACTGGCAGGACGAGCCCGCACGTCCGGACAGGTGATCGGTCCGGGATCCTCGACCGACCTCCTGCGGGCGCCTGCCGATCGTGAGGCGCCCGGATGCGCCGATCGACGGCAGGCGGACGCCCGGCCGCGCCGGTCCCGGCCGCGGACCTGATCAGCCCTCAGTCCACCGGCCGACCTGCCGCCTGATCAGCCGCTTCGCCGAGCCACGGTGAGGTCGCCCGGCGCCCGCGTCCTCGCCGGACCGGGCCTGTCCGTGCGGGTTCACGCGGTCATCTGGCCGAACGTGTTAGCTTTTGACCATGCGGCCAGAAAATAATCCAGCGGGCCGGAATCCGAGATCGTTCATCGAGACGGCCCGCCGGGCGCAGATCATCGCCTCGGCCATAGAGGTGATCGCTGAGCACGGGTTCGCCGGCGCCTCGCTGGCCCGCATCGCCAAACACGCGGGGATCAGCAAGGGTGTCATCTCCTACCACTTCACCGGCAAGGACGAGCTGATGAAGGAGGTGGTCAGCCAGGTCTACGCCGACACCGTGCGATACATCCTGGCCAGCATGGAGGGCCAGGAGACCGCGACAGCGCTGCTCAGGACCCAGATCATCGCCGGCGCCCGGCACATGCGCGAGCACCGCGCCCAGATCAAGGCGCTGGGCGAGATCTTCTCCAACCTGCGCCTGCCGGACGGCAGGCCCCGTTACGGGGTCGCCGCGAGCGAGGAGCTGTTCCAGTCGCTGGAGAACATCTACCGCCTCGGCCAGCAGAGCGGCGAGTTCAGGCCGTTCGACGTCCGCGTCATGGCCGTCAGCCACTCGGCGGCCGTGGACAACATGTTCGCCTACTGGTCCGCACACCCCGAGCACGACCTCGAAGCGCACGCCCGCGAGCTGGCCGACCTCTTCGAACACGCCGTCGGCGCGAAGACCCGTTCCTGATCGCCGAAAGCCCACCCCTAGCTCAGGACCGACGGCTCCCTCTGGCGGAGGCATGTGCCCGCCTGTGCGCAACGGTTCGCCGAGCGACCACCTTCCCGTGATCATCCAAGGTAAAGCCGGGGTAGATCGATAACTATCATCCTGCTATGTCGAACCCTGGGACAGCACGAATGATCATGGTGGGATGCCTGGCGGGGGCTCTGACGGGATGCGGGGTGCTCGGCGAGCTGACGGCCGACCAGGCAGTGATCACCGCGAGCCAGCCGTTCCGGGGGTCGCCCTCGGAGAAATTCGCCGAAGGGGTCGACGGCATCGTCGTTCCCGAGGCGCGGCCGGTGAAGCACTTCTCCACCAGGGACGTACGGTCGGCGTTCCTGACCAGCAGGCGGATGCTGAGGGCCGCCCACCTTGACAGGCAGACCCTGCTCGGTGGCAGGCCGGACGCCTTCGCGGAGCAGCTCGACCCCCAGCAGCGGAAGGACTTCCTGCGGAACCTGGACCACAAGGTCCAGGACAAGAACACCCGTGCCTGGGTGACCAGCTTCGCCCCCGGTTCGGCCGAGCTGGTCGGCGACGTGGTCAAGGTACAGGGGAAACTGGCCGCCGAGTCAGGCGCGGACGAGAACGGCCGGCCCGAGCTGTGGGTGAACTACGAGGCGCGGTTCGTCTACGCGCTCCGTCCGGCGGGCAAGCACAGCCCCATCGTCCGGGTGATGGTCTTCGTCAAGGCGCGGCACGAGTTCTGGCGGGACGAGCCGGGTGCCCGGCTGCGCAACTGGGACGGCGAGAGCACCGAGTTCTGGTCGGCGGGAACGGAGTGCGACTCTCCGGACGGGTTCCTCCGGCCCGACTACACCGGCGAGGGAGGCGGAGGCGGAGGCGGCCAGGTGGACGACGCCTACGACGACAAGGCCGCTCCGCTCAAGGACGGCGAGTGCGGGACGGTCGACGAGATCTGACCCCGTTCCACCCCGCGGTACGGCCGACGCCACAGACCCCGACACACCTGACGCCACAGACCCCGATACGGCCGACGCCATGGACCCCGACACACCTGACGCCACAGACCCCGATACGGCCGACGCCACAGAGCCCGGTACGGCCGACGCCACCGACCGCTGGAGGCGGGGTCAGCGGTCCGTGGCGGGAAAGTCGCGCTGCCGGGCAGCCTCGTACAGCACGAGGGTGCCGGCCGAGGCGGCGTTGAGCGAGCTGGCGGCGCCCCCCATCGGGATCCGCACGACCTCGTCGCACATCTCACGCCAGCGCGCGCTCATGCCCGCGGTCTCGTTGCCGACCACCAGCAGGGTGGGGGCGGTGAGATCGCACCCGGAGATCGGCGTCGAGCCGCTCTCGTCGGTGCCCACGATCCTGATCGGCAGCCCCCTGTCGCGCTGCGCGCCGACCCAGTCGAGCACGTCGTCCGGCGAAGGCCGGCGCACCACCGGCAGGCTGAACAGCGATCCGGTGCTCGCCCGCACCGACTTGGGATCGTAGACGTCGGCGGCGTGACCGGTCACGATCAGTCCCGCGGCGCCGAAGGCGTCGGCCGAACGCACCAGCGTGCCGATGTTGCCGGGGTTGCCGGGGCGGTCGAAGGCCACCCCCAGGAAGCCCGGCCCCGGCCGCAACCGGTCGAGGTCGTCGGGGAGCAGCGCCCCGACCGCGATCAGCTCGGGCGCCTCCGACTCCCGCTCGCCCAGCTCCTGCAGCAGCTCGGGGGCGACCTCGGCGAGCGGGACGCCGCTGTCGTCGATCAGGCGCCGCGCCCACTCCGACAGCCGCTGGCCGGCCGGATACAGCAGGGTGCGCAACGGCCAGCCGTGCTCGACGGCCAGTGTGATGGGCCGCACGCCGTGGATGAGGAACTCCCCGGTGCGCTGGCGCTTGGTGCGGTTGGTCAGCAGCGCCTGCCACTGCTGGAAGAGGGCGTTGCGGGCGGTGACCTTCGGCACCCGTCCGGGCCGGGTGGCCTGGGCGGGAGATGCCGCGGCCACGAAGGGCCCACGCGTCCTGGCGCGGCTGCCCCGCTTCGTTCCGCTGTCGTGTTCTCTGCCCGGCACGGAACAAGGCTAACAGCCAGGCCTCACCTCGGATCTTGATCAGCCGGGGCCGGCTGGACACGTGTGTCTCCTCCTCCCTACCTTGAACTGCCGCCGAGCGGCCGGGTCGCCGGAGACCTCACCCGCACCGCCCGTCCGGCCGGCACGCCGGCGCCCACCCGGCGAACCGCCCAGGAGAGGACCGCCCGATGAAGTTCGCGTTCAGCACCCTCGGCATGCCGGGCGCCGGGCTCGCCGAGGCGGTCTCGACGGCCACACGGCACGGTTGCGCCGGGCTCGAACTCCGCCTCCACCCCGACACCGGGGTCCATGCCGGGCTGACGGCCGCCGGACGGGCCGCCGTCCGCTCGACCGTCGCCGGGACGGGCGGGCTCGCGATCGCGGCTCTCGCCGGATACGCCGGGATCTCCGCGCCCGGACCGGACGGGCCCGTCGTCCGGGCCCTGCTGGACGACCTCTCGCTGGCCGCCGACCTGGGCGCCCCCGCCGTACGGGTGTTCCCCAAGGGTGAGGACGTCGAGGCCGGAGTACGGCGGCTGCGCGCGGTCGCGGGATTCTGCGTGGAGTCCGGCGTCCGGGTCCTGGTGGAGACCCATGACGCGCTGCCGACCGGAGCCGCCGTCGGGCGGCTGCTCGACGCGCTGGCGATGCCCGCGGTGGCCGGGGCGCTGTGGGACGTGCTCCATCCGTGGCGGCACGGCGAGGCGCCCGCGGACACCATGAAGGCACTGGGCGACCACCTGGCGTATGTCCAGATCAAGGACGCCGTGTCGGCGGCTGACACGACCCCGGTGCCGTTGTGGACGGGTGGGGTGCCGCTTGACGAGTGCGGTGAGCTGCTGCGCGGATTCGGCGGCTGGGTCTCCCTTGAATGGGAGCGGACCTGGTATCCGGACGTCCCGCCGCTGGAGGAGATACTTCCCGGAGCCCGCGAGTGGGTCGCGCGCTTCTCTGCCTGACGCCTACGGCTCCGGCGGTCTCCGGCGATCACCAGTGGGCTCCGGTGGGGGAACCGACGGGCTCGGGCGGGCTCCAGTGGGAACCGGCGGGCTCCTGCGGGCTCTTGAGGGAGAACCGGTGGGTTCCTACGGAGGAACCCCGGGGCGAGATGCCCTTTTACCCCCGCAGAAACAAGATCGAATAGGTAGCGTGACGTCGGTAGGCACGCCACCGGACACGGACGATCCGCCCCGGGCGGGAGTGGAGTAGGGATGACGGCGACCGTGGACTCATCGGATCCACTGCCCTTCGACGCGCTCTGCCCTCTGGTGGGGGTGGAGGAGGAGTACCTGGTCGTCGACCCGTCGACGCGGGCGGTGGCGCCGGAGGCGGCCGCGGTGCTGGAGCGCGCCACCGCCGAGCTGGGCGAGCAGGTGAGCACGGAGATCACCAGGTTCCAGGTGGAGGCCAAGACGTCGCCGTGCGCCGACATCTCCGAACTGGAGGGACGGCTACGGCGGATGCGGTCGGCGATGGCCGCCGCGGCCCGGGCCGGAGGGCTGGCGGTGGTCGCCTCGGGCACGCCGGTGCTGGGCGAGGTCGTCCCGCCGCCGATCACCGACCACCCGCGCTACGAGGTGGGGATCGGCACCTACCGGGCGCTCCACGACGAGCAGAGCATCTGCGCGGGGCACGTCCACGTGCACCTGCCCGACCGCGAGCGGGCGGTGCTGGTGAGCAACCACCTGCGGCCGTGGTTGCCGGTGCTCATCGCGCTGATGGCCAACTCCCCGTTCTGGGCGGGCCGTGACACCGGATACGCGAGCTGGCGGACGCTGAGCTGGGGGAAGTGGCCGGTGGCCGGGCCGCCGCCGTACTTCGCCTCCCTGGCCGAGTTCGAGGAGCTGATCGGCACGCTGACCGAGGCCGGCGTGCTGGTGGACCCGGGGACGATCTTCTGGGACATCCGGCCCTCGGCGCGGCTGCCGACGCTGGAGATCCGGGTGACCGACGTGCCGGCCACCGCCGAGGAGTCCGCGCTGCTCGCGGCCGTGGTGCGGGCACTGGTGGTGGTGTCGCTGGAGCGGGTGGAGTCCGGCGATCCCGGCCCGCGCCTGTCGGCCGAGCTGCTACGGGCGGCCTACTGGCAGGCGGCCCGTGACGGCCTGGAGGGGCGGGGCATCGACCCGCTCACCGGTCGGCTGGTCCCCGCCGCCGAGCTGTGCGAGGCGCTGCTGCGGCACATCGGCCCGTCCCTGGAGCGGACCGGCGACCTGGAGACGGTGACCGTGCGGCTGAAGCGGCTCCGTGCCGCCGGCAGCGGGGCGGCACGTCAGCGGGCGGCCCACGATCGCCGTGGGCGGCCCGCCGACGTGGTCGACCACCTGATCGAGCATCTGGTGGATCAGGACGGCTCGGGGATGTGGGGCTGAGCGGAGTCCGGCGCATCCGCCGGAGGCGCGAGGCGGGAGGTCAGGAAGGCGCGTAGCGGCTGCACGTGCCGGACCGGGTGCCGCCACACCGCGAGCAGGTCCTCCAGCAGATGCTGTTCGGCGACCATCTCGCGATGGCTCCATGCCCGGACGACGGGATGGAGGAAGGCGCTCTCGTGTGCCCGGTCGGGGGTCGGGTGCCGCTGGATGGCGAACACGTCGCCGTAGTCGCCGCGCCCCCACCGCAGGGTGAGGGTGAAGTACAGGGGATGCTCCGCGAACCGGTCGACCGCGTAGTCCTCCGGCAGGTCCGCGTAGTGAAGGATCCGGCCGGAGTCCTGGTCGACCACGTACACGTCACACAGGTACTCGAACTGGGTCCACAGCGCCGAGCTGTAGTTCACCCGCTCCAGCATGGTGGCGGTCAGCTGGTCGGCGTCGACCGGCAGCAGCCGGTGGTCGAGCGGGGCCTGCCCGTAGCGCTCGTCGAGCAGGCGGGCCAGGGTCCGCAGGTTGTAGCGGAACCCGTCGATGAACGCCGAGGACGCGCCCTTGAAGTCGCGGCCCTGCATCAGGGTGCCGGCGAAGTACAGGCCGTCGACGTTCGTCGACTGGAAGTCGGGGCCGATCGCCGGGATCCGTCCGTTCGGGGCGAGTTCGGGCCGGCAGGAGTCGTCGAAGAGGGCGGTGTCCATGGTGAAGCCGGTGCATCGCAGCACCACGTCGTACTCCAGCAGCGCCTGCTCGCCCTCGGCCAGGGTGTAGGTGATCTCCGCCTTGAACCGGTCGCCCTCGCGCCAGAGCCGGTCGATCTGGCATTCCAGCACGCCGTGCAGGGTCTTGAACCAGTAGCTGTCCAGCAGCGCGCCGTACTGGCCGCGCACGTCGCCGGGGTGCTTGCTCGTCCACGCGAACCGGACCGGACGCGGGCTGGCCAGGTGGACGACGGCGGCGTGGCCGAGGATGGCCTGGGCGGTCTCGAACGCCGAGTTGCCCTTGCCGATGATCAGCACCCGCTTGTCGGTGAAATCCTCCGGGGCGGTCGGCATGTCCTCATATCCGACAGCCAGCTCGATCCCCGGGATGTCGGGGATGTTGGGCCCGCCCCAGCCGGTCGCCATGATCAGGCATTCGGCGCGGAACACCTCGCCCGCGGTGTGCACGACGAAGACCCCGTCCACCTTCTCGACCCGGTCGACGGCGGTGGAGAAGCGCACGTTGAGCGCGTGTTCCCGCTGGAAGTCGGCCAGATAGCGCAGCAGGTCGTCCGGGGACGGGAAGTACTCCTGCGAGTAGCGGGGGAACAGCAGGCCGGGCGCGTCGTTGAGCAGGGAGTTCCAGTCCCAGCGCAGGGCGATCTCCGGATCCTTCTCACCCGTGTGGACCTTGTTCAGCGAGATCAGCCTGCGGTGGCGCGGGTAGTGGCGGAAGAAGCTCCCCGGCTCGGCCTCCCGTTCCAGGGTGAGGTAGTCGGCGCCGGCGCGCTGCAGGAAGTAGCTGATCTGCAGACCGCCGGGACCGGCCCCGATGATCAGGTAACGGTGGATGTGCTCGCCGGCTCCCGTCGTCGTCATCGGCCTCGACGCTCCGTCCCGGCCGGCGGGTCCATGTGGCCGGCGGTGCCGGGCGCGTCGGTGGTCAGGGCGGTGCGTGGCAAGGGCACTCCTCGTGCGGTTGAAGACGTGGGGCGCCTCACACGCGGTGCGGGCGGTCCCGTCCGTCCGGTCGGACTCCCCAGGCATGGGGCCGATGTGCCCTGCGGGAACCGGCGGCGCTGCCGGCGGCTCCCGCCTCACGGGGCAACGGTCTCAGGAGATCACATCGCTCAGGCCGCGACAGTGGCACAGCGGCAATTCATGACTGCCCTTTCGGCCTTATTCGGCCTGCGGTGCAGCCACATGGCGACCACCATGGGCGCGAACACGATCGCGTTGTAGAACAGATGCAGCTCGACGCGGGGCACCAGGAGCTGGATCATGCTGGTCGGCACCGGCTTGCCCGCCAGATGGAGCCCGGTGAGCGCCTGGCCGAGCAGCAGCAGATGCTCCAGGTGGTGCCAGGCCTGGATGCCCAGGGAGATGTTCCACCAGGTACGGGCGCGGCCGGTGAAGCCCTTCCGGAGCAGGATCAGCCCGACGAGCATGACCAGCGCGTAGCCGTAGTGCATCCACTCGGATGTCACCAGCCACGGGAACGGCAGCCCGAGCACGCCGCGCGCCTCCGGGATCGGCCAGCCCATGACGTAGATCTGTATGGCCTGCGTCACGTGCTCGGCCCAGTGTGCCAGCACGATCACCAGGAAGGCGTTCACCCCGATCCGGTGGTAGTCGGTGTTCATCGAACTGATCAGGCCTGTTCCGGCCGGTAACGCGCCTGAGTGGCTCGCCATGTGTGTCCTTCACGGTGGTCGGGTCCGCCGGGTGATCGGCGTGTTTTCTTCTCGGCGCCTCTCAATGGCACAGGCGTGCGTTCCCCGATGCGGATCCTCAGCTCTGGCGCTGCGATTCGGCCAGCAACGCCAGGTAACCGTCTGAGACGATCCGTTGTGCCCGTGCGGTGTAGGAGGCCGGGTCGTCGGGAGCGATCGTGGCCAGGCCGTCGACGTAGCGGTTGAACATGCAGAACGCCGCAGCGATCAGGACCGTGTCGTGGATCTCCAGATCCGTCGCGCCCGTCTCGCGTGCGGCGGCGATCTCCTGCTCGGAGACCTTCTGCCCGCTCTGCTGGACCGCGGCCGCGATGGCCAGCAGAGCCCTCAGCTTCTCCGAGACCGGCGCGGCCCCGAGATCGGCGCGGACCTGCTCCACCAGCGCCATCCCCTCGGGAAGCTGCGCGGCCGCGTAGGCGGCGTGCGAGGAGAAGCAGTACCGGCACTCGTTCAGCGCCGACACGTATGCGGCGATCAGTTCCCGCTCCCCGCGCGACAGGGTGCTCTCCTGCCGGAGCAGCACCTCCACCAGTTCGTTCAGCGGACGGGCGGTCTCCGGGCGGAACATGAACAGGCCGCGGATTCCGGGCGCGTCCGAATTAAGCGTGATGTGGGGCATAAAGGTTCCCTTACCGGCGAGATGAAGGCATCTCTCACGCCGTCTTAGCGCACAAATCATCCGACAAATGCTCATGATCGCCACATCAGTACATGGCTGTCAACGGTTCATTTACGGACATCACATTATTCGACAGATAATGGCCATTAACTACCCCGACTGTGGCCATATGGCCTCACGGTATGTGTGTCCCCTGACTGCCTCAGTCACGGGCGTATGGCCTCACGGTAAGTGTGTCCTCACTCCCTTGTCCGCTCGTGCTGGCCAAGCTAGCGTCACCAATGCGCGCAAATACCCATCAGCTATCGCAAGGAGGACATTCGTGTCTGAAGACCCCAAAATCACCCTTGCCCGTGACAGCTACGACGCGCTCGCCAAGGGAGACTTGGATCACGTCCGTGACAACCTGCTCGCCGACGAGGTTGTCTTCCATGTTCCGGGCCGAGGCCCTCTGGCCGGTGAATACCACGGGAAGGACCAGGTCCTGGGCTATCTCGCGAAGTTCACCGAAATGACCGACGGTTCGGTCCGCTTCGAGCCCGATTCCATCATCCCCGGCGAGGACCGCACCGTGGTGACGGTGCGCGTCCACGGGGAGCGCGCCGGCCGGCAGTTGGACGACCGCGGTGTCCACGTGTTCCGTATCACCGACGGAAAGATCAGCGAGCGCTGGAGCTATCCGCAGGACCTTTACAACATCGACGCGTTCTTCGAGTAAACAGTATGCGCCATTCCCGCTCCATCCCGGGAACCATTCGGCGCTGATACCGGCTATCGGTCGATCACAGCAGGCCCTACCGCCAGTCGGCTGTTTTCCGCACAATCCGATCTGCGCCGAGAACCTCCGTGGCGGTTGGGCCTGCCACACAGCCGGTATATCTCCTCCGGCTCTTCTCCGTCCTTCTCCGGCTCTTTCCCGGTCTCCGTCCCGGATGCGGGCGCGCACCCGCCGGCGCCGCCGTCAGCTCTGGCTCAGCGAGTCGGTCAGCACCGCCAGGTACCCGTCGCTCCGCTGAGCGCGCACGGCGTAGTGCGCGGGGTCGTCGGAGGCGATCGTGCCCAGGCCGTCGACGTAGCGGTTGTACATGCAGAACGCCGCCGCGATCAGCACCGTGTCGTGGATCTCCAGATCCGTCGCACCCGCCGCCCGGGCGGCGTCGACGTCCGCCCTGGAGACCTGCTTCCCGCCCTGCTGGACCGCGGCCGCGATGGCCAGTAACGCCCTCAGCTTCTCCGAGACCGGCGCCGCGTCCAGGTCCGCGCGGACCTGCTCCACCAGCGTCATCCCTTCGGGAAGATGCGCGGCCGCGATGGCCGCGTGCGTGAAGAAACAGAACCTGCACTCGTTCAGCGCCGAAACATATGTGGCGATCAGCTCCCGCTCCCCACGCGACAGGGAGTTCTCCCGGAACAACAGCACCTCCACCAGGCCGTTCAGCGGGAAAGCCGCCTCCGGCCGGAATTTGAACAGGCCGCGGATTCCGGGATCGTCGGAGTTGAGAGCGATGTGCGGCGTGGACGCCCCCTCATGGTTGAACTGTCCCGGACGGGTGCGGTCCGCCCATTCCACATCGCAGGAGGGGGCACGGGAAGAAAGGATGTCCGACAGTTTTTCGGCGACATTCGGGCGGGTCGGATAGGCGAGTGCGTTCGTCATCTCTTGACTCCCTTACAGAGCTGTTCATATGTCCTCGTACAAATAACTCTGCGTTCTCCGCGACCCGTGAACCAGACGGCTCGGAGTCATCAAGTTGTCCACCGGAAGCCACTTCCTGCCAGCCCGGAATTTGACAGGAGCGGACGCGGCGGCGATGTCCCGGTCCGGGCGACCACGCGCAGCGGGACGCCGGCCCGGTGCGCTACGCGGACGGAGGCCACCTGGCGCGGGATGTCGCGGGGGCGGCGGCGCCGGTCGCCCGCGGCTCTGCGGCCGGGTCGCCGTGCGGGGGATTCGATCACGGCCCCGGCGGTCCCGATCGCCGCCTCTCCCGCGTCCGGCGGACGCCCCCGTCCGCCACCGAGGTGGCGTACAGGTCCGCCTGACGAGTGTCGTGATGACGAGCAGGATCGCGCCGAAAGCCGCGACCAGCCGGGGCGGTCCACTGAACACACGGCGGAAGACCAGCGGTGTCCGTCTCCGCGCGGAATCCGGCTTCCGTGCATTCATCGCGCCCCGATGTACGCACATTCCGGGGAATCAGAGCTAAGGGCAAGTTTATGGCGAATACGGTGATAAATCCGATATATCGTGGCAACGGCAGCGTGATATTGAAATCGTGACATTAGCCGGTCGGCAGCCCCCGACCGGCCGGGGTCCGCTCCTTGGAGATCACCCGCAGGTGCGCCGGGGCGTTCTCCGACCGGCACCCGCGTGACAGGCCGCAGCCCCTGCCGGACAGTCGGCGTGTGACCGGCTTGTGGCGATCAACCAGCCGGGGTCTCGGGCATCCATGTCTCGTGCAGGTGCCGCCAGCGCAGTCCGTGCGGAGCCACCGGATCGCGCAGGAACACCGCGGTGGCGCGGCGGTTCCGGTCGGCGCCCGTACCGCGCTGCCCCTCCTGGTAGGCGGCCACGAGCAGCGGGCCGTCCACCGCCACCAGCTCCACCTCGCGGATCCGTATCCCGATCCCCGGCGTACGGCCGTGCGCGGCCTCGACCCAGGCCAGCACCTGGTCGCGGGTCAGCGACGAGCCGTCCGGCCCGCTGAGCGTGAAGCCCGGCATGTGAGCCCGGGCGAAGGCGGCGAACTCCTCGGCGGTGCGCGGAGCTCTCCCCGAAAGCCAGCGTTCGAGGACCTCGTGCAGACGAACGATCTCCGCCCGGCAGGCCGCCCCGTCCGCCGCCTCCTGGGAACCGCCGGCGCCCGCCCGGTGAACGCTCCCGGCGACCGCCCCGCGTGCCGTACCGTCCGCCGCCGCGTGCGGCCCGGTCATCGGGCGGTCCCGGCGAGGAGACGCCAGGGGCGGGCGGCGATCCAGGTGCGCAGGGGCGTGAGCCTGATGCCCAGCGTCTCCTCCACCGCCCGGCGGTCCACGCCGTACAGGGGCGCGTCGGCGCCGGCGGCCCACCGGTAGGTCGAGGCCACGCCGGCCGCGACCGGTCCGCCGAACACGCGGGCCAGACCCGCCTCGAACTCGGCGGGGTCCTGGGCGGCGTAGCCGACCCGGTGGCCCAGCTCCGCGGTGAAGGCAGCGGCCAGCTCCGGGCCGGTCACCTCGTCGGGACCGCCGATGTCTAGGACGGCGCCGGCCAGGCCGTCCCGGGTGAGGGCGGCCACCGTCGCGGCGGCGAGATCGTCGTGGCTGAGCCACGCGACCGGGGAACGGGCGGGCAGCGGGTAGCGCAGCACGCCGTCGTGGACGAGCGGTCCCGCCACCCACGGCGCGCAGAGGTTGTCGAGGTAGATCGGCGGACGCAGGACGACGGTGGGCACGCCCGAGCCGAGCAGCGCGGTCGCGGCGGCCCGCCTGGTCTCGAACGCCGCCACCCCCGTCACGGCCACCGGCAGCCGGTTGCCGGTGTTGAACACCAGGCGCCGCAGGCCGGAGGCGAGCGCCGCGTCGGCGACGTTGCGTACGTAGGAGGCGACCCGCTCCGGCTCGTAGATCATGGGCAGCAGGACCGAGGCGTGCGTCGTGCCCGCGAAGGCCGCCTTGGCCTGCTCGGGGTCGCCGAGGTCGGCGACGAAAGGCTCCGCCCCTTCCGGGAGGCGGTCGCGGCCCTCTGCGGAGTGGGTCAGCCCGCGCACGTGGTGGCCCTGTGCCAGCAACCGCCGGGCGACGGCGCCGCCCTGCGCTCCGGCCGCGCCGACCACAAGGTGCCGCTGCCGCTCGATCGATGTCATCACGCACTCCGTCGCTGATGGGTCCGGTGGATCGGTGACCAGTCTGCGCGACCCGATTCGATACGATCGATAGATATCTGTCCCTGAATGCTTAAGGATCGTCCGTGGAGTGCGACGGAGACCTGCTCAGCGAGCTGCTCGCCCCGCTGCGCCTGCACGGCGTCTTCCACAGCCGCTGGTCGGCGCGGGCGCCCTGGGGCGTGGCGGGCGAGAGCGAGCACTGCGCGATCCTGCACTACGTGCAGGAGGGCGAGTGCACGGTGGAGCTGCCCGAGGCGGCGGGGCCGATCCGGCTGCGCGCCGGCGACCTGGCCGTCTTCCCCCACGGCAGCGCGCACCGGCTCGCCGACAGGCCTGGTCGGCCCACCGTCCCGCTGTCCGAACTCCTCCCCGGACGGCGGCCCGGCGCCGTGCGCACCGTCGAGATCGACGGCCCGGGGCCGGCCACGACCATGCTGTGCGGCGGCCTGCACTACGACGGAACCGCCGCGGCCCCGCTGTACCGGGCGCTGCCCTCGGTGTTCGTGCTCGACCGGGCGGTGCTGGAGGGACAGCCGCTGCTGGCCGGCACGTTGCGGGGGCTGACCTGCGAGTGGGCGGACGGCGAGCCCGGGGCGGGACTGGTGGCGCTGCGGGCGTTCGAGCTGACGTTCGTGCTCGCCCTGCGCGCCGTGCTCAGCGAGCCCGCGTACGGCGAGCCGGTGCTGCGCGCGCTGCGCCACCCGGCGATCAGCAGGGCGCTGCTGGCCGTACACGGCCGGTTCGCCGAACCATGGACGCTGGAGTCGCTGGCGGCGGAGGCCGGGCTGTCACGGTCGGCCTTCGCCGCGACCTTCCGCGACCTCGTCGGCGAGACGCCGATGCGCCATCTGACCGGCCGCCGGATGCAGGAGGCGGCCCGGCTGCTGACCGAGACGACGCTGGCGCAGAACCGCATCTCCGAGCGCGTCGGCTACCGGTCCGGCGTCGGCTTCCACCTCGCCTTCCGCACCTGGTGCGGTCAGACGCCCGGCGAGTATCGCCGTTCACGCCGGAGCCAGGGCCCGGCGCGAACGGCGGCCCTCTCACGGTCGTGACGCCACGGGTCGCGAGACTCAGCCGGCGGCGCGCCCGCGAGCAGGGACGCCCCCATGCCCGCGCCGCGGCTCCGTGAGCGCCACCGGGGCCGCTACCGGGTGGCGGCGGCGTCCCGGTAGGTGTTCCGGACGACCAGCAACCGGTCGAGGATGAACCGCGACGGCTCGGCGCCGCGCACGCGCCGCCCGCGGTCGGACCAGAACGCGCGCTCGGGCACCTCGTCCTCCCCCGGGGGGATGAACTTGATCACCTCCTCGACCGCCGCCATCGCGATCGTCAGCGCCTGCTCCGCCTCACGCGGCTCGTCGGCCGGCACGCTGCCCGCCGTCAGGTCGGCCACCCACATCCACTCCCCGGCGTCCAGCAACTGCGACGGCTCCGGGCCGCCGAACGTGGGGAACCGTACGGGCGGCACCTCGCGCTCCGGCAGGCCGAACAGGAACTCCCGCTCCGCGTCGCAGTCCGGGCACGTGCCGGAGTACCGGGCGACCGGCTCCCCGTCGACGCTCCCCGGCGCGCTCTCCCAGACCGTGTCGGCCGAACCGCACGAGCACGGGTGCAGGTCGAGGTAGAGGTGCGCCTCGTCCCCGCTGCGCGTCACCGGAAACGGCATCGGAATCCCCTCTCCCGGCCGGCTCTCCCGCCGGCGCCGAACTGGACGGGCCCGCCCGCGGGCGGGCCCGCCGGGCACGGACGGGCCGCGAGGTCGATCACCGCGACTTCGGACGGTCCGGGACGACCAGCTCCAGGTCGACCGGCAGGGCCCCGGGGTCGGAACCGATCTTCTCCCGGTTGCGCTCCCAGATGTCCTTCCAGTAGCGGCCGTCGCCGTAGGCCTCCTCGGAGATCTCCCACAGCGTGCTGTTCGGGCCGGTGGTGACGGTATGACCGCCCCCGGACGGTGAGCGCGCCGGCTGCACCGGCGGGGACGGCCGCACCGGCGAGGACGGCTGCGCCGACGGCGCGTCGCCGCTCGGGGAGGGCGACGGGGACGGGGTGCCGGAACCGGGCGCCTGCGGCGTGGTGCCGGACCGCGGGCCGGGCACCCGTGGTCGCCGCCCGCAGACGCACGGCTCGTCGGGCGGGCAGAGGCACGGCTCCTCCTCTTCCTCCGGCGGCGGAGGCCAGCCGGTGGTGTTGGAGAGCCGGCGCATCCGGTCCCAGAACTGGGATTCCCAGTGACTGGGCGGGACGGTCCCGCTGTCGGGCCGGTTGAGGAGGTTCGCCAGCGCGCCACCCGGCCCCGGCACCGTCTGCGGCCCGGTCTCCCATGGCGGCACCGGCGGGACCTGACCGCGTTCACGCAGGTCCTCCGCCACCTTGTTGAGCTGCTGCGCCAGGACGTCACGCCGTTTCTCCATGGCGTCGAGCTGCTCCTCCAAAGCGGTGCGCCCCTGCCCCGGGGTGCCGAGCTGTTGTTCCAAGGAGCGGATGCCCGTATCCGCCTTCCGCCACCGCTCCGCCAGATGCCGGTACTCGTTGTACCGTGCCGCCACGTACTCGCTCCGCGTGCCGGTCAGGGGTGCCAGCAGGAAGCGGCGGATCACGCCCTGGCGCGGCGCGGACGCCGCCCGCGCCGGCGCCGAGCCCGTCGCGCTCGGCTGGAAGGTGCTGCCACTCGGTCGTGCCGTGCTCGGCTGCTGCGGCGCCGCCGGGCCGGCGGGGCCCTGCGACGCGGCAGACGGAGCAGCGGGACTCTGCGATGCGGTGACAGACGCGGCGGACGGAGCGGCGGGGCTCTGCGGCACGGCGGCGGGCGCGGTGGCGGGCGTGGCGGGCGCGGCGGCGGACAGCGCCTCGTGGACCCGTCCGGCGAAGTCACCCTCCTCCGGCGAGCGGTTGTGCAGCGCGCGCAGGTCCACACCGGCCTGGTCGGCGAGGGTCACCAGGTCGGGGGCCAGCGTGGCGAACGCCGAGGCGAACCCGCCGTCAGGCACCTCGCTGTACAGCGCGCCCTTGGGGGTGGCGCGGTAACGGCGCACGGTGCCGCCAGGTTCACGCAGCTCGACGAGGACGTCGGTGAGCAGTCCGTGCGCCAGCAGCCGGGCCTGGGTCACCTGGCCCATCTGCCCAGGGGCGGTCGCGTCGACGGTGAGCAGGATCGGCGTGCCGGGCGTCCAGCGGCCGGTCAGGCTCCACTTCGCCGTCTCGACGATCCCCTGGTTCAGGACGTCGAGGGTGACGCCGGAACCGGGCTTGCCCTCGGCCTGCGCGATCTCCATCGCCTGGGTGGTCAGCGTGTCCAGGTCGAGCGAGGGCAGGGTCGCCGCCGGCGGCCTGCTCCGCCACCGCGCCCGCCAGCCGGGGCGCTCGGTGGTGCCGGTGGTGCGGGTGGTGCGGGTGACCTCCGGATCGCCGAGGTTCCAGCCCCACCGGCGCCGGCCTTCGTCGCCGCGCCGTGCCTGCGCCTCGCTCAGCTCCTGCTCGAACACGGTCAGGTCGGCCTTGCCGGTCGCGGCGCCCGGCACCTCGATCCGCAGCTTGGGCGCCTTGGCGCCACTGGCCTTCACGGTCCTCAGCTCGGCGGCGAGGTCGAACACCAGCGGCACCTCGGTGCTGGCGCCGGTGCCCCGCTTGAAGACGCTGCGCTCGACGCGGATGCCGAAGCCGACGGAGGTCCGGATGGAGGCGGTCCATCCGAAGAAGCGGCCGACCTTCAGCCCGATGATCCCCAAGGCTCCCTTGAGGGAGAACCTCAGGCCCTGGTTGGTCGCCACCTCGGTCACGTGCTGGATCCGGCGCACCCGGCCGATCTCGGTGTTCTCCCGGCCTGCGACGGTGACGTGCACGTCTTCGGGCCGGGCCCGGACGGTCACATCCACCACCGTGCCAGGCTTGTTCGGGTGGGGGACGCGGATCACCAACCCCCCGTCCTTCTGGAGCATCTGCCGGAAGTTGGCGGCCTCCTGCATGTCGTTCAGGTTCTGCTCCAGCGTCGCCCGGGCCTTCCGAGCCGCCTTCGCACCGAACAGCTTGTTGTCCGCCAGCAGGTTCTGAACGGCGGTCAGCAGCCCGTCGGCCTGCAGATTGTCCACTTTGTAGGAGGGCGGCAGCGTGAACGGCCGGGGGTCGGGGACCCGGGTCCCCTCCGTCGCCCCCACCATCTCCTGCGGTATGAACCGGGTCATCTCTCCCTGCAGTTCGACCACGACCGGCTGGCGGGCCTCGCCGTGCTTCCCCTGCTCTCCCGTGGCCGGTTCCGACCCGGTGTTCTCTCCGATCGTGATGGTGACCCCGACCGCGTGGCGGACCTTGGCCAGGCCCTCGAACGCGGCGCTCCGCTCCAGCTCGGTCCACTGCTCGCTGTTGGTCGCCGAGCGGGAGCGGCTCCGGCCGGCCTCCACCGCGCCGGAGGGGTCGATGCTGACAGCGGGATATCCCACCGAACCGCCGGGGCTGACGCCGCCTCCCTGCGAGATGCCGGCCGACGCGGACACGCTCCTGTTCTTGTAGGTGTAGCCCTGCATGATCAGGAGGACGTCGCTGAGGCGGCCGATCACCTCGACCGGCCCGTCGCCGAGGTCGATCTGCAGCCGGATGGGGATCTGGCCGATGTCCCGCACCTGCTGGGACTGCGTGTGCCCGTTCGAACCGAGCATGTTGACGATCTTTCCCCACCAGCGCCTGCCGGCGAAGTCGCCGAACAGGCGGCGGCGCAGCGCCGGATTCGAGGCCAGGGCACCCGGCGCGTAGGCTTCGACGGCCTCGAGTATCGCGTTGTACACGTCGGTCTCCGTGCCGTTCTGCGTGCGCAGGACGATCCGCTCGGGCCAGGACTGGCCCATGCGCTTGCGGACGCCTTCCGGGAGCTCCGCCAGCTCCGGATTGGCGATCCTGTCGCGTTCCTTGGCCAGCAGGCGAGCCAGTCTCCGGCCGGGGTCGGTCTCCCGTCTGAGGCTCTCGTCCTGGTTGCCGAACGACTCCATGAGCCGGTCGAGCAGCGCATGCGGCGTGTGCCGGGCGGCCAGCGCGGGCAGCGGGTCTCCGGAGCCGCGGGCGACCTTCAGGTCGTGGAGGTAGCGCTGGACCAGCAGGGCCTGCGTGTCGCGCTCGAGCTCCAGCTTGCCGTGCATGAACGCTTCCACCACGTCGGACACCCGGTCCAGCGGAACTGGGATCTTCCCCTGCGCGTACAGACTCAGGACATCACGTTCGGGCTTGCTGTACTGGTACGTGCCACCGGTCGTGGTGATCGTCTCGGAGTTGTCCGTGCCCACCTCGCTGATGACGACGGTGGTGCTCAACTCCGCCGCGAACATGACCTTGCGGCCGACGTCGATGGGCAGGCCTTCCGCCCCTGTGATCGGGGTCGTCGACTCCGAAGTGCCGTGGTTCACCGAATGGGACCCGTCGGCCCCCGCGCCGATCTTCGGGGTCTCGGCCTGGCTCGATCCTCCCGAGACGGAGGCGTTCCCCGCGTGGCTGGTCTGCTCGCCGACGGACGTGGTGTCACTGGTCAGATCGAGCCCGATGTGACTGGTCAGCCATTTGCCTCCGGTGACGATCTGCGACTCGCCCAGGTGACCGCGGAGCGACACCGAGAAGCTGCGCCGCCCAAAGCCCTCCGTGTCCACGATGATCTCGATCTCGTAGTCGCTGTTCAGGAACTCGGAGTGACCGATGAGGCTGTCGACGCTCAGAGCCTCGACGAGGACGTGGAACGCCGGGGTGCCCGGCCGTATGCCGGTCTTCTCGCTGATCTTGTTTATCAGGTCGGCGTTCGCGCCCAGGTCCAGGCCCAGCGATATGGTCTCGGCCATGAGTTCCCCGGAGGTCGGGATCGTGGCCGTGGACCGCGAGATCCCGTCCTCGGACAGCAGGTCGCTGGGGATCGCCTGCTCCATCCGCACATCCGCGGAGGCGACCTCGTGCACCTGTCCGTCACCCTGCACATGGGTGACCGTTATCGTGTCCGTCTCCTCGATCTCCGCCGTGAGCCCCCCCAGACCTTCCAGCAGGATCACTCCGTTGGCGGTGCCGCCCTTGTTCTCGGAGGTGTTCTTGCTCTTGCCTCCTGTGTAGCCGGCGCCGCCGGAGGTGGTGGACTCCCCGTCGCCGGACTTGTGGTCGACACCCGGCCCGACGCCCGCTCCCCAGGAAGTCGACTCGCCGCTCGAACTGCCGGCGGTGTCGGAGCCGATGTAAAGCGTGACGACCGTCTTGGCGTCGGTGTGCGAGACGTATCTCCTGGTGTGCCACTTCCGGTCGACCTGGACGTGCAAGGTGAGATGCTCCGGCGGCTGGCCGGTCCGCTCGTGCGTGAAGTACAGGAAGATGCCGTTCTGGACGGCCTGGTTGTAGTGGGTTTCCAGCCGGTCCTTCAGCTGGTTCTCTATGAGGTCCATCATGGCCTCTTGGCTGGCCCGCTCCACCGGGTCGGACGACGGCACCGGGTTCTGCTCCCCGTTGCCGTCCAGCTTGGGCAGCATGCCGTTCTTGCGAAGATACGTCGCCACCTTGCGCTGGAGCTCGGTGATGTCGGTCTTCAGCTCCGCGTGCCCGAATCCGATTCCGCGCACCTGGCCGGGCCCGTCGCCCTGCCAGGTCGGAGCCTCGCCCTTCCGGCCGGGCGGCGGCGCGGGCGCGGAGTCGTCCTGCAGCATCAGCGAGCCGTCGGGGTGCCGGCGCTCCACGCCGGAATCGTCCCGTACGATCGCTTGCTTGTCGAAAGGGAGCCCCGCGGCGGCCGCGTCACTCTGCGATATCTGCACCGTCGCCTTGATCGCGGCGCTGATCGGGGGGATCGGCTTGTCCTTGCCCTTGTCGTGGAGTGTGCCCTCGACCTCCAGCTCCACGTCGAACGTGTTGACCTGGTTGTGCCCGGACTTCCGTCTCACGATCGGTGTGATCGCTGTGCCACCCGCGCTCAGCCCGACCGACTTCGACCCCGAACGGGAGCCGTTGACGGCCACCTTCGCCCCCAGGCTCTTGAACCCGTGGTACAGCTTGGCAAGCATCTCGCCGGAGAACTTGGCACCCAGCGCGCCGTTCACGTTCCGCGACCGGTTGGCCCCCTGCCCCACCGACGCCGCGGACATCGGGACGCCCACATCCTCACCGAGCTGCTTGGAACTGGCCGTTCCGTCCACCTGCGCGGCCAGCCTCACCCTCCCGTCGGGGGTGGACTCGTACTTGAGCCTGCCCTTCAGCACGATGGTCAGCTCCGGGTGCCCCGGGACACTGATGGTCTGCCGCAGTCCTTGCGGGCTGTTGACCAGTTCGGCCAGCTGGGCCGGCGTCTTCCCGACGATGAAGGTGCGTATCTGCTCCTGGGCCAGGCTGTTGCGGGCCAGATCGGGTGCCTGGGAGAGCAGCTCCGTCCTGAACTTTTCGAGCACCCCTTCCAGACCTTCGACATCGATGGGCGCGTTCGTCGGAAGCGGCGGCGCCTTCCCCGGCTCGAAGGTGAGCTGGGCGGTTTCCTCGGGGCCGTGCTCGATGTGAGCATGCGAGACCGCCATCTCGACCCTCGTCGCGTCGCCGGCGTAACCGTCGACGACCCGCACGACCGACCTCCCACCGGTCTCTCCCGGGGCGACGACCTCGAACTCGTACTCGGCGAGCCCGTCGTACACCGATGAGTCGCCCCGGTTGTCCAGGACCGGGCCGTTCCGCACGAACCCGGCGAAGTTCATGGAGGCCGACTCCCCCCGGCTACGGCCGTAACCGCCGCCGAATACGACGCGCGGCCCTACCGACTCGACCACCTGCCGGAAGCCGTTCTCGGCCGGCAGCGCCTTGACCAGGGTTCCGAGCAGACCCGGCACGTCGACATCCCCCGACCAGCCGCGGCTACGTCCGCCGTTGGCCGATACGCCGTGGCTGCCCTGGATGAAGCGGCCGGTCATCGCCTCGGAGATCGTCCAGCCCATCGAGCGGAGGACCTCGACGAGATCACTCACCCGCATCTTGACCCTCAGCTCGACGCCCCTGACCCTCACCACCGCTCCGTCGGGGGACAACATCTGGCCGAACTCCGTCTCCAGCACGCTCTCCAGCTCGGCGACGGTGTACCGGTAGTCGACCCCCTTGGCGGCCAGCGCCTCATTGACCTTCTCGGTCATCTTGGTCATGTACGGCAACGCGCCGACCGGCAGGCCGGCGGGCAGCATGGCCGTCGACGGCATCGCCTCCTTCATGGCCTTGTGATATTCGGTGAGCCGGGATTCGGCCTCATGCGCGAGCCGGGCGACCCGGGCGGCCAGCGGGCCGGCAAGGCTTGTCCGCTGGTGGGCGGTCAGCCGTCCCAGAGCGGCCGACGTCGCCGCCAACGCCGAACGCGCGGCCTCGGCCTGGACGCGGGCCTGCTCGTATCTGGCCGCGATCCGCAGATCCCGGGCTGCGGACTCCTGATCGGCCTTGGCCTGTGCGCGGGCCTCGTGGCGCCGCTTCGGTGCCCCGCTGTCGCGCTCCCCGTCGAGCGGCTTCCCGTCCCGCTCCGCCTTCTCGGCGGCCTCCACCTCCGCGAGCGCGTCCTTGGCGCGCTTCGTGGCCTCCCCGGCGCTGCGCGCCCTGGACTGCCTGTGTTCCTTCAGGGTGCTCTCGGCCTGCGTCAGGGACTCGGTCAGCTCCGTCACTCGCCCGGCCAGATCGGAGATCGTGGAAGGCCGCGACGACGTTCCCGGTCCGGCCGGGTTCGAGGCCGTCCCGGCCAGCTCTGCGACGAGCTCGTCGGCCTTCCGGACGATCTCCTCGGCCGTTTCGACCTGCCGCCCCGGACGGAGCGCGGCGTACTCGTCCGCCGGTGCGCCTGCCGGCTCGTTCGCCTTGTTCGCCTCGGTGACCAACTGGCGCGCGCCGTCGGTCAGCTCGGACTGGTCCAGACCGTTCGGATTGTCCAGGACGATCTCCGTGGCCACCCGCAGGGCCGCGGCGCCGGTCTCGGGAGCCGCTTCCGCCAGGAAGTGGAGCCCCTGGATCGCTCCTTCCAACGCCGGCCGGCCGTCGGCCCGGGCGATCTCGATGCCCAGCCAGGCGGCCGCCTCCGCGCGCAGCCGGTGCGGGCCGACGCCGTCGCCGGCCCGGGTCTCCAGCCGTTCCCTCACCAGGCGGAGGGTGGCGGCGGGGAGATGGACGACGCTCCCGTCCGCCCTGCTCAGCCGCACATGGCCGCCCTCTACCAGCAACGCGTCGAGACCCAGTTTCCCCATGACGTCGGCCATCGCCGATTCGGCGAGCTCCGTCCTGGCCGTGGGACCTGTCGCGCCCTGCCCGCTCGGCGGGCCGGCGACGCCCTGCGGGGTCGTCTGGGCCTGCGGGGTCGTCTGGCCCTGGGTGGTCGTGGCGGAGACAGGCCCCGCGCCCTGAGACGACGCACCCTGCGCGGACGGACCGGCCACGGCCTGCCCGCTCTGCACGGTCACGCCTGCCCCGGACGGATCCGATCCCGTTGGCGCGACCTGTGCGGCCTGCGCGGGGGAACCGGACACACTCGTCCCGGACGGATCCGGCCCCACCTGCGCGGTCTGCGCGGACGGAGCGGACGTGCCCTGCCCGGCGGTTCCCGGCTGGCCTCCCTGCGCGGCCGCAGCCGACCCCGATGGATCCGGCCCCGTCTGCGCGGTCTGCGCGGACGGAGCGGGCGTGCCCTGCCCGGCAGGCACGGACCCGGCCTGGCCACTCTGCGCGGTCCCGGGCCCGGTCTGGCCACTCTGCCCGCTCTGCGTGGTCCCGCTCGGGCTGCCCTGCGCGGCCGTACCCGGCCCGGACGGGTTCGCCCCCGCCTGCCCGGCCTGCGCGGACGGACCGGACGCGGTCTGCCCACCCTGCGCGGTCCCGGACCCGGTCTGGCCACTCTGCCCGGCAGGCACGGACCCGGCCTGGCCCCCCTGCCCGCTCTGCGTGGTCCCGCTCGGACTTCCCTGCGCGGCCGTACCCGGCCCGGACGGGTTCGCCCCCGCCTGCCCGGTCGGCGCGGACGGACCGGACCCGGCCTGCCCCGCGGACGTCGATCCGGCCGGGGTCGTCCCCTGCGTGGCTGCGGCCGGTCCACCCGACGTGGGCCTGGACGGCGGCGCGGCCTGCCCTCCGGGCGCCGCCTGGCCGTTCGTGCTCTGGGCTCCGCCGACCACCGCCGGGTCGCCTCCGGCGGACGGCGTGCCGGTCGGAGACGTGCCGCCTGTGGGGGCGGCCGGGGCGGTGGGGTCCGGCGGTGGAAGGGTCGCGGTCGCGAGGTTGGTGGTGTTCGCCGCCGTGGTCGCGTCGTAGGAGGCGAAGGAGGCGGCGAGGCCGCTGTGGAACGTCGCGACGGGCGTACGGACGGCCTGAATGACCGCCCCGTTGAACGGGCTGAGCGAGCCGTACCGGCCGGCGGCGCCGGCGAACGCGCCGATGCCGCTTTCCCCTGTCGGGAGCACGAGCTGACCGTGGCCCAGGCCGACGACCATGCCTCCACCGGCCGAGGCGATGACGTTGACCACGCCGGCCTGCGTGATGCCCTGCAGTGTCCGGCCGGTGAACCCCCTGGAGGCCGTGCCACGGCCGAACAGTCTGGACACCACCGGGGCGAACTTCATACCGAGGGCCCCACCAAAGCCCCCACCCACCAGCGAGTCTATGAATCTCCGCTGGTCGACCCTGTCCCGCGTTCCGCGTTCTTTCTGGTCCAGCTGGGCCTTCCCATCGATGACGCCCTCCTCGGTGGCCTCCTCGGCGATCTCCACCGCGTAGGCTTTCTTGCCGGCACTGCTGAGGATCGTCCGGGTGGAAGCGTTACCCGCAGCCGCGACCCGCTGGGCGGCCGGGAGGATCGCCTTGGCACCGGCCGAGTGTCCGGCCGCCGCGGCGAGCCGCCGGAGGATCGTGTCGATGTCCCAGCGCGTTTTCTTGGCGATGAGCACGATGAGCCGGGCGGCCATTCCCCCGGTGAAGAAGACGGCGACGAGCCCGATGAAGATCGCGATCAACGAGATCCAGAACGCCACGTTGATCGAGAGCTTGGAGTACTGCGTCTCCAGTGCGAAGTTGCCGAGCTTGGCGGCGTAGGCGGAGGCGTTCTCCTTCAGGACGGGAACGCCCGAGTCCGGCGCGTAAAGGGATTCGAGCTTCGCGACGGAGTTGTCCGTCGGGGGCGCGTCCCACTTCTGCAATACCCTGTCGATTATCGGGACGACGTCCTCGGCATGGGAGTTCAGGTCGTTCGCCAGCTCGTGCCAGAGCATCCGCAGCCGCCATTGCGCGCTCTCGCTGCCTTCGGGCCACATCTGGCCGGAGGAGAGCAGCGCGACCAGGGTGTCGGCCCAGGCCGGCAGGCTCTCCCCCCACGCGGGTGTGACATCGGTGGCGAAGCCGTCGCCGGGATCCTCGGCGAGATACCCGCCGGAGGCGGCCGAGGTGTTGCCGGAACTCGTGCTGGAACTCGTGCTGCCGCTCACGCCGCCCCCGTTCTGGATTCCGTCGTCCGTCGGGCGCACGCCGACCGGCCGGCGTGCTCACGTGCCCTCATCCCGCCGGCTGCGAGGAGAGCGGCTCAGCGTCTGGTCGTGTTCCCTATCTTTGAAGGTTGTCCATCATCAAGCTCTGATCATGGTCCGTGCCGAGGGAGTTCGTGATGGCCTCGCGGATCCGTGCCGGCTCCGCGGCGACATCGGCGATGATCTGGCCGCCATTGGTGATCATCTGCAGGAGGGTGCCGCCCTGGTAGTACGACGCCTGGAACGCCAGGCCCGGGGTGTCGGCGCCCCAGGTCGAGGAGTCGTTGAGCTGCTTGATCTTGGCCATCCTCTCCTTCCACATCGCGTGGACGTCGGACGCCACCCGGTCCCACCGGTTGAGCTCGACGGACACCACCGGGTCGATGTCGATGTGGTCGGAGTCGTTGGGCACGGGGTCACCTCTTCCCGAGCAGCTGGCTCGCCATCTGCTCCAGCACGCCCTGGAGGTCTCCCTCCAGGTGCGCCTTCATCTGGTCGCCGGGGACCAGCGGTTCGAAGAGCTCGATGACCCGTTCCTGGGCCTTGGCCGCGGCGCGGTGGATGGTCTCCGCGATGGAGTCGGCCAGCTGGCGGGCGTCCGGTTTGCGGTAGATGCGGGGGTCGATGTCGAGCCGGACGAGGTCACCGCGCGGCCCGACCGTCGCCGATATCAGCCCGTCGGGCGACTTCTCCGTCACCTGTACGGCTCGCGCCTCTTCGTGCAGCGCCGGAGCCTCGTCCCGCAGTCGATTGAAGGTGGTCCGCAGCTCGTCGGCGTAGGCCCGCATGCCCGCCACGTCCACCGGTTCGAACTGCTCCACGCCGCCCCCTCGCAACGCCGACGGGTTCACCCAGCAGCACCGCGCGACCCCGATTTAACACAGGCAACACCTGTAGTTAACTTTCTGGCATTTTGGCACTCCCGAACGATCTTCTGCAAGGGTAGTTTCCCTACCAATCGCGACAAAAAATCACATACCGGCCTAGCTGACCAAGTTGTGACATAACACCACGCTCTTCCCCGGCTCGTCTCGGTGACCGGGTGCCGTCACAGGGCCAGGAGCACGACGTTCTCGCGGACCCCGTCCACCTCGTGACCCGGGACCCAGCGCCGGTAGACGCCCCGCTCGACCCGCTCCATCCCCAGTCCGAGAGCGACCGGCACCAGCCCGCCGACGTACTCGACGAGCAGTTCGCCGTCGCGCTCGTCGCATACCTGGCACGCCGCGCCGCGCCACTCGCAGACCGTCGTGACGGAGTAGACCGCCTGGCAGTCCTCGGCCGGAACCGGCCGGACGTAGCAGCCCGGCGCCAGCTCCTCGAAGCCCTCCGCCGGCTCGGGGCTCCGCAGCCGGATCCACAGCCGGTCCGGATGCTGGTCGAGGCCGGCGGGATACTCGGCCCCCTGCCACCGTGCCCGGTAAAAGTGCCGCCGCGTCACGGGCCCTCCGATCCGTGCCCCTGGCCGGGAGCGCCGGCCGGCGCGTCGGGGATCAGCATCCACTGCCCCAGATCGGCGTTGTACATCGCGCGCCGGCGCTCGACCCCTTCGACGGTGAGCTCGCTGATCTCGGCGCCGTACGGCAGCTCGACCCCGTCGACCTTGTACTCGCGGATCAGCTGGTCGACGTTGGGCACCAGCCCCATGCCGATGAACGGAGGTTCCTCGATCACCCACCCGCCCACCGCGGCCATGGTCTCCTCGTCGACGCCGCCGTACGGGGTGCGGTAGAGGTCCGGCCCGACCGCGTACCACCGCAGGATGACGACGGACCCCTCGTCGGTCACCATCTCCTCGGCCGACTGCCCCAGCGCGTCCACCAGCACGGTCGGCGTCGCGATATGCGCGACGTCCAGAGCGTGGTGGCAGTAACCGGAGACCCGGGACCCGCCGTCGGCGAGGTAGGCGTGGACGTCGCGGGGGCGGAGCAGCTTCTGCACGACCGCCACTCCGGACTCCGGCTCGGCCTCGCGGTCCTGGACCAGCGACGGCACCGCGAGCCTGGCCACCGCGCCGGACTCCAGGAAGAAGTGGACCGGAAGGCCGGGATTGACCGCCAGCCCCCAGCGCAGGTCGGGCCAGGCGGCCGCCAGATCGAGCAGCGAGACGACCCGGCAGTGCCGGATGGCGCCGCCGGTCCCCGTCCGCATCGCCTCGATCGAGGTGTAGACCAGCATCCATGTCCGCTCGTCGTCGGCCTCGACCGGCCAGACGGCCGGTTCGCGCCCCTCCGCGGCGGCCGGAGTGATCGGCAGCGCGAATTCCGCATGCCGCAGCATGCTCAGGCAGAGGACGAGATCACCGGCCGCGAACGCCGACCCCAGATGCTCCTCGAACGCGTTCGCCGGCTCCCATTCCCGCACGGCGACCACCCTATGGCGTCACGTGCCGAGACGGCGGACGGGCCTCCGGCACGCCGGACGGACGCGCCGCTCGCCCGCACGCCGTACGCCGCCTTCGCCGGCGACGGCTCCCGGCGGGGTGGCCGCCGGCCGTGGTTCAACCCGGGAGGGTCTCGCCGCCGATCGGGGCGAGGACCTCACCCGTGTAGTAGGACGACAGCCGCTCGGACGCGAAGAAGACGTACGACGGCGCGATCTCATCGGGCTGGGCGGGCCGCTTCATCGGCACCTGCTCGCCGAACTTCTCGACCTTCTCCTCGGGGAAGGTCGCGGGGATCAGCGGCGTCCAGACCGGGCCCGGCGCCACCGCGTTCACCCGGATGCCCCGGTCGACCAGCGTCTGGGCGAGCGAGTAGGTGAGCGCGTTGATCGCTCCCTTGGTCGCGGAGTAGTCGATCAGCGTCTTGTTCCCGCGCAGCCCGTTGATCGAGGAGGTGTTGACGATCGCGCCGCCGTCGGGCATGTGCGGGAGCACGGCTCTGGTGACCCTGAAGTATGAGTGGATGTTCACCGCGAAGGTGTGCTCCCACTGCTCGTCGGAGAGCTCCTCAAGCGACTCCACCGGCGTCTGCGTGGCGACGTTGTTGACCAGGACGTCGATCCCTCCGAACGCGGAGACGGCCGACTCGACCACCTCCCGGCAGTGGTCCGGGCCGGCGAGGTCGCCCGGGAGCAGGACGCAGCGCCGTCCCTCCTTCTCGATCAGCCCCTTGGTGTGCTCGGCGTCGCGATGCTCGGTCAGATAGGCGATGGCGACGTCGGCCCCCTCCTTGGCGAACGCCACCGCCACCGCCCGCCCGATGCCGGAGTCGCCTCCGGTGATCAGAGCGCGCTTGCCGGAGAGGAGATCGCGGCCGACATAGTCGCGCATCTCGTCCCTGGGTTCCGGAGTCATCGCCCCGCTCTCCCCGGGGTAGGCCTGGGACTGGGGCGGAGGCGTGCTGCTCTGTTGCTGTGACATACGGTCCGCCTACCCGGCGGCCCGTGCGCCAGTCCCCGGAATTCGCAAACGTTCCGAGGTCACAGGCTCCTGCGGGCGAGGACCGAGTGGACCGCGAACGAGACCGCCCTGAACCCCGGGTCCGCCATGACCGCCCGGACGTCACCGAGCTGGGACCTGGTCATGCCCGCCTCCAGGAAGCGCTCCTCCAGGTGGAGGCTGTTGCTGGTGAGCAGGCCGATCCCGGCGGAGCCCGGACCCCACACCTCGGTCCGGCACTCGGGGTCGACGCCGACAAGGCCCGCCTCGCTCATCGCCTGCGCGGCGGACGCGCCCCATGTCGGATCGCTGCCGGCGGCGCCCAGCACCCGCGCCATGGCGGCGATGTAGGTCTCGTACAGCTCCCGCGCCCGCCGGTCGGGGGTGAGCAGCGGCGACCAGTGGCTGATGTCGATCTCGTCGACCTGGAGCCAGCCCCCCGGCCGCAGCGCGGCGCGCAGGCGCTCCAGCACCCGCTGCCGCTCCGGCAGATGGCTCAGCACGAGCCGTACGTGGATCAGGTCGAACTCGTCCGGCGGCAGCGGGTCGTCGACGATGTCGTGCCTGACGACGGTGAGCCCAGGACGGGCGGGGATGAGGCCGGGCTTGATGTCGGTGGCGAGCACACGGCCGGTCGGCGCCACCCGCTCGGCCAGCCACAGGGCCACGCTGCCGCCCCCCGCTCCGACCTCCAGGCAGTTCCAGCCGTCGGTGACGCCGGTCTGCCCGAGCCGTTCGGTGGTCATGGGATCGAGGAGTTCGGCCAGATACCGGTGCTGGTCGGCGGAGTGGGTCCCGTCGTTGTCGAAGACGTATTCGGACGTGATCGCAGAGCTCTGCCCGGTCACGCACTTCCCTTCCCGAGAGACGTATGATCCCGCCCTCGCATGCTAGGCGTTGACCACCCGGGGCGTGCGGCTTTGCCCATGCGGGCGGATCGGCGCGGTGAGGTCTCCCGCCGGCCGATCGGCCGCCTCCCGGGGGAGTGACTCGGCGAAATCCGGTGAGGTACCCCGATGACGCGATAGGCGAGGGGGGACCATGGGCACCGTTGCGGAGCAGTTCATCGAGGTGTTGCGGCAGGCCGGGGTGGAGCGGGTCTACGGGGTGGTGGGCGACAGCCTGAACCCGGTCGTGGACGCGATCCGCAAGACCGGCGGCATCGAGTGGGTGCACGTGCGCAACGAGGAGGCCGGGGCGTTCGCCGCCGCGGCCGAGGCGCAGGTCACCGGCCGCCTGGCGGTCTGCGCGGGGAGTTGCGGGCCCGGTAACACCCATCTGGTCCAGGGGCTCTACGACGCCCACCGGAGCGGCGCCCCGGTACTCGCCCTGGCCTCGCACATCTCCAGCGCGCAGATCGGCACGGGGTTCTTCCAGGAGACCCACCCGGACCGCCAGTTCGTGGACTGCAGCGGCTACTGCGAGATGATCGGCAGCGCCGAGCAGATGCCCCGGGTGCTGCGCATCGCCGTCCAGCACGCGATCGGCCACAGCGGCGTCGCGGTCGTGGTGCTCCCCGGCGACGTGGCGGACATACCGGCCGCGCACGGCACCGGCACCCATGATTTCCTCACCCGGCAGGGCACGGTCCAGCCCCCTTCCGACCAGGTGGCGGAGCTGGCCACGGCGCTGAACAGCGCGGAGAAGGTCATGCTGTTCTGCGGCGCCGGGGTGCGCCGCGCGCACGAGGAGGTCATGTCGCTGGCCGCGCGCACGCTGGCCCCGGTCGGGCACGCGCTGCGCGGCAAGGAGTGGATCCAGTACGACAACCCGTACGACGTGGGGATGAGCGGGCTGCTCGGCTACGGCGCGTGCTACGACGCCATGCAGGAGGCCGACCTGGTGGTGCTGCTCGGCACCGACTTCCCCTACGACGACTTCCTGCCGGGCAAGCGGACGGTCCAGATCGACCACGACCCCGCGCAGCTGGGCCGCAGGACCCCGCTGGAGCTGGCCGTGCACGGCGACATCCGCGAGACGCTGCTCGCGGCGCTGCCCCAGGTCGCGCAGAAGACGGACCGGCGCTATCTCGACAAGATGCTGTCCAAGCACGTGAAGACGCTGGACAACGTCGTGAACGCCTACACCCGCGACATCGAGCACCACACGCCGATCCATCCGGAGTACGTGGCGAGCGTCGTGGACGAGCTCGCCGCCGACGACGCGGTGTTCACCGTGGACACCGGCATGTGCAACGTCTGGGCGGCGCGCTACCTCACTCCCAACGGCCGCCGCAGGGTGATCGGCTCCTTCAAGCACGGGAGCATGGCCAACGCGCTCCCGCACGCCATCGGCGCGCAGCTCGCCGATCGCGGGCGGCAGGTCGTCTCGCTCTCCGGCGACGGCGGCCTCGGCATGCTCATGGGCGAGCTCCTCACCGCCCGGATGTACGACCTGCCCATCAAGATCGTGGTTTTCAACAACTCCTCGCTCGGCATGGTGAAGCTGGAGATGCTGGTCGACGGGCTGCCCGACTTCGGCACCGACGTCACGCCCGTCGACTACGCGGCGATCGCCGCCGCGATGGGGCTGGGGTCGGTCCGGGTCGAGAAGCCCACGCAGGTCCGCGAGGCGCTGGCCACCGCCTTCGCGGCGCCGGGGCCGTACCTGGTGGACGTGGTCACCGACCCCGACGTGCTCTCCATGCCGCCGCGCATCACCGCCAAGCAGGTCAAGGGGTTCGCTCTGGGGGCGGGGAAGGTCGTGCTGGCCGGCGGGGTGGGACGCATGATCGACATGGCCAGGGCCAACCTGCGGAACATCCCGCGCCCGTGAGCGCGGCCGGAAGCGCCGCCGGGACATGGACGCCGCCTCCCCGGGCCGTCTCCCCGTGCCGGGCGCCTGAGCCGCGCCGGTACGTGAGTACGCCGGCTGCCTGAGCGCGCCGGGTACGGCAAGCTGATGGGGTGAGCAGACTTGAGCGCCGGATCGTGGAGGCGGCGGAGGCCGCGCTCGCGCAGCGGAAATACGTCACCGCGATCGATGTGCTGACCGGGGTCCGCTGGCTGCACGCCCGGCACGTGGACACCTGGCGGCAGGGCCGGGTCGCCGTGCTGGAGGAGCTCTCGGCCGTGGACGGCGCGAAGATGGCCGACGCGGTGGCCGCGCTCCGGCGCTGGGCACTGGCCAAGGGGCTCACCCCGAGCGAGACCGCCTACGTGTCCGGCGGCCGGGACCGGGGAGAGCTGCGGTTCGTCGCCGACGGGGACGACAGCGCCTTCCGGGTCCACTGGATCTCGCCGGACATGAGCGAGTCCCGGCGGCGGCAGCTCGCCGAGCGGCAGAGCAAGGCTCCCGACCTGGTGGTGGTGGAGCAGCAACAGGCGTGGCAGTGCGCGGGCTGCGGCGACACCGGCCCTTATCTGATCATGGAGAGCACCGGGCCGCACTGCCTGACCTGTGCGGACATGGACCACCTCGCCTTCCTGCCCTCGGGCGACGCGGCTCTCAGCCGGCGGGCGAAGAAGGAGAGCGGGCTGGCCGCCGTCGTGGTCAGGTTCAACCCGCGCCGCAAGCGCTACGAGCGGCGGGGCGTCCTCGTCGAGGAGGCCGCGCTGGCGCTGGCCGAGGAGCGGTGCCTGGCCGACGAGGAGGTACGGCTGCGCCGCCGCGAGCGGGACCGGGAGCGGCGGGCCGGCGAGGACGTGGAGTTCCAGGCCGGGATGGCCATGGAGATCACCCGGATGTTCCCCGGCTGCCCGCCCGAGCGTGCCCAGGAGATCGCCCGGCATGCCGGCCAGCGGGGCAGCGGCCGGGTGGGCCGTACCGCCGCCGCCAAGGTGTTCGACGCGAACGCGATCACGCTGGCGGTGGTCGCCTCGGTGCGGCACCTCGACACCGACTACGACCGGCTGCTGATGTCGGGGGTGCCCCGTGCCGAGGCCAGGGACCGGATCCGGACGGCCATCGACCGGGTCCTCGACCGGTGGCGCACGGCCGCCGGCGCCCCCGCGCGATCGGCCCCATGAAGAAGCCGACGCCCGCACCCGATCGGCCCCGTGGAGAAACGGCGTGAGGTCGTCCCCGCCGCCACGCCGGAGGTTCCCTGCCGGATCAGACCGCAGAATGCCGGACGACTCGGCATAGAAACCTTTTCACCGGCACTTTCCCTTTTTAGGGGACTGCGGGGCGGCGTGGCATCGCAAGGCCCCCATCCACGACTGTAAGCATCCTTACTGTCACGTTGAGTTACTCGACGGGCGAGTATGGGCCGTATTCCGGCCAGCGAGTCAGTCGCGGCCGCGGGCCGCGTTCCGAAAGGAACGGAATCTCTATGTTCACGCCCAATCCCCGAATGAACGCCACGGCCGCGCACATCCGGCCGAAGAGGCGCCGTCCGTCCGCGGGGGCGGTGACGCTGACCTTGGCCGGATCTCTCTCCATCGCTCTCACCGCCTCCGTGGCCGGCTCCGTGTCCGCCTCCGCCGTCACCTCTCCGTCCCAGGGGATCCTGGCCGCCGCCACGACCCGCCCCTCCACCCCCTGTCCCTGTCGATCTCGGAGCCCTTCTCCCTTTCGATCTCGACCTCGAAGTAGACGCGGTGCTGCCGCCTGACCGTCGCCGTCATCGAGCCGCCGGGGCCGTCGATGAAGTGGGTGCGGGGGACGAAGAAGTTCCTGGGCTCGAAGTCGTGGAACCTGAAGAAGTTCCTGGGCGAGC
>NZ_NGFP01000068.1 GCF_002149035.1 Streptosporangium minutum
GCTCGGACGACGGGTGCAGGGGGTCGGGGGGATCGGGCGCCGACCACGTGGAAGGGTCCGCCGGACGGAAAACCGTGGAGTCGGAATCGTCCGGTTCGCCCGGAACGGCCGCCTCTTCGGAGATGCCAGAGGACTGCTCCGGGCCCGCCCCCTCCCGCTCGGATCGCCGGTCCCGCGGCTCGCGCCGCGGGTCAGGCTGGTTGGGATCCTCAGGTGTTGTCACGTCTGTTCTCCCGACGCGTAGGCATGCCGGATACCTCACACTCCCCTGCCTCTTTGCGATGAAACAGACCGACACGGCAAAACCCCGACGATTGTTCCGTCAAAGTGGGACATCGGGCAGACGTGCCCCCGCGGTGCGAACAACGACGAGACCGACCTAGACTGAAGCATGTGCTGAAGGGCGACGGCCATCTGAGCCATGACCTTGACCCCCAGGACCGACCCCCGAAGGACGCATGTGGCGTCTTCGGCGTCTGGGCCCCTGGGGAAGAAGTCTCCAAACTCACCTACTACGGGCTGTACGCGCTGCAGCACCGTGGGCAGGAATCCGCGGGCATCGCAGTCAGCGAGGGCAGCCGGATCCTCGTCTACAAGGACATGGGCCTGGTGTCCCAGGTCTTCGACGAGTCGGTGCTCGGAACCCTCCGCGGCCACCTGGCCATCGGTCACTGCCGCTACTCGACCACCGGGTCGAGCGTCTGGGAGAACGCCCAGCCGACGTTGAGCTCGACCGAGGAGGGCGGGCTCGCGCTCGCCCACAACGGGAATCTGATCAACACCCCGGAGCTGGCCCGGCGTCTCGCTCCGGGTTCGACGAGGGCGACCACCGACACCGAGGTGCTGACGTCGCTGCTGGCCCAGGACCGCAGCCAGCCCATCGACGACGCGGCCGCCGAGCTCCTGCCCCAGGTCAAGGGCGCGTACTCACTCGTGTTCATGGACGAGACGACGCTCTACGCGGCCCGTGACCCGCAGGGCATCCGCCCGCTGGTGCTGGGCCGGCTGGAACGCGGCTGGGTCGTCGCGTCCGAGACCGCCGCCCTGGACATCGTGGGCGCCGTCTTCGTCCGCGAGATCGAGCCCGGCGAGCTGATCACCATCGACGAGCGCGGCGTGCGGTCCCGGAGGTTCGCGCTGGCCGAGCCCAAGGGCTGCCTGTTCGAATACGTCTACCTGGCCCGTCCCGACACCACGATCGCCGGGCGCGGCGTGCAGACCACCCGCGTCGAGGTCGGCCGCGTGCTGGCCCGCGAGCACCCGGTCGACGCCGACCTGGTCATCCCGACGCCCGAGTCGGGCACCCCCGCCGCCGTCGGCTACGCCGAGGAGAGCGGGATCCCGTACGGCCAGGGCCTGGTCAAGAACTCCTACGTCGGCCGGACCTTCATCCAGCCGTCGCAGACGATCCGCCAGCTCGGCATCCGGCTCAAGCTCAACCCGCTGAAGGAAGTCGTCGCGGGCAAGCGCCTGGTCGTCGTGGACGACTCGATCGTGCGCGGCAACACCCAGCGGGCGATCGTCAAGATGCTGCGCGAGGCCGGTGCGCGGGAGGTCCACGTCCGGATCTCCTCCCCCCCGGTCTCCTGGCCGTGCTTCTACGGCATCGACTTCGCCACCCGGGCCGAGCTGATCGCCGGCTCGCTGAGCGTGGAGGAGATCCGCGCCTCTCTCGGGGCCGACTCCCTCGGTTACATCTCGCTGGAGGGCCTGACCGAGGCCACCACGATCCCGGCCGAGCGGCTCTGCCGCGCCTGCTTCGACGGCGTTTACCCGATCGCCATCGACCGCGACAACGTGGGCAAGTACGTCCTGGAGGCCAAGCTTTGAGCCGCCGCGGCACGGAGACCACGGGGCCGGCCAGGCAGGCCGCACTCGGGCGGGCCGACAAGCACAGCACCTCGGTCGTGCGACCGGGGGAGGGGGACGCATGACCAGCTACGCCGCTGCCGGCGTGGACATCGACGCGGGCGAGCGCGCCGTCGAGCTGATGAAGTCGAAGGTCGCGCGGTCACGGCGGCCCGAGGTGGTGGACGACGCCAGCGGCTTCGCCGGCCTCTTCGACGCCTCGGCCCTGCTGAGCTACCGCCGTCCGCTGCTGACCACCTCGACCGACGGGGTGGGCACCAAGGTCATGCTGGCGCAGGCCCTGGACAAGCACGACACGATCGGCATCGACCTGGTCGGCATGGTCGTGGACGACCTGGTGGTCTGCGGCGCCGAGCCGCTGTTCATGACCGACTACATCGCCTGCGGAAAGGTCGTCCCCGAGCGGATCGCCGAGATCGTGGGCGGCGTAGCCGAGGGCTGCCGCCTGGCGGGCTGCGCGCTGATCGGCGGCGAGACGGCCGAGCACCCCGGGGCCATGGGCGCCGGCGAGTACGACCTCGCGGGCGCCGCCACCGGCGTGGTGGAGGCCGACAGGATGCTCGGCCGGGACCGGGTGCGCGAGGGCGACGTGGTGCTGGCGCTGGCCTCCTCCGGCGTGCACTCCAACGGCTACTCGTTGGTCCGGCACATCATCAAGCTCGCCGGGCTCTCCCTGGAGGCCGAGCTCGCCGAGCTCGGCCGGACCCTGGGCGAGGAGCTGCTGGAGCCGACCAGGATCTACTCCCTGGACTGCCTGGAGCTGGCCCGCTCGATCGACGTCCACGCGTACGCGCACATCACCGGCGGCGGCCTGGAGGGCAACCTGTCCCGCTCCCTGCCGCCGGCGCTGGACGCGCTGCTGGACCGTTCGTCGTGGACCCCGCCCGCCGTCTTCGAGGTGCTCGCGGGGCACGGCAAGGTCGCCCAGGCCGACATGGACCGCACCTTCAACCTGGGTGTGGGCATGGCGGCGATCGTCCCCGCCGACGCCGTCGACCCGGCCCTGGCCCTGCTCAAGGAGCGGGGCCTCCCGGCCTGGGTGCTCGGCGAGATCGTCCCCGGCACCGGCCGGGCACATTACCGCTAGCCGGGCGGACCGATGCCAGGAGGGCGCCGGCCGTCACCGGCCGGCGCCCCGCACCGCGGACGGGACCACCCGGTACGGCATGGCCGTCCACCGGCCTCCCCGCCCGCGGAAACATCGGCGCCCCGCCGTACCCGCGGAGACCGCCGGACCGGGGACAGAGATGACGGCTCCCAGCCGGCTCCCCGCGCACGCGGAAACGCCGTGCCCCGCCGTACCGTGGAAATCGTCGTCAGGGGCGGACATGCCGAACAGCGCCCCGGATCACCGGGGCGCTGTCACGGACTGACGCGCACGGAGAAAACACCCGGCGGCCTGTGACCACCGGGTGCCTGCTCACACAACCTGAAGCTCGCCTAGCGGCGACCGGGCGTCCCTTCGTCCCGGTCGTCTCCGGAGCCGAAGTCATCGGCGTAATCGGCATACCGATCCGCCAGTTCATCGTAGGAGTCGTCGGCGTCGTCGTTGTGGTTGGAGTCGTCTCTGACTCCGAGCTCGTCGCGAAGACGCTCAAGATCAGTGCCACCGCTGTTGTACTTCAGCTGGCGAGCAACCTTGACCTGCTTGGCCTTTGCTCGGCCGCGCCCCATTGGCTCGACCCCCTCGTGTGGGGTCGTGCCCGACCCCTCGTCGCTAACGCACCACGCACTGACGCCACCTGACTTGAGGCGTCAGCTCTCGTTCGACTACAACCGTACCTGTTTTACGCCCGGGTCGGTACGCCGTATGGGCGCGAGGGACTAGCGGCCTAGCCAAATGCCCCTAATTCGCCCGACTTCCGACATTCTGCGTTCGGCTAGCCTATCGGCTGCGACCGCCGGGGGAACGCCATCCTCCGCCGCCGCCGCAAAAATCTTGAGAGTCGTGTCGTAGATCTGGGTCGCCTTTGCTCTGGCCCTGTCCATGTTGAACCCCTGGATCTCGTCCGCGACCTGGATGACTCCGCCGGAGTTGACCACGTAGTCGGGCGCGTAGAGGATGCCGCGGTCGGCGAGCTCCTTCTCCACTCCCGGGTGGGCCAGCTGGTTGTTGGCCCCGCCGCAGACGATCGTGGCACGCAGCCGGGCGACCGTGTCGTCGTCCAGCGCCCCGCCGAGCGCGCAGGGCGCGTAGACGTCGATGTCGGCCCCGGTGAGCTCCAGCCGGCCGGCGACGACCTCGACCTGGGGGTGGCGCCGCCGGACCTGGTCGATCGCCTGCTCGCTGACGTCGCAGAGCACGACCTCGGCGCCGTCCTCGACGAGGTGGTCGACCAGGCGGTGACCCACCTTGCCCACGCCCTCGACGCCGACCCGCCGGCCGCGCAGCGACGGCGCGCCGTAGGTGTGCTCGGCGGCGGCCCGCATGCCCTGGAACACGCCGTAGGCGGTCAGGATCGAGGAGTCGCCGGCTCCGCCGTTGGCCACCGTGCGGCCGGTCACGTAGGAGCTCTCGCGGGCCACGATGTCCATGTCCTCGCTGTAGGTGCCCACGTCGCACGCCGTGAAGTAGCGGCCCCCCAGGGACTGCACGAACCGGCCGTAGGCGCGCAGCAGCGCCTCGCTCTTGCCGGTCGCCGGATCGCCGATGATGACGGCCTTGCCGCCGCCGAGGTCGAGTCCGGCCAGGGCGTTCTTGTAGGCCATCGCCCGCGAGAGGTTGAGCACGTCGGCCAGTGCGGCCTGCTCGTTCTCGTAGGGGTAGAACCTGGTGCCCCCGAGGCTCGGGCCGAGGGCGGTGTTGTAGATCGCGATGATCGCGTGGAGGCCGCTGCGCTCGTCGGAGCAGAAGATGACCTGCTCATGCTTGGCTTGGCCGCTTGCGGGGCTGGTGTCCTTGTGGGACAGCCCGAAGACGTCGGTCACGGTGGTGACTCCCGGTCGTTCAGGTCCGCCGCTCCGTCGCGGCGGAGATCACTCTCAGCGTAACCAGAACTCGGGGTGGAACGAGGGGAGGAACGGCTCGGTCTCACCAACCGAGACGCGACAGGCGACGCCACCTCGGCACTCGGGACGCGACAAGCGACGCCACGGCTCACACAGGGTCGATACCGGACAACAACAGGTCCTTCGTGACACGATGCGGTCGTGCTGCCCTATGCCGCGTACCTCCGTGTCTATGAACCACTGGCCGCGTTCACCCCGTCGGAACGCGTCACGTGGGCCGCCTACGCCGAGGCGGCCGACCGGCCCCGCCGCGCGAGCGCGCTCCACGCCGAGCACGGCGAGGCGGTCCTCCGCCTCCTGGGGGTTCCGCCCGCCCCTGCGCCCGCCCAGGAGAGCCCCAACGCCTATCTCAGACGCGTGGAGGACGTGCTCTACGTCTGCCCCTGGCAGAGCAGGCTGCGGTCGTGGCTGGCCTTCTCGCGCTTCCGCGGGGCGACGCCGGTGAGGTTGATGGAGCGGTTCGTCCCGATCTCCGTCGCGGAGCAGACGGCCGACGACTTCGACAGGTTCAAGCGCCGCAGCGGCTCGGCCGCCCTGCGCACCCACATCCGGACCTCGACATGGCACGTTCCCACGTCCTGGTTCGTGCCCTTCGACGGCAACGAGCGCTGGCTGGTCCTCGACGGGCAGCGGGGCCCGGGGGGCACGACCACCACCCGTAACCTCATCTACGTCACCTCCATGGCCCACGCCCGCCGCCGCAGCGCCCGCGCCCTGCAGATCATCCGCAGGCAGGTGGGCGAGGTGGCGGTGACCGCCGAGGTCGAGGAGGTGGCGCGCTGGCTGGAGGAGTTCCACCCGCACTCGCTGGTGGAGCTCGACTACGGCGGCATCGTCCATCTCATGGACGCCGAGAGACTCCAGGCCGACCAGTCCGCGGCGGAGCTCGCGGCCGCTCTCACCGGTCTGGAAACCGGCGAGGAAGAGTTGGCCTTCGCCATGTACCAGCGGGTCATTCTCCGTTGGCGATCAATACAACTTCTCGAATCAGCAAACTGAGTCGCAAATCATCCCTCTGACCTGCATAAGTAGTTCGGTCGATGACCGGCGACACGTCTACGAACTGAGTAGTTTGCCGTTTTCACTGCGATACCACGAAACGTGTCGCTAGAATCACCGAGCGTGACAACAACAGGTACACAAGAGAGATGAGCCACTCAAAGGCTCGCCAATCGCTCTACGTGGCTGTATGGTCACATCGGGTGATGCCGCATATGGCCCGAACAGCCGCACGCAAGGGGCCATAGGGGGACATCCGTGACAAGCGTCAAGTCGCAGGATCGCTGTCGCCGGTCCACATGGAGGAGAGGCCGCACAAATGTCAGCTCGTACACCCGAGGCAGAGCCGCTGCTCACCCCGGCGGAGGTCGCAACCATGTTCCGCGTCGATCCCAAGACCGTTACACGGTGGGCGAAGGCCGGCAAGTTGACGTCCATCCGCACTCTTGGTGGGCACCGCCGCTACCGGGAGACCGAGGTTCGCGCGCTGCTCGCGGGGATTCCGCAGCAGCGCACCGAGTAAGACGGGGGCCGTCACGGACCTAGGGGGGACCACGTGTGCGCCCACCGCGTGAGCGCGTAGGCCACACGGGTTGTTTGTGGGGAGCGGCGTCGCCCGCCCGGCGCCGCCCCGGCATCGTCCCGTACGGCCTCCGCCGATCTTCCGCGACCCGGCCGACTACGGTGCGTGCTCGCGGACCAGGCCCTCAAGGAGCCGCTCGACCTGCGGATCGTGAGCCGCGGCCACTCCGAGCAGCGCCACCATCTGATCGACCAGCATGCGTTCAAGCGCCGGACGCTCGATGTCCCGGTGCTCCAGCCAGTCGAGACCGGCCGTCTCGACGGAGGCGATCCACGAACGCAGCGTGATCCGGAGCGCGGGCCCCGGCTCGTCGACCCGCATCTGTTTCATGATGAGGCGGAACAGGCGGTGCCGGACGCTGTCGACGATCTCACCGATCTCGCCGCTGCGATTGGCGGGGCCGCCCTTGAGCAGCGCGGCGAAACCGGCAGCGTGCTCCTCGACGAAGTCGAAGTAGCGGGTCAGCCCTCCGGAGAGGTCGTCGAGCGGGCGGCCGCCCTCGGGGGGCCGCAGCCGCGCCTCCAGCTGGGCCGCGGCGCTCTTCAGCGCGGCGACGTAGAGCTCCTGCTTGCCGCCGAAGTAGTGGTAGACCAGGGCCCGTGACGCGCCCGCCGCCGAGGCCACGTCGTCGATGGAGACGTCCTCGGCGTCACGCGTGCTGAACAGCTCCAGAGCCGCCGCCATGAGCTCCTCGCGACGCCGGTCCACGCTGAGTCTGCGCCGCGCCGGTCGCGCGCCCTCCGCCACAGGTTTGGCCTGCTTGGCGGCTCCGGATGTCGAACCCACAGTCCGCAGACTATCGGAGTCCGCTGCGGCGGCGGTGACGTCAAGATCGGAGTTCCCTTGGGCGGAAGCCGTACCCCATTCGGAACTCGATCGTTTTGAGTGACAGGTGCCCATCCACCATCCCGGGGGAGAGCCATGTCAGGACCGTCGGTCAACACCACCGTCACCCGAGCCCGTGGGTTCGCCGAGCCCGTCTCGCCGGACGGCTTCGGACCACGCCCACGGCCCACGATCCGCAACGTGGCCGAGCGGGCCGGTGTCTCCAAATCACTGGTCTCGCTTGTTCTGCGCGGTTCGCCGCACGTCAGCGAGCACCGCAGGCAAGCCGTGCTACAGGCGGCCAGAGAACTCGGCTACCGGCCCAACGCGGTCGCGCGCAGCCTGGTCGAAGGCCGCACCCACCTGGTCGGGGCGCTCGTCGCCGACCTGCACAACCCGTTCTACGCCGAGTTCCTCGACGGCCTGCAGGAGAGCCTGCACGGCGACGGGCTCCGGCTGCTCATCGGCAACAGCCAGTGGGATCCGGCGTTCGAGGACGAGGCGGTCGAGGCGTTCCTGGAACTGCGGGTGGACGGGCTCGTGCTGCTCGGCATCGCGCCCACCAGCGAGACGCTCATCGAGGCCACCGGCTACACGCCGACGGTCGTGGTGGGCGAGCGCGACATCGACCTCGGCGGCGTGGACATCGTCGTGGACGACGACCAGCTCGGCGCCCGCCTGGCCATCGACCACCTCGTGGGGCTCGGCCACCGCCGGATCGCCCACATCGAGGGCACCCGCTCCTCGTCCGGACGGTTCCGCTGCGAGGGTTACCTGGTCGCGATGCGCAGGCACGCGCTGGCGCCGTACATCATGGTCGAGCAGGGCGACTGCACCGAAGAGGGCGGCATGCTGGCCGCGCGGAGCCTGCTGACCCGCGACCCCCGGCCCACCGCGATCTTCGCCGCCAACGACGCGGTCGCCATAGGCGTGCTCGCCGCGGCGGCCGAGCTGGGTCTGCGGGTGCCCGAGGACCTCTCGGTGATCGGGTACGACAACACCCACCTCGCGGGGGCCCAGCCGATCTCGCTGACCACCGTCGACCAGCCCCGCCGGGCGATGGGCCGCTCGGCGGCGACGCTGCTCAGCGACCGGATCGGCGACCCGGGGAAGACCTCGCGCCTGCGCCAGGTCACCCCCGAGCTCGTCGTACGGCGCAGCACCGGCCCCGCTCAGGGGTAGAGGGGCCGCCTGGAGCGTTACACCACGCCCAGGCGGCCCCTAGGACTCGTCAAAAACAGGTCAAGCATCGAAATGGCGGGGGAGCCCTGGTGTTGACTCAGATGTGACGAGAGGGGGTAACAATGCGTGATCCGGAACTGGTGTCCTGCGCCCAGCGCGCGGCTGCCGAGCTGGAGAGGGCGTGGGCGCATTGGCGCGCCACCCGGGGCCGGAGCGGGGATGCCGGCGCCGAGTCCGTGGCGAGCTACGTGGCCCATTCGATCGACCATCCATGGGGACGTCCGCGCGTGGTCCTGGGCCTGGACGCCGAGGACGCCAGGGAGCTCGCCTCACTCCTGCAGAAGCAGGAGACGGGGGAACACGTCTGGTGACTACGGCCGAGTCACGGCGCCGGGCCGCGTAGGTTGGGTGGTTGACGGATTTCCTTCGAGGGGGATGAACGTGACCAGCAAAGCATTCGCGGCGGCCCTTGTCGTGTGCGGTCTGAGCGCCGCCGCCTGCGGCGGTACCGTCGGCGGCGCCACCGCGGGCTCGGCACGGAACGACAGCCCCGCCTCCCACACCGTGGCCCAGGCCACCAAGGCGGCGGCGTCCGCCACGGCCACTCCCCCGGCGGGCAAGAGCGCCCCGGCCCGGCCGCTGAGCGGCAAGGTCGTGGTCATCGACCCGGGTCACAACGGGCTCAACTACAAGCACCCCTCGAAGATCAACAAGAAGGTCAACGTCCTGACCCAGTGGAAGGCCTGCGACACCACCGGCACCGCCACCGACAACGGTTACAGCGAGGCCGCCTTCACGTGGGACGTCTCCCAGCGCCTGGCCAAGATCCTCAAGGAGCGCGGCGCGACGGTGAAGCTGACCCGGCCCGACAACTCCGGTGTGGGCCCGTGCATTACCGAGCGGGCGGCGATCGGCAACAAGGCCAAGGCGGACGCGGCGATCTCGGTCCACGCCGACGGGGCGCCCTCCTCCGGGCACGGCTTCCATGTGATCATTCCGAAGAAGATCAACGGCCCGGTGGACCCGGTGGTGGAGTCGTCCAGGAGGCTCGGCCTCGACGTCCGCGACTCCATCAAGTCGGTCGCCGGCCTGCCGTACTCCACCTACATCGGCAGCAAGGCCCTGAGCTTCCGCAACGACCTCGGCGGCCTGAACCTCTCCACGGTTCCCAAGATCTTCGTCGAGTCCGGCAACATGAGGAACCCGGGCGACGCGGCCAAGTTCCAGAACCCGGCGTTCCGCCAGAAGCTGGCGCTCTCCCTCGCCGACGGGCTGCAGAAATACCTCAATTAATGCGTGGTCTAGTCCAATTTGGCATTATTTGAGGCATGACTGACCTTCTGCCGCGTCCCGTCGTCTTCGCGCCTGCGGACGGCTCCTTCCCGCTCCCGCCCGGCACCCCCGTCTCCGGTCCCGCCGAGCTGGTGGACGGGGTACGGCTCGCGCTCGCCGTACTGGATCCGCAGCCTGCGGAGGCCGGAGCGGTCGTGGTGGAGCGGGACGCGTCGCTGGACGCGGAGGCCTACACGCTGGAGGTGACGGCCGCCGGCGTGCGGATCACGGCCGGAGACCGCGCGGGGGCCTTCTACGCGGGCCAGACACTGCGGCAGCTGCTCCCCGATGCGGCGTTCCGGACGGTCGCCCAGGCGGGCTGGACCGTCCCGTGCGGCCGGGTGGAGGACGCGCCCCGGTTCTCCTGGCGCGGCGTCCACCTGGACGTGGCCCGGCACTTCATGCCCAAGCGTGAGGTGCTGCGGATGGTCGACCTCATGGCGGCGCACAAGCTGAACCGGCTCCACCTCCACCTGGTGGACGACCAGGGATGGCGGGTCGAGAGCCGGGTCGCCCCCAGGCTGCACGAAGTGGCCTCGCACCGGCCGCGCACGATCACCAGCCACTACAAGGACGACCCGGCCTACGACGAGGTGCCGCACGGCGGCTACTACACGCTGGACGACCTCGCGGAGATCGCCGCCTACGCCCGGGCCAGGGCCGTGACCGTCGTGCCCGAGATCGACGTGCCGGGACACGCCTCGGCGATCCTCGCGGCCTACCCCTCGCTCGACGCGCGGGCCACCGGCGGCCGGGAGCCCGAGCCCTTCCCCGTGCTGGACCGGTGGGGCATCTCCCCCGCGATCCTGTCCCCGCTCCCCTCGACGATCGACTTCCTGATCTCGGTGATCGACGAGATCCTCGGCGCGCTGGGCGAGACCCCCTACGTGCACCTCGGCGGGGACGAGTGCGTGCTCGACGACTGGGCCGCCTCGGCGGAGATCGTCGCGTTCCGGGAGGAGCTCGGCCTGGAGAGTCTGAGCGACCTGCACGCCTGGTTCCTGCGCAGGCTGGCGGACCTGCTGGCCGAGCGGGGCAGCCGGGCGGTCGTCTGGGACGAGGCGTTCGTCAGCGGCACGCTGCGGCCCGACACGATCGTGATGCCGTGGCGCGGTCCGGGGGTGGCCCGGCGCGCCGCCGAGGCCGGGCACGACGTGGTGCAGACGCCGGTCTTCCCGCTGTACTTCGACTACGCCGAGACCTCCTCGGAGGAGGAGCCGCTCGCCATCGGCGACGCGATCACCGTGTCGGACGTCGCGGCCTTCGTCCCCGCGCCGGAGTCGTGGACGGCCGAGCAGCGGGAGCACGTGCTCGGCGCGCAGTTCCAGCTGTGGAGCGAGCGTCTGCCCGACGGCCGGGCGGTGGACTACCGGGCCTGGCCGCGAGGCTGCGCGCTGGCCGAGGTCGCCTGGTCCGGCTCGACCGGCTCCGGATTCGAGGAGCGGCTCGAAGGGCACCTGGGCCGTCTGGACGCTCTGGGGGTCGAGTACCGCCCGCCGGCCGGCCCGCGCCCCTGGCAGCTCGGCGGAACCGGCCACCGCCGCCACCGCCCGGGGGTCGTCAAGGTGGACGAGGTCATGAGGCACCTGGAGGAGATGACCCACCTCGCCGACTCCACCCGGCCGAGCATGTGACCCCCGCAGGCCCGCCAGGGGCTGACGGGCCTGCGGGGAACAGCCGCCCGGGTTCACGGACCGGCGCGGCGGAGCCGTACGGATCGAGGCCGCGCGGATCAGGACCGCGCGGCACGGGGCCGTGCGGAACGAGGCCGTGCGGAACGAGGCCGCGCGGAACGGGGCCGCGCGGTCAGCCGGCCACCTCGTAGCCGGCTTCCGCGATGGCGGCGCGGATGGCGGCGTCGTCGAGGGGGTCGCCCGAGACGTCCACCCGGCCGCTCTGCAGGTCGACGTCGACCCCGGTGACGCCGGGGACCTCGCCGACCTCTTCCTTGACCGAGCTCACACAGTGGCCGCAGGTCATACCGGTGACGGTATATGTGGTCACGCTCATCGCGCCTCCCATGTCCAGAGTTACCCTCCCAGGGTATTACTCAGGTCGCGGTGCGGCCGATGATTTCGCGCAGGTCCCTGACACCGTGACGGCGGAGGCGCCGGGAGAGCCCTCGATGGACGCGGTGCGCCCAGAGGGGGCCCTCGTAGATCAGCGCGCTGTAGCCCTGAACCAGGGTGGCTCCGGCGAGCAGCCGCTCCCAGACGTCGTCCACGTTCTCGACGCCGCCGACGGAGACGAGCACCAGGCGGTCGCCCACCCGGGCGCGGAGCCTGCGCAGCACCTCCAGCGAGCGGGCCTTCAGCGGGCGGCCGGACAGTCCGCCGGTCGCGGTGCTGGAGACGCCCTCGCGGCTGATCGTGGTGTTGGTCGCGATGATGCCGTCGAGCCCGAGTTCGAGGGCCAGGTCGGCGACCGCGTCCACGTCGTCGTCGGCCAGGTCGGGGGCGATCTTGACCAGCAACGGGGTGCGCCTGGGGGTGCTGTCGGCGACCTCCTTGACCGCCTGGAGCAACGGGCGCAGCAGCTCGACGGCCTGGAGGTTGCGCAGGCCGGGCGTGTTCGGCGAGCTCACGTTGACGACCAGGTAGTCGGCCAGCGGAGCCAGCTCCTTGGCACTGGCCACGTAGTCGTGGACGGCCTCCGCCTCGGGCACGACCTTGGTCTTGCCGATGTTGACGCCGACGACCGCCGGGACGCCTCGGGGCCGGCCCAGCGCCCGGGCCGCGGCGCTCGCGCCGGCGTTGTTGAAGCCCATCCGGTTGATGATCGCCCGGTCCTTGACCAGGCGGAACAGCCGGGGCCTGGCGTTCCCGGGCTGGGCGTGCGCGGTGATCGTGCCGACCTCGACATGACTGAAGCCGAGCGCGGACATGGCCTCCACGCAGCCGGCGTCCTTGTCGAAGCCCGCCGCCAGCCCGAACGGGCCGGGGAAGTGCACGCCGAAGGCCTGAACGCGCAGGGCGGGGTCGCGCGGCGCGAGCCGGCGGTGGACGAGCCGCTTGACCACGGGCGTCACCGAGAGAAGGCGGAGCGCGCCGACCGTCAGATGGTGCACATCCTCCGGGTCGAAGCGGCTGAGGACCTGCGTGAACACGAATCGATACATCATCGATCAGGTTAGTCCCCCGGCGGGCCGGGGCACGCCCCGGCCGTGTCACCCGACCGGCGGATCGCTCGTCCCGGTCGTGTCACCGGACCGGTGGATCACTCGTCCCGGTCGTGTCACCGGACCGGCGGATCACTCGTCCCGGCCGTGTCACCGGACCGGTGGATCAGCAGATGCCGGTCGAACCGGAGCAGGTGGAGCAGCCTGAGGACCAGGTCGGAGGGGTTTCGGATGACCATCACACCACCCCGGCCACATACGTGCCCGTCCGCCCAGAGCAAGGTCCTGGCGCCCGCGCAGTCGAGGAAACCCACGTGGGCCAGGTCGAGCACCAGATACGCGGCGGTGTGCCCGGCCATGACGCGTCGCAGCTCGTGGACGGTGACGGCGTCGAGATCGCCGTATACGGAGATCTCCGCCCTGTCGTCGCCGGCTGCCTGCGACGTGACCGTGATCAACGTAATTCGCCGGCCCCCTCACCGAGCACCTCGGCCGCCAGGTCGGCGACCCGGCGGCGACTGTCCCGGGCCTGCTTGCGCAGACCGGTGAAGGCCTGGGCGGCGGTGAGATCGTGTTTGCCCATCAGGTAGCCGACGGCCCGCTCGATGATCACCCGATAGTCGAGGGCGTACTGGAGCTGATCGGCCAGGGCGCTCTTCTCCTCGGCCGCCATCGCCGCGGTGAGCAGTTGCTCGATCACATCGGCATAGGCGTAGAGGGCCTGGATATCCGACTCGTCCCAGTCGTAGGGCTCGGACTGGTAGACGTTCAAGGTGCCCACCGGGTCGCCGCCAAGCCGCACCGGCACTCCGGCGACCGCCCGCACCTCGGGGTGGAGCCGGTCGGCGAGCTTCGGCCAGCGCGGGTCCGCATGCACGTCGGACGAGGTCACCGCGGTGTTCTCTTCATAGGCTGACACACATGGACCCTGGCCGAGGTGGAGCTGAGCCCCCTCAAGGCTGCGGCCCCGGTCGTCGGTCGCGACCAAGTAGCGCAGATCTCTCCCCTCCTCCGCAAACATCAGGCCCGCACCCGAATAACCGAAAAGCGTGTCCACGACATCCACGGCCCGCTCAAGCTGATGGACTATGCCTGTCGTGGGCGAGGTCGTCTGAAGCCGTCTTAGGCTGGCGACCAGGGCTTCCGGGTCAATGTGCGTCATATGTGTGGCGCCTTTCAGCGTCGACCTGGTTACTTGACTTGCTCACTACGACTGCCCAGGAATAGAAGTCTTATGGGTGAGGTTCCGCAGGACCGTCACCATGAGCTCGCCGAGGCGTTCTCCCGCCAGGGCTTTCCCGGACCGCCGTTTCCCGCACCGGCTCCAGCCGCAGGGCCGTCCTCGTCGGAACCGGCGACCGCGCGCGACCGGTCGTGGTCGTCGATCGACGTCAGGGCCGCGCCGCCGGACCCGAGCGCGCCCGCGAGGGCGTTCGGAACACGGTCGACGAGCTGGGGGAATTCGACACCTTGGGCCATGAGAGGCTTTCTCCGCGTTGAGGTAGATCCGCGGACGCAAGGCGGAATGAACTGCAGCTTAAAGACTAGTGGTGTGCGGCGACTACGGCCAAGCGGTTCCCAATCCTGCTTATCGCGCTATGGCCGCACATTGTCGTCAATAGATCGTTAAGCGTTTCGCAAACTGGGGGCGACAAGGTAGGGACATGAGCAACTTGTCACGTTCCGTCATCGTCCGTCGGCGTCGCACTCTGGTGCATGTCGTGCTCCGCGATATGGCGGAGACCGGCAACACCACGGTACCGCCCTGGTGGGAGTCCGAAATCCAGCGGGAGTTCGGCGGTCTGGGCGGGTTCCTGGCCGAGCTGAGCCGCCAGTGGTGGACTGCCTACGCCGCGCATCTGGACGCGCTGATCGAGCTCGGTTGCGACGATCCCACCCAGGCCTGGGCCGACGTCGCCGAGCAGATGCCGCACCTGCGGGCCGTGCTCGATTCCTACACCGACGAGTCCGCCCTCGCCGAGGCGGAGCGGCGCCACTGCGACGTGCTGCGCTGGACCACCCGGCGGGAGAGCCGCCACGCCGCCTGAGGCTCGCCGATGAACTGAGGCATATCCCTCACTCATAGGGTAGCCATAAACGATGGTCAGGCTACTCGATCGTCAAGATCACCATGATTCGGACCGCCGGCTGGGCATGCGGCTCACGGTCGCGACGGCGGCCGTCGCGCTTTTCTCGGTGCCGTTCATCCTGTTGCTGATCTTCGTGATGTCCTCTTTCGCGCCGCTGAACGACTTCGACGAGAGCGTGGCCCACCGGCTCCATGCGTACGCCCTGGCCCATCCCGGCTACGCGCGCTTCCTCAACGTGGCGACTGAGGTGCTCGGCCCGAACGTGTGGCGCGCACTGGTGGTGATGGCCGCGGCCTGGTTCTGGTTCCGGGGAGCGCGGCGCCTGGCGGTCTGGGCGGTCGTCACGATCACCGTCAGCGGCCTGCTGAACCTGGCGGTCAAGGAGATCGTCCATCGGGCCCGGCCCGCCCTGCCCGACCCGGTGTCGTGGGCGCCGGGCGCCTCGTTCCCCTCAGGGCACGCGATGGGCGCGGCGACGGGCACGTGCGTCCTGGTGCTTCTCCTGCTGCCCTACCTGAGGAGCTGGACCTCCCGTATCGCGCTCTGGGCCGCCGCGGCGGTCCTGACGGTCTTCGTCGCCTACAGCCGGGTCGCCCTCGGGGTCCACTGGTTCAGCGACGTGGTGGCGGGGATCGCGCTGGGCGTCGTGGTCGTCGCGGGGATCGCCGCGGGGTTCGAGAGCTGGCGCAGGTCCGAGGGGCGCAGGCCGGTCGAGCCGCACAAGGAAGGCGTCGAGCCCGAGGTGTCCTGAAGTAAGAGACCTCAGGTGTCCTGAAGTAAGAAATCTGAGGTGTTCTGAAGGTAAAAATGAGGGTAGCTCGGGCGCCATGTCTAAAACGTCGGTCGACTTCAAGGGCGTGGCCCGTCTCATCCTGCTGCCACTGGCCATCATGGCCGTCCTGACGATCGGCGTCGGGCTGCTCATCACCAAGGTCCTGCAGACGACCACCCTGATCGCCAACGACCAGGGGGTCAACGAGCAGCTGGCGGACGGCCGCACGGCGTTCCTGAACGACATCACGGACAAGATGACCAAGCTGTCGGACATGCCGACGATCATCATCGCCACCGCGGTGCTCATCGTCGTCTTCCGGCTGGCGTTCAAGCGCTGGAACGAGTCGATCTTCCTGCTGCTGGCCGTGTTCTCCCAGTCGGCCATCTTCCTGCTGGCGACCGTCTTCTCCCAGCGCAAGCGCCCCCTGGTCCAGCACCTCGACCCCGCGCCGCCCACCTCCAGCTTCCCCTCCGGCCACACCAGCGCCGCGGTCGGGTTCTACTGCGCCGTCGCCCTGGTGCTGACCCTCCACACCCACCGCTACAAGATTCTCAACGTGCTGTGGTGGGCCGTCGGCCTGGCGGTCCCGCTGGGGATCGCCTACTCCCGGATGTATCGCGGGATGCACCACCTGAGCGACGTGAGCTGGGGCCTCCTGCTCGGCGCGGTCTGCATCGCGGTGGCCGCCAACGCGCTGCTGCGGCGACAGCCGGTGGCCGGAGAGCGGCCGGTGGTGCGGCAGAAGGCCACAGCATAGGGACCCCGTCCGGATCCACGACCGTGACCCCCGCCGCGGCCGGCTCCTCCTCGCCCCTCCGGGAGACCACCGCGGCGGCCTCGTCTCCGTCGTAGGTCGCATGGGCGCCGCGCACGAGGGTGACCGCGTGTCCCCGCCCGAGAGCAGCCAGGGAGATCTCCCTGCCACATACGCGGACTCTGGTTCGACTCGCGCCGCACCGGCGAACCGCGCCGAGGCCGGGTCCGCGGGGGGCGGAGTATGCGGCGGTACGGTCGGCGGGACACGGGACGCGTCGAGCGATCACGCTCGCCGTCCGCGCGACCGGGTACCGGTCGCCCTCATCCGCACAGGAGGTCGCGAAGGTGTTTGTCATCACCGGCATCCAGGCGTCCGGCAAGTCGACGGTCGCACAGCTGCTGGCGGAACGGCTGCCACGGTCGGTGCACGTGCGCGGCGACGGCTTCCGGCGCATGGTGGTCAACGGCAGGGCGGACATGACGCCCACCCCCTCCCCTGAGGCCCTGGACCAGCTACGGCTGCGCCACCGGCTGACCGCGACGGTGAGCGACGGCTACACCCGGGCCGGATTCACCGTCGTCGCGCAGGACGTGATCCTCGGCGAGCACCTGCCCGAGATGGTGGCCATGATCAAGACCCGGCCGCTGTCCGTGGTCGTGCTGGCCCCGCGCCCCGAGGTCGTCGCCGAGCGCGAGGCGGCGCGGGGCAAGAACGCCTATGACGCCTGGGCGATCGGGCAGCTCGATCAGATCCTCCGCAGGCAGACCCCCCGCATCGGCCTCTGGCTCGACACCTCGGACCAGACACCCGCCGAGACGGTCGAGGACATCCTCGCCCACGCGCGCAGCGAGCCGTGAGACCACGCGTCACGGACCGCGAGGCGGCGGGGCCGGAGAAGAGGAGTGAGAAAAACCACAACAGGTAGAAAGGGGCGACAGTGATATAGAGGTGCTTTCCCCCACTTCCTATCCGGTTTTAGATCACGCGAGCCCCGAGGCGACTACATTCAGGGCTGAGGACCAACGCCCACTTGTCACTATCTGTAATTGAATAAATACCCTATGCTACCAAGTAAGATAAAGACTCGATAGAGAGATTGAAGACTCCTCTTTAGGGCAGGAGCAGCCAGCCGGCCGGACCCAGCGGTGTTCGACGGCTACCCTCAGGAAGGAAGCCGTCCCATGGATCCCCAACCCGTTCTCTGCCATACCTGCACAGGTGTTCTCCTCGCCAACGACTCCCGCACGTACACGCCGCAGCGAGGGCGCCTGATCGTGTCCAACGGATACTGCACCTGCCCGCCCGCCGAGGCTCCCGTGGAGCCCGAGGCGCCCAGGCAGCAGCCGCAGCAGGAGCGGCTCCCCGGCCAGGCCACGATGGTGAACGTCTGAGAGAGCCAGGCCGTCGAGTGAGCCGCCGCGGCATCCGGCCCATGCCGCGGCCCGGCGCCTCACTCCGCCCCGCCGGCGGCGTGCCGCGGCACCGGCACGGGTTCAGCCCGACAACCCCCAGGACGCGACCACTGCGAGACCACTCGTCCCGATCAGTCCGATAAGCACCACTATGGCGACGATCCGACGGTTCATGCCTCGGAGCCTAGCGACAGGTCACCGGTGAGGTCGCCCGCCGGACTGCTGTCACGCGTGCCGCGCTCCCTCTCCCCCGCCGATCCGCGCGTTCTCGCCCGCGGCGCCGGGTGGCGATCCTCACGCTCTTCGAGCATCTCAACAGGGGGTGCCGGCGGCGAGAATGATTTAGGCTCGTCAGCGTTGACTAGCGAAGACCGGGCTACGGCGTACGCCGCCCCGCCAAGGACGAGGTGCACGTGGTCGCCGAAGACATCGAGCAGTCAGCCAAGAGCGGCAAGAAGAAGCGCTCGTTCTGGTTGGAGTTCCCCCTGCTGGTCGCGGTCTCCCTCCTGCTGGCGCTGCTGATAAAGAGCTTCGTCATCCAGGCGTTCTACATCCCGTCGGAGTCGATGGAGAACACGCTCCTCGTCAACGACCGGGTCCTGGTCAACAAGCTCGTCTACCACACCCGTGACATCGAGCGCGGCGACGTGGTGGTCTTCTCCGGCGTCGACTCCTGGAAGGGGGAGGTCGACCTCCCGGAGCCGTCCAACCCGGTCGCGGCGTTCTTCAACTGGGCCGGCACCGTCTTCGGCGTGGTGCCCGGCGAGAAGGACTACATCAAGCGGGTCATCGGCGTGCCGGGCGACGTCGTGAAGTGCTGCGACGCCAAGGACCGCATCACGGTCAACGGGGTGCCGCTGGAGGAGGAGAGCTACATCTACCCCGACGACAAGCCGTCGGGCAGGCACTTCGAGATCAAGGTACCGGAGGGGCGTCTCTGGGTGATGGGCGACCACCGTTCGGTGTCGTACGACTCCCGCTCCCACCAGGGCGACCCGGGGGGCGGCACGATCCCGGTCGATCAGGTGATCGGCCGTGCCTTCGTGATCGTGTGGCCGTTCTCCCGCGCCACCACGCTCCCGATCCCCGACACCTTCTCCCAGCCCGCGCTCCAGGCCGCCGGGGCGGTCGGCGCCGGGGCGCCGTTCCTGCTCGGGGTCGCCGGGGCGCTGCCCCTGGTGTTCTGGCGCCGTCGCCGCCTGCTGAAGCGGCTCTGAGGCGCCTGCTGAAGCGGCTCTGAGTGCCACGCCGAGGTCGTTGACGGCCGCGACGCGGCGACTCTGACACTCCCGGGGAGACCACCTCCCCGGGTCTTCTCTCCCCCGCGCCGGAGCACCGGGGGCCCCGGACCCGGCCTTCACCCGTGCCGCGAGCGCCCCGCGCGTGCCCTACGGATCGCACCCGCGTGCCGTACGGCTCTCCGTGCCCGCATGCCGTACGGCTCCGCGCCCGCGTGCCGTGTGCCACTCGCGCACGCGTGCCCAGCACCAAGGGAAGCCCTCTGACCTGGCGTGGCGCTCGCCATCACCGGTGAACAAGACAAGTATGGAGATGAGGGGAACAAGGGGAAAGCAGGGGGAAGAGGTCGCGATGCAGGCAAACGACGGGCGGCCGGTGGTCGCCGGATACGACGGTTCGACAGCGAGCAAGCAGGCTCTCCGGTGGGGCGTCAACGAGGCCCGGATGCGATTCGTTCCCCTGGTCGTCTGCCATGCCTGGCAGTGGCCCTATCCCATGCCGCCCGTCTCCCCCGAGACGCTGGAGGCCGTACGGCGGATGGGCCAGCACGTGCTCGACGCGGGAGTGAGCCTCGCGCGCAGCCTGGCGCCCCGGTTGGAGGTGCGGGGGAAGCTCGTGATGGGGTCGCCTGCGGTCGTCCTGGTGAGCGAGTCGTCCACCGCGGAGCTGGTCGCGGTCGGACCACGCGGCACGGGCGGCTTCGAGGAACTGCAGATCGGCTCGACCGCGATGCAGGCGGCCGCGCACTCGTACTGCCCGGTGGCCGTCGTCAGGGAGTCCGCCCGGCCCGCCGCGGGCCGCGTGGTGGTCGGAGTGGAGGGCGCGAACGTGGAGCGGTCGGGCCTCGGGACGGCGTTCGAGGAGGCGAAGCTGCGGCACGCGTCGCTGCTGGCGATCTGCCTGTGCCCCGAGGAGCTCGACGACACGCGACCGCTGGCAGCCCGCTTCCACGGCACCATCTCGGTGTGGGAGGAGAAGTATCCCCAGGTGAACGTGGAGACCATGGTCGAGACCCGGCCCCACACGGCGGTGATGCACAGCGCGGCCGAGCACGCGGACCTGCTGGTGGTCAGCGACCGTGAGCAGGACGACCCGGTCGAGCTGCCGCTCGGCCTGCTCTCCCAGGCGCTGCTGCGCGGAGCGTCGTGCACGGTCACAGTGATCCCGTCGCGGGCGTTCGCCATGTCTTCGAGGTCAGCGAGCCGCGTTCCGCCCGGATGATGTGGATGACCGCGTTGATGAGGGCGAGATGGGTGAAGGCCTGGGGGAAGTTTCCCAGGTGGCGTCCGGTGACGGGGTCGATCTCCTCGGCGTAGAGACCGAGGGGGCTGGCGAAGGAGAGGACCTTCTCGCAGAGCCTGCGGGCACGGGCTTCCTCCCTGATCTCCGTGAACGCCGACACGAGCCAGAACGAGCAGATCGTGAAGGTCCCCTCCTCCCCGGCCTGGCCGTCGTCGGTCTCCTTCGGCAGGTAGCGCATGACCAGATCGTCGACGGTCAGCTCGTCGGCGATGGCCAGAACGGTGTCGCGGATCCTGGGGTCGGTGGGCGGCAGGAAGTGCACGAGCGGGATGAGCAGGAGCGACGCGTCGAGGGCGTCGGTGCCGTAGTGCTGCCTGAAGATCCCCCGCTCGGTGACCCCGTTGGCGCAGACGTCGGCGTGGATCTCGTCGGCGGCCGCCTGCCAGCGCGCGGCCAGGTGGAAGTCCTGGCGGAGCCGGGCGAGCCGCGCACCCCGGTCGGCCGCCACCCAGCACATGACCTTCGACGAGGTGAAGTGCCTGGGGTCGCCGCGCACCTCCCATATGCCGCGGTCGGGCTCCCGCCAGTGTTTGACGGCGGCGTCGACCTGGCGCTTCAGGATGGGCCAGATCCGCTCGTCCAGGCGGTCCCGGGACCGGGTGTGGATGTAGAAGGAGTCGAGGACCGCCCCCCAGACGTCGTGCTGGTGGTGCTTGTAGGCGGCGTTGCCGACCCGGACGGGTTTGGCCCCCTCATAGCCGTCCAGATAGTCGAGGATGTGCTCCTCCAGGTCACGCTCGCCGTCGACGCCGTACATGACCTGAAGCTCATCGTCCCGCTCCGCGACGTCGGCGATGAACCAGAAGAAGTCGTCGGCCTCCCAGTCGAATCCGAGGGTGTAGAGGCCCCAGAGCGCGAAGGTCGAGTCGCGGATCCAGCTGTAGCGGTAGTCCCAGTTCCGGTCCCCGCCCGGCGTCTCGGGCAGGGAGGTGGTCGCCGCCGCGATCAGCGCTCCGGTCGGGGCGAAGGTCAGGCCCTTGAGGGTGAGGGCGCTGCGCTCCAGGAAGCTGCGCCAGGGGTGGTCGGGGAAGTCGCCTCTGGCGAGCCAGTGCTGCCAGTGGTGGGCGGTCCACACGAGCCGTTCGTATGCCTCCGCGAAGGTGTAGGGCGGCTCGTGAACGGTCCACGACAGCGCGCAGAAGCGGGTGTCCCCCTCTCGCAGCAGGGTGCGCGCGGTCGCCCGCGTCCCCTCGAACCCCAGCCGCATGTCGGTGGTGAGCTTGAGCTCCAGATTCACCCCGTCGCCCCGGGCCGCGCCCTGGTGGTAGCCCCGGTCCGTGTAGGCCCAGTGGGCCGGCCTGCGCCCGTAGTCGAACACCGGCTCGCAGTCGAGGGTGATCTGCACCTCCCCGCTGACGCATCGCACCGTGCGCAGCAGCACGTGGCTGGCGTCGTAGTCGGTGGGCGCCCGCCTGTGCGTGTTGGACAGCTCCTCGTCGTGATGCCAGGGCCCTATGAGCAGCAGGTCACGGACGATGATCCAGCCGGTCGGCGTGCCCCAGCTCGTCTCCAGCGCCATGGTGCCCGGCAGGTAGCGGCGCGCGGCCGGCACCCTGATGTCCGCGGGACCGATCCGGAACCCTCCGGCGTCCCGGTCCAGGACGGCGGCGAACACGCTGGGAGAGTCCATGCGGGGCAGGCACAGCCACTCCACGTTTCCGCTCGGCGCGACCAGAGCGGTGACCTCGCAGTCGGACAGGAAGCCGTAGTCCGCGATGGGGGGGAACGGTGAGGCGTCGCAGAGCACGCCCGCCGGTGGATCCATGGTCATGGATGACCTGCTTTCCCTGGAGACCTCGCTCAGGACTCTCCGACGATCAGGCCGGTGTCAGCGCGACCTGCGAGATGGTGCGCGCGGCGGCCACCGCCAGGTCCGCGGCGCCGGCGAGGTCGCTCGCGACGGGTCGCTCCGGCAGCACCGCCGTGCCCCGGCGCGCGGCCACGGCGGTCCGGCGCCCCGCACCGGCAAGACCGATGGTGACCGTCATACCACCGACTTTAGGCACCTGAGTCCGCGGTTCGGAAGGCATGGCCTGGCAGAGAGAGTCGGCCTTTAGGGAGGTCCGCCATGCGCATGACCAATGGGCCGAGACCGCCCGGAATGCTGGGAGCACGGCGCGGGCGGCCCTCTCCCGTCAGGTCGTGGGCTCGACCATCTCCTGGAAGTCATCGGGGAGCTGGGACATGACATGGTCGAAGACCTCGTCGGGGATCGTCTCGCGCAGCGTCGTGAGGACGGCGCGGACGCCGCCGGTGGCCTCCTGCATGGTCAGCCCGGTCCGGTTGCTCACCCGCACGACGAACCCGTGGAGCCCGAACTGCTCGCTCTTGTCCCTCACGGGAAGCGATTCCCGCAGCGGCTCGGGGAGCTGGAGCGCGAGACGGCGGGCCTCCCCCGCGCTCAGCCTTTCTCCCAGCGCGCCGAGCGTCGCGCGGGTGAGATCCGCCGCCTCCTCCCGCGACTGACCGGCACGCTCCGCCACCGTCTGGAAGAACTCCTTGCATTCCACATCGATCCCCCCTTGACCGGCTAGCCTTCCCGGCCGGCGCGGGGATCGAACGTCCGGGACGGGATCAGCCCTGGCCAGAGGGGGTCGGACGGGGACGCGCGGGCCACCGCGGCCATCGTTCACCCGCCTCCCGCCGYCCTCSGGRTCTCACTGCCCCTGCCGTCCTTCGGGTTTCCCGCAGTGGGCGAGCGATCTGACCGTTTCCTCGGGCGCTCTGCCCTGCCGCGCGTCGCGCAGGGCGTCGGCGAACCGGGAGAGATCCAGCTCCTTCGCGAGCAGGTCGCCGGTGACCACCGCGCGGGCGCACGAACGGAACACCTCGCTGAAGGCGGCGTAGTAGGAATATTGCGGACGCGATTCGGCTCTGAGCAGGGCCTGGTGGATCTTCGCCGCCAGATCCTGGAGCATGGGGCCGGTGAGCTCGGTGTCCTCTCCGGCGGGCACGGAGGCGGGACCGTCCGTCGGAGCCGCGGAGCCCTTCCCGGCGGTGGAGCCGGTCCCGGCGGTGGAGCCGGTCCCGGCGGTGGGGGCCAGCAACTGGCCGCAGGTGCGCGGATCCTTTCCGTATTCGTCGTAGACGGATTCGAGGACGGGGGGATACCCGCTGCACGCGAACAGCTTCATCTGCGCGTCGTGCCCGGTCAGGAAGTCGATCAGTGTCCTGGCCTTGGCCGGGTTGTCGGAATGCGCGGAGATCGCCAGATTGAACCCGCCGAGGATGCCGGCCCCGGGTAGCGCCGCCATGCCGAAGCGCAGGCGTCCCCGGTCGTCGTACATCGAACGGTCCGTGGCCAGGCGATGGAACGCGAACGGCCAGTTGCGCATGTAGGCGACGTCGTCATCGCGGAACGCCTGGAGGCTGCTCTCCTCCACGGAGTTCCTCGACCCCCGCTCCAGGAATCCGTTCCGGAAGGTGCTGAAGGTGTCTTCCTTGGAGAAGTTCTCCGAGCCGCGCGCCAGGACCCCTCTCTCCAGCAGCGCGTGCCAGCGGGAGAGCGCCTGGCGCACGCGCTCACCGGAATCCTTCTCGTCCACTACGATCCGCTCGCCGTCGGTGACCCTCCCGCCCGCGGACAGGATCGCCTCCAGCAGGTTGACCGTCCCTCCCTCGTAGTCACCGAGCTGTACGGAGTATCCGCCGTTCTCGGCGGCGTATTTCCAGAGCTGCTCCGTCGTGGTGGGCACGGGCACGCCACGACGGTGGAAGAGGAGGGGCACGTCGGTGACGAAGGGCACCGCGTACTGGACACCGTCCACCTGGCCGGCTTCCAGAACGTTGTCCACGTAGCGGTTGGCCTCTCCGGGGTCGAGGGGGTAGGGGCGGATGTAGCCGCTGCGGGCGAACTCGGCCATCCAGGCGACGTCCACGGAGAACACGTCGTAGGCGCAGCTCCCCAGCCGGGCCCGGCCCGCCATCTCGGCCCGCTCCTCGTCGGTGCGGTCGGCCACCTCCACCAGCGTGACCTGGGTGGTGTGCGTACGGTTCCACTCCTCGATGAGATCGCGGCGGAAGCTCCCGGCGGTGATGTCGGCGCCGGTCGCCACGGTGAGCCGGTTCGGCCCTCCGCAGCCGGTGAAGGAGGAGACGGACGGCGGGGCGCCCTTCCCGGCGAGGGAGACGAGCACCGACGCCAGGGCCAGCCCCGCCACCAGCCCGGCGCCGCCCCAGCGGCGCTGGGCCGGATCCAACCGGCGGAGCAGTTCGCGCGGGCGTCGTGTCACGCTCATCGCCGGGCCTTTCCGCGCATGCTGGAGATCAGATGTCTCAGCGCCTGTTGCATGTCGGGGCCCGTCTCGACGCAGGCCCGGTATTTCCCGCGCCGCGGGGGTGAGCGGTCGCAGCCGTTGTCGCCGAGAGCCAGGACGTAGAGGTCGGTGACGTGGGGCGCGCGGGCGAGCGTCCCGCCGATGCTCTCCCCCCGCCGCTCGTTGTCGAAGACGCCTCCGTCGGTCATGACGACGAGAGCGCGCCCGGGTGAGCCGGCACGCCCGTTCAGATTCATGATCATGTCTGACACGGGGGCGTCGGAGCCGCGTCCCGTCGCGCCGATGACGCTCTTGGTGAGCTGGTCGAACTCCTCACGGCTCACCGACGGCTGGAGCTGCCTGACCCGGGTCCTCCCGCCGATCCTGGAGAAGGAGCTCAGCGTGAGGTCGTCTCGCGGGGTGATCACGGGCTTGACGTCGGGAAACGCCTCGCGTAGCCGGACGAGCAGGGACCGGGGCGGGGCGGCCATCGAGCCGGACACGTCGAGGGCGATCTCGGCGTCGACGCGGGGAAGGAGGTCGAAGAACTCGTTCTGGGCGTCTCTCAGATCCTTCAGCCCGCGCACGGCCGCTCCGGTCTCCGGTCTTCCCCCAGCGCCGGCGCCGTCGCCGAAGAGCGGGTGGGCGGTCAGCCATCCGCGCAACAGGCCGAGCCCCGCCGCGCGCTCCCCGCTCCGCTCGTTCGGCCAGTCGATCGTGACGAACGGGTAGTCCAGCCTGGAGAGCCCCGGAGAGGAGAACTCACGGAGCTTGTTCCTTCCGCTCGACGCCCCCTCCGGGCAGCGGGGGTCGTTGAACCTCCCGTTGTTGTAGTCCGTCAGGCTGTGGAAGGGGACCACCACGGCCAGGCTCCGGGCGAGGTTCTCGCCCCCGGCTCCCTGAGTCGCGGTCTTGAACTGGCAGAGCAGGGAGCTGACGTTCTCGGCGACGATCCCCCGCTGTTCCCGATCCACCACGTCGTCCGCCGCGTCGTCCGCCGCGTCGTCGAGGAGCAGGAGGTCGGAGACCGCGGCGAGCCCGGCGGTGGAGAGCTCGGGCTGCGGATAGCTCACCGACATGCCGGAGTCCGATCGGATGGCGGTCCACAGGTCCCGCAGGCTGTGGCTGCCGGGCCGTTCCAGCGGGAGCCTCTCCCTGATGTCCTCGGCGCGTCCGCTGATCATGCCGATCACCAGGCGGTCGGACGCGACCGTCGGGCCGATGCGCAGCGTGGCGCCGCCCGCCTTCATCTCGTCGGAGACCAGGTCGGCCTCACCGGTGCTCGTGGCGATCCAGGCGTCGGCCCGCGGGCCGTAGAGGCGTCGGAACGGCTCGCCCCCCTCCTGGCGCACGTCGTCGCGGTACCAGTTGTCGCCGAGGGCGTAGGCCAGCTCGCCGATCGACGGCGCCACCCCCACCGAGATCGCGTACGGCGCGCAGCCGTCCACCAGCCTGCTCCGGATGAACAGGGCGACGCTCTCGCGCAGGGCGGGAACGTTCTCGGGAGCGGTGACGACGCGCAGTTCCAGTGGCCGCTCGCAGTCCGGGGGCCGGATTCTGTGGCTCAGCCACACCCCGCCCTTGACGGCTCCCCACGGGACCATGACGACGGCGGCGCCGAACAGGATTCCGACGTAACCGGCCGACAGCTTGAGCACGGCCCGTTCCAGCCGCTGACGTCTCCGGCTCGGCGGCCGCTCCGGGCCGCCGGTCCCGGCCGCCGCCGGGGCACGGCGGCGCGCGACGATCCGCTTCACCGGCTCCAGCAGCCGGCGGAGGAACCTGGAGAAATGCCCCAGGGTCAGGAGAACGGCCACGGCCAGGCCGATCACCGCGCTGGTGAGCAGGGTGAGACCCGTGCCCAGTGCCCGCATGCCCTCCACAAGCACGGTGAAAAGGGCGGTGACGCCGCCGCCGATCAGGGCGGTGACCGCGACCTCCCTGAGCTTCGCGGGGGTGAGGCCGGACGGGTCCCTGTCCGGCCCCGGCGAGCCGTCGCCGGGCGGGGAGGGAGAGGATCCGGCCATGGAGACCACTGCCTGTTCGATGATTTCGACGACGGAGCTTCACAACGATCTGGGACGGGAGGTGATCCCCCTTCACCTCGCCAATCGCGTTAAATCCTAATCGCCTCATTCGCCTGGCGCGGCGGATAGCCGGATTTCCTTTATCCTTTCCAGAGCGCCTGCGGCAAATGTAGATATATGCGCGTTTTGCACTTCCCTATATATCAATATTTGTTGTCATAAAATGCTCAGATAGTGGATCGTCGCCATTCGACCGGCAACCGGCAGATCGACAGCGGCTTCATCGCCGGCACCGCGCACCCCGCCGTAGCCCGGCAGGCATCAGACGAGGGGAACCGGATACGCCGCCCGATCAGCAGGAGTCACGTCATCACGTCGCGTCCGTCTGCGATGCCGGGTCCATCTCGCGTCGGCTCATGAGCGCCTCGCGCACCTGCCGGAGCCTCGGCAGCCCGGCCACCACCCGGCCGGCCATCTGCCGCATCGTCGCCGGCGTGCCGACCCCCAGGTCGTCGAGCAACTCCTGCAAGGCGGCGGTGCCGTGGGGGGCGAAGGTCAGGCACCGCGCGAAAGTGACGACGATCCACCAGACCGCCTCCCGGTGCAGGCCCTGCTCGATGAGCTCGCGGGTGCCGTCGATGGAGATCTGCCGGGCTTCGGGGGTGAGGTCGCTCCCGTACGGCCTTGCCAGGTCGTACGGCACGCGGTCGTAGACGTCGGTCAGCCGCTCCAGGTGCGCGGCGACCCGAGCTGCGGAGAGGTGCGCGCACCCGAGCCAGCCGAGCAGCTCCTCATAGAACGCGGCCTCGCCGTACCTTGTGAGAATCTCTCGGGCCGCCACGTAGCGGCGGCGAACGGTCGGGTTGACGCCGGCGGCCGTCAGGACCACCAGCGTCGGCAGACTGGCCGGGAACACCCAGGAGAGCACCCGCTCGGCGAACGGCCGGCTGATGTCGAACCGGGTCAGGGCTTCGATGCGGCCTTCCAGCGCCGCGCATCGGGCGCGGACCCAGTACGGGCGGGCGAAATCCCTTGCCACAGCGGCATGCAGCGCGGCGAGCGATCCATCCGGATCGGCCACAAGGACGCCTCTGCTCAACCCAGGCGCCAAGGCCGGCGAGGCCAGCACCTTCTCCGCCGGCTGCAACGGCGCGTAGCTGACCTCCAGCAGCAGGCCCTCATGCCGGAACTTGCCCAGCTTGGGCGGGACCTCCCCGCTCACCATGATCATCAGGTCCACGTCGGAGGTGGCCGGAAGCTCTGCTCCGACCGGGCGCCAGGCGACCGAGCCGCTGACATAGGCGCCCGCGAAGCCGGGCACCCGATGGCCCGCCACCCAGCGCGCCGCCACCGCCCGCGCCTCCCCGACCTTCACGGTCCGACTCTAGATCGGATGGGGGCCGGCCGGCGAGGGGCAGCCGCCTGCCGAGACAGCGGTCATGCCGGTGCCGGGCCGTACCACGCCCGCGATCATCGCGGCGACCTCGGAGGCCGGGCGCTCCGGCGGCGGACGGCCGCCGCTCCGCGGGAAGATCGGGGACGCGGGCTCTGTGGAGGCCGAGCGGCAGCCCGTAAGGTTCATCAGCGGGCTGTCCGACCGGGGTGCGGGACGCCGTCTGCCGCCGCCTCCCGCGCCCGGCGCCGCGAAGCACTCGCGGCCGGCCGGCGCCCCGCCGTGCGAAGAACATCTGAAGGAGACACCGTGGACATTGTCAACCCCGCCGTGAACGACTATCTGCTCTCCCACTGCACACCCGCCGACGACCTGCTGCGCGAGCTGGCCGCGGAGACGCGGGAGGCCTTCCCCGATTCCGCGGGCATGCAGATCTCCCACGACGAGGGCGAGTTCCTCACCATGCTGGTCCGGCTGGTGGGCGCGCGGCGGGCCGTCGAAGTAGGGGTGTTCACCGGCTACTCGTCGATCTGCATCGCCCGGGGCCTGCCCGAGGACGGCCGCCTTCTCGCCTGCGACGTCAGCGACGAGTGGACCTCGATCGCCCGTCGCTACTGGGACCGGGCCGGCGTGGCCGACCGGATCGACCTGCGGATCGCCCCGGCGGTCGAGACCCTGCGGGCGCTCCCGGCCGAGCCGGTCGTCGACTTCGCGTTCATCGACGCGGACAAGGTCAGCTACCCCCTCTACTACGAGGAGCTGGTCGTACGGCTGCGCCCTGGCGGCCTGATCGTCCTCGACAACGTGCTGCGCGGGGGCCGCGTGCTCGATCCGGCGTTCCAGGACGAGGCCGACGCGGCCATGCGCCAGATGAACGAGACCGTCATCGGGGACGAGCGCGTCGACTCCGTGATGCTGCCCGTGCGCGACGGCGTCACCCTCGCCCGTAAGCGCTGAACCCCCGTAAGCCCCCGACCCCGCGAATCCCATGAGCGGGGAGGAATTACCGCCGGCCGGGCGGGTTCTCATCAGGCTGTGCCCGGAAGCGGTAGTTCGTCCCACGAATTTGTTACTGTGAGCCGATGAGCAAGCATGCCGACGGCCAGATCGGGACGGTGGCCGCGCTGGTGCGGTCCACGTTCCTGGTCAATGCCGTGTACGCCGATTCCGCCCGCGAATACGGCCTCACCCAGCAGCAGGGCCAGTTGCTGTGCGTCCTGATGGCGCAGCCGTACGGCATGAGCGAGCTGGGCGCGGTGCTCGGCCTGGCCAAGTCGAGCCTGAGCGGCCTGGTCGATCGCAGCGAGCGCAACGGCCTGGTCCAGCGCAGACCCGACCCCCAGGACCACCGGGCGGTGACGGTGGTGCTCACCAGGCAGGGCGCCAAGCTCGCCGACGAGTTCTACACCGGGACCTGCCGCCGCGTCGAGGAGCTGATCTCCGGGTTCGCCCCGGCGGAGCGCGACATGCTCGCCGCCCTGCTCGGCCGCGTCGTGACCGACAACAAGGTTCCCGCCGTCTTCATGGAGCCGGATCTCACGCACTGAGCCCGAGAAGGAGTTGCAGTTCGTGCCGCGAACTAATATTGTTCGTGGCGCGAACTTAACTTTTTCTGTGCTGGAGCGTGAATCATGAGTCGTGTAGTTGTGGTCATCGGTGGAGGTTACGGTGGTTCCGCGGTCGCCAAGGCACTGGACCCGGAGGCCGACGTCGTCCTCATCGGCCCCCGTGACGCGTTCGTCAACCCGGCGGGCTGCCCACCCCCGACGGGCCCGGCCATCGCCCTGGACGAGACGGTCTCGGCGTACAAGGGGGCCGGCCTGTTCACCGGCCGCTTCACCGAGCAGTTCGGCGCCGCCTGACACGCACTGCGTCCAGCTCGGCCGTAGCGGCCCGCCGGTGTCCCGGCCCGTCCTGGGTGCGATGAGCTCCGGGACGGAAACGTCCGAACAGGACAGCCACACGATCATGAACCGTGCCCGCGGAAAGGCAGAACATTGTCCGCACATGACATCGTCTTCGGTTTTGGCGCGCATTCCAGCATCGACGACATACCCGAGCTGCTGCGCATGGCCCAGCAGGCCGACCGGGACGGGCTCGACATCTTCACCCTGTCGGACCATCCCTACATCGGCGAGCGCCTGGACGCCTACGCCGCGCTCGGCTTCATCCTCGGGCGTACGGAGCACATCGCCGGCTTCGCCAACGTCACCAACCTGCCGACCAGACCCGCCCCCATGCTGGCCAGGACCGTGACGTCGCTGTCGGCGCTGTCGGGCGGCCGGATCGTGCTCGGCATGGGCGCGGGCGGGTTGTGGGATCGCATCGCCGACATGGGAGTGCCGCGGCTGACGGCCGGCGATGCCGTGGACGCCTTCGAGGAGGCGATCGTCCTGGTCAAGCTGCTGTCGGGCGGCGGCCCTCCGGTCACCTACGAGGGCAACCACTACCGGGTGAACCGGATCGAGCCCGCTCCCGTCGCCGCGCCTCCCGTGTGGACCGGATCGGTCGGCCCGAAATCCCTGGCCGCCACCGGCCGCGTGGCCGACGGCTGGATCCCCGGCCACGCAGCCGACTGGCTCAGCGAGCGCTACCGGACCTCGCGGCCCGTCATCGACGAGGCCGCGGCAGCCGTCGGCCGCGACCCGAGCGAGATCCGCACGGTCTTCAACTTCCCCGGACGCATCACCGACCGGCCGCTGCCCGCCACCCGCGACCGCGACGGCCGCTGGGTCGGCGGCTCCGTCGGCCAGTGGGTCGAGGAACTGACCGGAGCCGTGCTGGAGCACGGCGCGTCGGGCTTCACGCTCTTCTCCGCCGGCCACAGCGCCCTCGACCTCACCTCCCTGGCCCGCTGGGGCCGGGAGATCGTCCCGTCCGTCCGCGAGGCGATCGCGAAGTAGTACGCCGGTCGCATGCCGCTCCCCGACGCTCATCGGCCCCCGGCCTCCGCCGGGGAAAGGGGAGCCCGTCGTCCCGCTTCCGGCGATCAGCACCCCCTAATCGGCCCCGCCGTCTTTCACGGAGACGGGGAAGGCCCGGAGAATGGCGGGACGGCAAGCATCATCGAGACATTGGCAGGCGCATGGCACTCCTGGGGCACGACCGCTACTGCGACGAGATCATCATCCAGACCGACCTGCTCAGGGGGCTCCTGAAGGGCGCCGACCTGTCCACGGACGTGCCGACCTGTCCCGGTTGGACGCTCGCCGGGCTCGTCCGGCACATCGGCGGCAATCTCCGCACCGGCGAGACGGCGGTCCGGACCGGGGAGACCGTAGACGACCCCGGCAAGCAGGTCCCCGGCGTGGCGGGACCGGACGGCGACGACCCGGCCGAGCTGGACGCCTGGCTCGCCGAGGGGGCCGCGCGATACGCGGGCGCGCTGCGCGAGGCGGGCCCCGACGCCGAGGCGCGGATCTGGACGTTCCAGGGGAGCACGGCCTTCTGGGTCCGCCGCGGGCTGCACGACCTGGTGATCCACCGCGCCGACGCGGCCGCCGCGGTGGGCGCCGGCTTCACCGTCGCCCCCGAGGTGGCGGCCGACGCCGTCGACGAGTTCCTGGAACTGCTGAGCGGCCAGCAGGCCGGCGGCTCCCCCGCCCTCGCCGAGCTGCGCGGCCCCGGCAGGAGCATCCACCTCCACGCGACCGACACCGGCGCCGAGCTGGACGCCGAGTGGCTCATCGAGTTCGGGGCGGACGGCTTCACCTGGCGCCGCGGCCACGCGAAGGCCACCGTCGCGCTGCGCGGCCCGCTCACCGATGTCCTGCGGGTCTTCTACCGGCGGCTGCCGGCGGACAGCGAGCGGGTGGAGGTGCTGGGCGATCCGGCGCTGCTGGACTTCTGGCTGGAGCGGGCCTCGCTCGGCTGAGCCCGGCCGAGCAGGCCAGGGGCCGCCGCACCCCGGCGATGACCCGGTAGGTGCGCGAACCATGGAGTGCGCGGTCCCTCCCCGTCGGATCGCTCCATGCCCCTACGACGGATGGGACTGCCGGTGGACGACCGCCGGCGCGGACGGTCCGTTCCTTCCGCTCGTCCGGCGGGCGAGGGTGGCCAGCAGCAGCAGGAACGCGGTCTGGGCGAGCATGCCGGGCGCGAGGGGCGGCGTGGGCCCCACCGACTTGGTCAGGGCGTACCACCAGCGGGAGAGGGCGGGGAGGGTCCCCCACGTGCCGGCGTACCGCTGGTCGAGGAAGCCGGCCTCGTGGTTGACGGCCACGTGGGCGTAGACGCCGAACAGCGCCACCAGCAGCACGGCCACCGCGAGCCCCCGGACCGCGAGGACCACACGTGGGGAGTCGTGGAGCGCCGGCAGCGCGACCCCTGCCGCGAGGAGGACCAGCGCGCCCCAGGGCAGGAGCTGCTCCCAGGTCTGCCAGTGGCGTTCGGTGGCCAGCTCGAAGGCGGTGCCGAGGATGCTCAGCACGGTCAGGGCGATGAGACCACGGCGCAGTGTCACGAGGTCGCCGTTCAAGGCGTCAGCGCCGATACGATCTTGTTCACCGTGTCCTGACCCGGGTTGTACTTGGCGAGGTTCTCGCGCAGCGAGGTGAGGTCCTTGTCATCGGCGGCGTAGGGCCGGTACTCGACGACCTCCTTCGCCCACCGTTCGGGGTTGGACACGCCGGCGGTCCTGAGGGCGGCGGCGATCTCGGCCTCGCTTGCGGTGTTCGCCGAGACCTTTCCCGACTGGATCGATCCGCCTGTGGCCGTAGGGGCAGGCGTCTGCTCCGCCTGCGATCCGCCGCAGGCGGTGAGTGAGACACAGGCGGCGAGTGCCGCCAGAGCCAGCTCCGTTTTCCCTGATTTCACCGTGCTCCGTCCAGCGTGACGTCCTTACCGGTCACTTCCAGACTGGCCACGTCGTCTCAGATCAACCTCTGTGAGGCATGAAAATCAGCTGAGATTGAAGGTGTTCTGGTGCGACGGATGCGCCGGGTGCCGCCGGTCGTGCGGGAGAACGCCCGCGCGTGACCGGCGCATGGGGTCGCGGCCCTCCGGCCGGGCCCGGTTCACGCGGGGTAGGCGTGGGTCTCGGTGGCCTTGACGGAGGCCCAGACCCGCAGGCCGGGACTCAGGTCGAGGTCGGCCACGGCCGCGGGGGTGACGTCGGCCGAGGCGGTGAGCGGCCCCTCCAGGTGGATGCGGACGTTGTCGCCGTGCCGTTCGAGCCCCTCGATCGTGGCCTGCCACAGGTTCCGCGGGGTGCCGTCCGGGCGGGTGCGGTACAGGGCGACCGCGGCGGGTGAGAACGCGACGAACGCGGGACCGTCGAGGTGGTCGGCGACGCTGAGGAGCATGTCGCCGACCTTGACCTGCTGGCCGGTGGCGGTGCCCCGGTAGAGGTTGAGGCCGACCAGGCGGGCGACGTAGTCGGTGCGCGGGCGGCGGGCCACCTCGGCCGGGGTGCCCTGCTGGACGACGGCGCCGTTCTCGATGACCACCAGCCGGTCGGCGAGCACCATCGCGTCCAGCGGGTCGTGGGTGACCAGGACGACGGCGCCGTCGAAGTCTGCCAGGTGGCGTCGGAGCCGGGAGCGGATCTCCAGCCGGGTGTGGGCGTCGAGGGCGGCCAGCGGCTCGTCCAGCAGCAGCAGGCGCGGCTCCACGGCCAGGGCGCGTGCCAGGGCGACGCGCTGGGCCTGACCGCCCGACAGCTGCCGGGGCCGGGCGTCCGCGTGCTCGGCCAGCCCGACGCGCCGCAGCCACGCGGCGGCCGTACGGCGCGCGTCGGCTCTGGAGGCGCCGTGGCAGCGCGGGCCGAAGGCGACGTTGTCCAGCGCCGACAGGTGCGGGAAGAGCAGGTAGTCCTGGAAGACCACGCCGATCGGGCGGCGCTCGGCCGCGAACGTGTGCAGCGGGGCGCCGCCCAGGGTGATGTGGCCGCCGTCCATGGCGGTGAGCCCGGCCAGGGCGCGCAGCGCGGTGGTCTTGCCCGCGCCGTTGGGGCCGAGCAGGGCAACGACCTGGCCGGAGGCGACCTCCAGGTCGATGTCCAGGCGGAAGCGGGGCCGGGCGACGACGAGACGGGCGCGCAGGGTCATGGGCCGGCCGTCCACTTGTCGCGCAGGCTGGCCAGGATGACGACGGAGACGGCCAGCAGGACGAGGCTGAGCACGATGGCCGCCTCGGGTTCGGTCTCCAGGGCGAGGTAGACGGCCAGCGGCATGGTCTGGGTCTGCCCGGGGAAGTTGCCGGCGAAGGTGATGGTGGCCCCGAACTCGCCCAGCGCGCGGGCCCAGCACAGGACGGTTCCCGCCACGACGCCCGGCGCGATCAGGGGCAGGGTGACGCGGCGGAAGATGATCCAGCGGGAGGCTCCCAGGGTGGCGGCGGCCTCCTCCAGCCGCAGGTCGGCGGCGCGCAGCGCGCCCTCGACGCTGATGACCAGGAACGGCATGGCGACGAACGCCTCGGCGATCACCACCCCGGCGGTGGTGAACGGCAGGGTGATGCCGAAGGTGGCGTCCAGCCACTGGCCGATCAGGCCGCGCCGCCCCAGCACGAGCAGCAGCGCGACGCCCCCCACCACCGGAGGCAGCACGAGGGGGACGGTGATCAGCGCCCGCGCCAGGCGACGGCCGGGGAAGGCGACGCGGGCCAGCAGCCACGCCAGCGGCACGCCGAGCAGCAGGCACAGCAGCGTGGCCAGGGTCGCGGTCACCAGCGACAGCCGCAGCGCCTCCAGCACCTGCGGCTCGGCCAGCCGCCGGGCCAGGGTGGACCAGGGCGCGCGCACCAGCAGCCCGGCGAGCGGCAGCACCAGGAAGGCCATGCCGAGCACGGCGGGCAGGACCAGCACCCACGGGAGGCGGCCCGCCGTACCGCCCGCCGGGCCGGAGCGGCGCGGTGCGCCGTCCCGGCCGGCCGACGTCGTGGAGGGTGTCATGTCACTCAAGGAGCTTCGAAGCCGGCCTCGGTCAGCACGTCCTTGCCCTGCTGCGACAGGACCAGCTCGACGAACCTCCCGGCCTGCTCCGGCGCCTTGGACAGCGCGGCGATCGGGTAGTCGTTGATCGCCTCGTCCGCCTCGGGGAAGTCGATGCCCCTGACCTTGCCGCCGGAGGCGAGCACGTCGGTCCGGTAGACCAGGGCGGCGTCCACCTCGCCGAGCGACACCTTGGTCAGCGTGGCCTTGACGTCCTGCTCCAGGGTGACCGGGGTGACCTTGAGCCCGGCCGCGTCCAGCGCCTTGACAGCCGCCGCGCCGCACGGCACCTGGGCGGCGCACAGGGCGGCCTTGACCTTCGGGTCCGCCAGGTCCGCCAGGCCGTCCACCCCGGCCGGGTTGTCGGCCGGGACGGCGATCTGCAGCTTGTTGCGCGCGAACGTGGCCGGGCCGGCGGCCAGGGAGGCGTCGGTGACGGTCTTCATCGTGGCGGGGCTGGCGGCGGCGAACACGTCGGCCGGGGCGCCCTGGACGATCTGCTGGGCCAGCGTGGCACTGGATCCGAAGTTGAACCTCACCTCCGTGCCCGGGTGGGCGGCCTCGAAGACCTTGCCCAGCTCGCCGAACGTGCCGGTCAGCGACGCGGCGGCGAACACCGTCAGCGTCG
>NZ_NGFP01000069.1 GCF_002149035.1 Streptosporangium minutum
GCGCACTCTCCCCGCGTGCTCCGGCAGGTCCGCGGGGCCTGCGCCCGGCCGTGCGCGGTGAAGGTGAGGACCAGGCTCTCACCGACCTCAAGGTCCCTGTCCGGTTCGAGCACCAGGGTGTCACCGTCGACTTCGGGGTCGTACAGGAGAAGGAGGAGGTGTACACCGCCAAGCTCACCGTCACCGCGGGCGAGAAGGTCACCGGCCTGGCGCTGAGCCTGCCGGTCGGCGGCGAGGTCGACTCGGTGACCGGGGCCGGCTGGCAGCAGGACGGTGACACCCTGGTGCTCGAACCGGACAGGGACCTTGAGGTCGGTGAGAGCCTGGTCCTCACCTTCACCGCGCACGGCCGGGCGCAGGCCCCGCGGACCTGCCGGAGCACGCGGGGAGAGTGCGCGGTCGTCTGAGCGGAAACTGGTTGGATGGGAGACATGACCGATTCAACCCCTCCCCGCGTGCTGACCGTCGCCGGCTCCGACTCCGGCGGGGGCGCGGGCATCCAAGCCGACCTGAAGACCATGATGGCCCTGGGCGTGCACGGCATGAGCGTGATCGCCGCGGTGACCGCCCAGAACTCGCTGGGTGTGCAGGGATACTGGGAGCTGCCTCCGGAGGCGGTGCGCGCCCAGCTCGACTCGGTGCTCGGCGACATCGGCGCCCAGGCGATCAAGACCGGGATGCTGGCCTCGCCCGTCCTGGTGGAGACGGTCGCCGGGGTGCTGGCCGGGGTGGACGTGCCGGTCGTGGTGGACCCGGTGGGAGTCTCCAAGCACGGTGACGCGCTGCTCGCCCCCGAGGCCGTGGACACGGTGAAGTCGCTCCTGCTGCGCACGGCCACCGTGGTCACCCCCAACCTCTGGGAGGTCTCGCAGCTCACCGGGGTGAAGGTCGAGGAGGAGGGAGACCTGCGACGCGCCGCGGACGCGATCCTGGAGCTGGGCCCCACCTGGGCGTTGATCAAGGGCGGTCACCTGCCCGGCGCCCCGGTGGACCTGCTGACCGACGGCACCCGGGAGTTCCGCTTCACCGCCGAGCGCCACGACAACCGTCACACCCACGGCACCGGCTGCACCCTCGCCTCGGCGATCGCCTCCTACCTGGCGCTCGGCGAGGACGTCCCGGCAGCGGTGGAGAAGGCCAAGACGTACGTCACGGGCGCGATCGCCCACGGGTTCCCGCTGGGACGGGGCATCGGCCCGGTGGACCACGCCTGGCGTGCTCGGTCATGACGTCGGCGACAGGCGACTGATCGGCGGAAGACCGCCGGGTGCGCTATGCCGCCGCCGGATGCCGCCGCGCTCCCTCCACGCTCCCGGCACCGATGATGCGGCCGTACGGAGGTCTAGAGGATCCTGGTGATGGGGTCGATGCCCAGACGCCGGAGCAGGTCGGCCGCCTGGGAGGCCCGCTCGGCCTCCGGGCCGGTCCGTCGATCCGACTCGACGGCGTCGGCCAGGGCCACCAGCTCGTGGGGCGGCAGGAACTCACCCGCCCGGCGCAGGCGGATCCGGATCCTGGCGCCGCCCGGCTCCTGGGCGTACAGGTGAGGGATCCGGCGGCCGGTCGGGCGGCGGCCCTGACCGGCGCCCGAGTACTCGGGGGAGGAGTCCAGCCAGACGGCCGCCCGGGCGAGGTCCGCCCTGTGCGTCGTGAACGTCTGGCGGACCTCCAGGACGCTCCCCGTCAGCACCGCCCGGAAGCGGAAGGTGCCCAGGGCGTTGACGAGGAAGACCACCATGACCGCGAGGGGCACCAGCGCGGAGAGGAACGAGAAACCGAGCGAGAGGCGCTCGGAGAACAGCTCGTCGACGCGCACGACTCTGGAGATCATGAACAGCGGGACGCCGATGAAGGGGATGGCGAAGAGCGCGACACCGATCTTCGCGCCGGTGCTCGCGCCGACGCTCAGCTCCAGTTGCCCGTGGGGAGTGCTCACTTATCGGACACTAGCTATTGGGGATGGCGATTTCGCGGAGACCCGGGAAAATCAGTCCGCAGAGACCACAAGAGATCGCTGGGACCCCGGGAAGGCGGCCACGAAAGATCGGTGGGACCCCGGGAAGGCGACCGTGGAGGGGTGGCGGGATCCCGGGAAGGCGACAGCCCGCCGTTCCCTGCGCGGGGACGACGGGCTGCGCGGAAGTTCGACTAGCGGGTGACCTTGCCGGCCTTGATGCAGGAGGTGCACACGTTCAGCCGCTTCGGCGTGCCGTTCACCACTGCGCGCACGGGCTGGATGTTCGGGTTCCAGCGGCGGCGGGTACGGCGGTGCGAGTGGGAGACGTTGTTGCCGAAGGTCGGCTTCTTAGCGCAAACGTCGCAGACGGAAGCCACGGTTCGCTCCTTATATCAGTCGAGAGGCTCGATCCGCCGCACTAGCGGGCGGTCATCGGGCACGCCGGGACAACCGGCTGGCCACACGAGGATATCCGATGTCCGGCCATGCATGCCAACACGGGCCGCCATGACTGGTCGAACGGGGATAATCTCCAGAGGCAACCGTAGCGTATCCGGGAAGGGCGAGGGGCAGGCATGCTGCAGGTTCTCGACCCGCCCGCGGTCCGGCAGTGGTCACGGCTGGCCGCGGAGACGCTGGGGAAGGCGCGCGAGGAGATCGACGCGCTCAACGTCTTCCCCGTCCCCGACGGCGACACCGGCACCAACCTGCACCTGACCATGCTCTCCGCGGCCGAGGCGCTCGACGGGCTGCCGGCCGACGCCGACGCCGCGACCACCTGGCAGACGCTCGCGCAGGGCGCGCTGCTCGGCGCCCGGGGCAACTCCGGCGTCATCGTCAGCCAGGCGCTGCGCGGCCTCGCCGAGGTGCTCAGGACGGCCGAGGGGCGGGGCGCCGATCTCGGGCTCGGCCTGGTCAGGGCCGCCGAGCTGGCCCGCCAAGCGGTGGCCAGGCCGGTCGAGGGCACGGTGCTCAGCGTGCTCACCGCGGTCGCCGGGGCGGTGCGCGGTCTGACGGGAGACCTCGCCTCGGTGGCCAGGAGGGCGGCCGACGAGGCGCGCTCCGCGCTCCGCCGCACTCCGGACCAGCTCGACGTGCTCGCCCGGAGCGGCGTCGTGGACGCGGGCGGCGCGGGCCTGGCGATCATCCTGGAGAGCCTCGCCGCGGTGGTCACCGACTCCTACACCGGACGGGTCGACATCCCGGCGCCGACCCACCGGGTCGCCCCGGAGCTGGAGAAGGGCCCCGGTTACGAGGTCATGTACCTGCTCGACGCCGGCGAGGCGGCGGTCGACGAGCTCCGCCGCGAGCTGGACGCCCTCGGCGACTCCCTGGTGGTCGTGGGCGGCGACGGCCTGTGGAACGTGCACGTCCACGTGGACGACGCGGGCGCGGCGATCGAGGCGGCCATGCGGGCGGGGCGGCCGCACCGGATCAGGGTGACCTACCTGGACGGCTCCGGCCGGACCCACCCGGCAGCCCGGGGGCGCGGGGTGGTGGCCGTGGCGGCCGGGCCCGCGCTGGGCGCCGTGTTCGAGCAGTCGGGAGCCGTGGTGGTCCGCAGGGAGCCCGGCTCCAGCCCGCCCCTGGCGGCGGTGCTCGCGGCCATCCGCGAGGCCGGGGCGGAGGTCGTGGTGCTGCCCAACGACAGCGGGACCCGCGAGGTCGCGGCGGCCGCCGCCGAGATCGCCCGCGAGGAGGGCCTGGTGGTCAGCGTGCTGCCCACCAGAGCCTCGGTGCAGGGCCTGGCGGCGCTGGCGGTCCACGATCCGCTGCGGCGCTTCGACGACGACGTGGTGGCCATGACCGAGGCCGCCGCGCACACCCGCCACGGGCACGTCTGGGTGGCCGACCGCGAGGTGATGACGAGCGCGGGCCTGACCGCGCCGGGAGACGTCCTGGGCGTCATCGACGGCGACGCCGCGGTGATCGGCGCCGACCTCGTGGGCACCGCCCTGGAGATCACCCGTCGCATGGTGTCGTCGAGCAGTGAGCTGGTGACCATGCTCGAAGGCGTCAACGCGCCGGAGGGGCTGGCCAGGGCCGTGCAGGACCATCTGGCCCGGACCCGGCCCGACGTCGAGGTCGTCCTGTACGAAGGCGGACAGGGCGGCTACCCGCTGCTCATCGGCGTCGAGTGAGTTCCCCGCGCCGGCGCGGGAGCTGGAACAGGGGCGGAGACGGCGGCCCTCGCCCCGGGTGCCGGTGACGGGCGGTGAGCGGCCCGGGGGGCGCCGCGTGAATTCTGTCGTCCGGACGCGGTAGAAACTTGGGGTGACGAGCTTCGACGAGCCGCTGGCGAAGGCACTGGATCCCAAGACGGCCAAGCTGCTGGAGAGTGTCCTCGACCTGCGCACCGTCGGCGACCTGCTGCGGCACTATCCCCGGCGCTACGCCGAGCGGGGTGAGCTGACCGACCTCGACGACCTGCAGATCGACGAGCACGTCACCGTGGTCGGCGAGGTCACCAGGGCCATGCGCAAACCGATGCGCAACAAGGGCGGCACGTGGCTGGAGGTCGAGGTCGTCGACGGCCGGCGCAGCAAGATCTATCTGTCGTTCTTCGGCAAGGCCTCCCACATCGCGGAGACGCGGCTGCGGCCGGGCGCGAGGGGCATGTTCGCGGGGAAGGTCGGCGCGTTCGGCCAGGGCGACAAGCGCAGGTGGCAGCTGTCCCACCCCGAGTTCGAGATGTTCGACGAGACGGAGGCCGGCGCCGAGGAGTTCGCCGCCGCGCTGGTGCCGATCTATCCGGCGGGCAAGGACGTGACGCCCTGGGCGATCCGCCGCGCGCTGGGGGTCGTCCTCGACACCATGGGCACCCTCGACGACCCGCTCCCGGCCGAGCTGCGGTCCCGGCACAAGCTTCCCGGCCTGGCCGAGGCGCTCCTCGCCGTCCACCGGCCGCGCGATCACGGCGACGTGACCCGGGCCCGCAAACGGCTCAAGTTCGACGAGGCGTTCCTGCTCCAGGCCGTGCTGCTGCAGCGCCGGATGGCCGCCGCCTCCTGGCCCGCCACGCCCCGGCCCCCGCGCGGCGACGGGCTGCTGGCCGACTTCGACCGGCGCCTGCCGTTCCAGCTCACCGAGGGACAGCGGAGCGTGGGGGAGGAGATCGCGGCCGATCTGGCCCTCGCCCACCCCATGCACCGGCTGCTGCAGGGCGAGGTCGGCGCGGGCAAGACCGTCGTCGCGCTGCGGGCCATGCTCCAGGTGGTCGACGCCGGAGGGCAGGCCGTACTGCTGGCGCCCACCGAGGTGCTCGCCCAGCAGCACCACCGGTCGATCTCGGCCATGCTCGGCGACCTGGCCGCCGGCGGCATGTTCGGCGGCACCGTGGTCGCCCTGCTGACGGGCTCGCTGGGCGCGGCGGCCCGCCGCTCGGCCATGCTCGACGCGGCCTCGGGGGCGGCCGGGATCGTGGTCGGCACCCACGCCGTGCTCCAGGAGCGCGTGCAGTTCGCCGACCTCGGCCTGGTCGTGGTGGACGAGCAGCACCGGTTCGGCGTCGAGCAGCGCGACGCGCTCCGCGAGAAGGCCGGAGGCGGGCGCCCGCACGTGCTGGTCATGACCGCCACCCCGATCCCGCGCACGGTCGCCATGACGGTCTTCGGCGACCTCACGGTCTCCACGCTCTCCCAGCTGCCCTCCGGCCGTGCGCCGATCACCACCCACGTGGTGCCCGCCGCGGAGAAGCCGCACTTCCTGGACCGCACCTGGACGCGGCTGCGGGAGGAGGTCGAGCTCGGCCGGCAGGCCTACATCGTCTGCCCGCGCATCGGCGACCTGGAGGGGGACGAGGGCGACCTGTCGAAGGACGACGACGAGCGGCGCCCGCCGCTGGCGGTGCTGGACGTGGCCCAGATGCTGTCCGAGGGGCCGTTGCACGGCCTCCGTACGGCGGTGCTCCACGGCAAGCTGCCGCCGGAGGAGAAGGACGCGGTGATGCGGGCCTTCACCCGGGGTGAGATCGACGTCATGGTGGCGACCACGGTCATCGAGGTCGGCGTCGACGTCCCCAACTCCTCGGTCATGGTCATCATGGACGCCGACCGGTTCGGCGTCTCCCAGCTCCACCAGCTCCGCGGCCGGGTCGGCCGTGGCGGGCTGCCGGGGCTGTGCCTGCTGGTGACCGACTCCCTGGGCGGCACCCCGGCCCGCCAGCGGCTGGACGCCGTGGCGGCGACCCTGGACGGCTTCGAGCTGTCCCGGGTCGACCTGGAGCAGCGCCGCGAGGGTGATGTGCTGGGCGTGGCCCAGTCGGGCCGCAGATCGTCGCTGAAGATGCTCCAGCTCCTCCGCGACGAGGACGTCATCCACGCCGCCCGTCAGGACGCCGAGGCCATGCTGACGGCGGATCCCGATCTGGCGGAGCACGCCGTCCTCCGGATGGAGATCGACCGGCTGCTCGCCGACGAGCGCGCGGAGTATCTGGAGAAGACCTGAGAGGTCCTGGAGAGTGCGGGGCCGTGGCCGGGCGGGTGGTGAACGCCCAACTGCGGGGACGGCCTCCCCCCGAATGCCGTCCCCGCCTGGGCCCACTCTCGGGTCAGGTGCCGAGAGCACCGGCGTGCGGAAGGGCTCACGATCACGCCGGTCGGCCTCCCCCTGGGTCACTTGAAGGCCGCAGGACTCATCATGCAAGGCGTCGGGACCGGGCGGAACGACCCTTGCGCTTTCGTCGCCACTCCTTGCCCACTCTTGACCTAGATCACCTCCCCAGACCCTTTTGACCTGCGGTTATGCGATCCGTCGCGACACGCCGGGCTGCTGGGGCGCGCCGCTGACCGTGATTGTGGGACGAGGGATGACATCGGTCCGCGGCACCCGGCCGGCGGTCGGCGGGGCCTCGCCCGCCGACCGGATCGACATCCGGCCGGTGTCCGGGCCGGTGTTCCGATCGGCACAGAGGCATCGGCACGGGCGTCGGCACAGATATCGGGACACAGGCGGGCGTCCGGACCGGCACTGAGACAATGGGCCGGTGAGTCGAGTCATCGCGGGAAGCGCAGGAGGGCGGCGGCTGGCCGTGCCGCCGGGGCGGGGGACCCGCCCCACGAGCGATCGGGCCAGGGAGGGGATCTTCTCCACCGTGGGGTCGCTGCTCGGCTCGCTGGACGGGGCGAGAGTGCTGGACCTCTACGCCGGATCCGGGGCGGTCGGGCTGGAGGCGCTGTCGCGGGGGGCGGTCCACGCGCTGCTCGTGGAGTCCGACGCCAAGGCGGCCCGGACGATCAGGGCGAACATCGCGACCCTCGGGCTGCCGGGGGCCCTGCTCGCCGCCGACCGGGTCGAGCGGGTGCTGGAGCGGGGCACCGAGGAGCCGTACGACCTCGTGTTCGCCGATCCGCCCTACGCGGTGACCGACGAGGCGGTGGACGCCGTGCTCGGGCAGCTGCGGGACCACGGCTGGCTGGCGGAGGACGCGCTGGTCGCGGTGGAACGGGAGAGTCGGGGGAAGGACCTGGTGTGGCCCACCGGATACGAGGAGGAGAGGGTCCGTCGTTACGGCGAAGCGTCCGTTTGGTACGGTCGCGCCGCCGGGAATCCATAGAGCAGGGGGTACACCTTGCGTCGCGTTGTCTGCCCGGGGTCGTTCGATCCCGTTACCAACGGTCATCTGGACATCATCGGCCGGGCTTCCCGGCAGTACGACGAGGTCGTCGTAGCCGTCCTGATCAACATCGAGAAGAAGAGCCTGTTCACGGTCGAGGAACGCATCGAGATGCTCCAGACCGTGACCAAGGAGTACGGCAACGTCCGCGTGGACAAGTTCCACGGTCTGCTGGTGGACTACTGCAAACAGCAGGAGATCCCCGCCATCGTGAAGGGTCTGCGCGCTGTCAGCGACTTCGACTACGAGCTCCAGATGGCCCAGCTCAACTACCGGATGTCCGGAGTCGAGACGCTGTTCATGGCGACCGGGCCGGAGGTGTCGTTCCTGTCGTCCAGCCGTATCAAGGAGATCGTCCGGTACGGCGGGAGCGTGGCCGGGCTGGTCCCCGACCTCGTGCAGGAGCTTCTGGTCGAACGGCTCAGGGGTTAGCTGCTGGTATTCTCTTGTTTTGGCCTTGCACAACGGCGGTGATTCGCCATGCCTGATGAGAGCGGAATGACTCTGCGTAGCCTTGATCCCCGAGCCCCCTGGGTAATCTCCACCCATGATCTGGGCAGGCGACCGGGGTCGATGCTCCAGATCACCCGCACTCTCCCGGCACCGGCGGAGATCGGCGTTGACATGATCGGTGTCCCCAGGGACGCCGATGTCGAGCTGGAGATCCGGCTTGAGGCGGTCATGGAAGGCGTGCTCGTCACGGGCACGGCGCGAACCCCGCTGCGGGGGGAGTGCGCACGGTGTCTGGAACCGGTCATCTCGGAAACCGAGGTGGGCTTCCAGGAGCTGTTCTTCTACTCGGCGGAGGATGCCGCCGAGGGTGACTCGCTCCTCAACGGTGAACTGCTCGATCTCGAGCCCACGTTCCGCGACGCGGTGGTTCTCACACTGCCGTTGAGCCCGGTCTGCAGTGAAGACTGCACGGGGCTCTGCGTGGAATGCGGGGTCAGGCTCGCGGATGCCGAGCCTGGTCACAAGCACGAGGTGATCGATGCCCGCTGGGCCAAACTGCAAGGTCTGATTCCGGAACATAACAACGATCAGGAGAGCTGACGTGGCTGTCCCCAAGCGCAAGATGTCGCGGAGCAACACTCGCTCCCGCAGGTCGCAGTGGAAGGCCGCCGCGGTTTCGCTCGTGAGCTGCCCCCAGTGCCGCTCGCCGAAGCGTCCGCACGTGGCGTGCCCGACCTGCGGCACTTACAACCGCCGTCAGGTGATCGAGCCCTCCGCCTGATCGCATTCTGACTGACGGATGCCGGCCGGGCCCTTCTGGTCCCGGTCGGCGTCACCGTCTGCACCACAATGCGATGGCGGTCCGCCCGCGGCTGTGGTGGACGCCGGGGTTCGCGGTAACGCGTACCCTCCCGGCGCCCACCACGTCTTCGGGCAATTCTCGTTCTCCCCTTCGCCATCGCGCATTCGATGAGAACCGTGCGAGGAGAAGACGTGGGTACGAGCGTTAAACCGGTGGCCGTCGAGTCCGTCAGGGACGAGCTGGAGCGGATCCTCTCCGTGCGGCTGGATGTCGCGATCCTGGAGCGGGCGATGACCCACCGCTCCTACGCCTACGAGAACGGCGGCCTGCCCACCAACGAGCGCCTGGAGTTCCTCGGCGACTCGGTGCTGGGCCTGGTGGTCACCGACACCCTCTACCGCAACCACCCCGACCTGCCCGAGGGGCAGCTGGCCAAGCTCAGGGCCGCGGTGGTCAACATGCGCGCCCTCGCCGACGTGGCCCGCACGCTGGGCCTGGGCCGGTTCCTGCGGCTCGGCCGGGGGGAGGAGGGGACCGGGGGGCGCGACAAGTCCTCGATCCTCGCCGACACCCTTGAGGCGCTCATCGGCTCGGTCTACGTCAACAGGGGCCTGGACGAGGCGTTCCGCGTCGTCCACCTGCTCTTCGACCCCCTCATCACCCGTTCGGCCTCGCTGGGCGCCGGGCTCGACTGGAAGACCTCGCTCCAGGAGCTCACCGCGTCCGAGTCGCTCGGCGTGCCCGAATACCACGTGGAGGAGAGCGGCCCCGACCACGCCAAGTCCTTCACCGCCGTGGTCCTTCTCGGCGGCGAGGAGTACGGCTCCGGGTCCGGCCGTTCGAAGAAAGAGGCCGAGCAGCAGGCCGCCGAGGCGGCCTGGAACCGGATCCGCCAGGACCGGGACAAGCGCGAAGCCAGCTGACCCGTTCAAGGAGGGGCACATGCCCGAGCTGCCCGAGGTCGAGGTCGTACGGCGTGGCCTGGAGCGCTGGGTGTCCGGGCGGGTCATCGCCCACGCCGAGGTGCTGCACCCGCGGGCGATCCGGCGGCACGTCCCCGGCGCGGAGGAGTTCTCCTCCCGCCTGAAGGGCCGCACGATCGGCTCCGCCGAACGGCGGGGCAAATACCTCTGGCTGCCCCTGGACGGCTCCGACGCGATCCTGGCGCATCTGGGGATGAGCGGGCAGCTGCTGGTGGTGGAGCCCGGCTCGGCACCGGAGAGGCATCTCCGCGTCCGGATCGGCTTCACCGACGGCGGCCCCGACCTGCGCTTCGTCGACCAGCGGACCTTCGGCCACGTGCTGGTGACCGCGATGGCCCACTCCGGTGGCCGGCCCGTGCCGGAACCGATCACGCACATCGCGGCCGACCCGTTCGAGGAGCACTTCGACGAGGAGCTGTTCGGCCGCCGCCTGCGTACCAGGCAGACCGAGGTCAAGCGGGCGCTCCTGGACCAGACGCTGATCAGCGGAGTCGGCAACATCTACGCCGACGAGGCGCTCTGGCGGGCCCGGCTGCACGGGGCCCGGCCCACGGGGGCGCTGACCCGGCCGAAGATCGCCGAGCTGCTCGGCGCCGCCCGCGAGGTGATGGCCGCGGCGCTGTCCGAGGGCGGCACATCCTTCGACAGTCTCTACGTGAATGTCAACGGCGAGAGCGGCTACTTCGACCGGTCGCTCGCCGTGTACGGCAGGCGGGACGAGCCCTGCCCGAGGTGTGGCGCCCCGATCATCAGGGAGTCGTTCATGAACCGCTCCTCCTACAGCTGTCCCCGCTGCCAGCCCCGCCCGAGAAGGGCAGGGGCATGACGGGGGTCCGGTTGACCGCCTGGGCCAGGGGCCGTGTGCAGGGCGTGGGTTTCCGCTGGTGGACACGGGCGCGGGCGCTGGAGCTCGGCCTGGTCGGCTGGGCGAGGAACACCCCCGACGGGCGGGTGGAGATCGTGGCGGAGGGCTCGCGGGAGGCCTGTACCAGGCTGCTGGAGTTGCTCCGCGGCGGTGACACGCCGGGTCGTGTCGACGGGGTGGTGGAGCGCTGGAGTGAGGCCAAGGGGGGCTCGGCTGGTTTTGTGGAGCGTTAACCGTTCCTTTAGCCCCCTAAAATGAGGTATATTTTACCGTTGGGAGTGCCCGTAGGTGCGTCCGAGCGGAGCGTTCAACTTGACCGTCTCCCTCACCAGTGCGACTCTTGATAAGAACCACGCGCACCCCTCCCGCGGCAAGAAGTGCGCGAACCAGTCTGGTCACTCAGCGTGGAGGACCCTTAACCATGGCGAAGGCTCTACTCGGCCACGTCGGCGGTCCTGACCCTCGAATGGTCTCGGAAATGCGCCGTCTCCAGCAGCGTATCCGTGATCTCGAGGCAGAGCTCACCCGGCTCCAGGCCCAGAACGACGAACTCGCGGCCAGCACCCGTGATGAGGCGTTCACCCGCCTGCAGGATCGTGAGCCGGCCCTCACCTAGGGGCCGGGACGAACACACTGTCCAGGGACGCTCTCCGGGGCGTCCCTTGTCATATCCGGCGTCACGGACAGCTGTTATGTACGGCGTCATATGTGGCGCGAGAAGGCCAACTGCTCCGGTAGCACCCGGCGGCGGCAGGCCGTGTTCCGGCGTACGCCCAGGAGAAATGCGTGGGCCATCCCGGGAGACGCGGGCCATCCCGAGGGAAATGCGCGGGCCATCTCAGGAGAAGGCTGACGGCACGCGGAAACCGCGCGGCAACGACACCCCCGGGCCTTGAGGGCCCTCCCGAACTCCTCATTCCTCCCCGGGCGAAGCCCGCGGTGTGCGGGCGAGCGTGAGTGAAGAACGGTAGTCTTCCCACGCGGGGCGGGCTGGGCGACGAGGGAGGACACCGGTCGCCGACGCCTGAGCCGTGACGCGCGGCGCCACGGTCCATGGAGGCGCACCGGGGAGTGGGGGTTTTCTGTATGTATCTGAAGACTCTCACCCTGCGCGGTTTCAAATCCTTCGCCTCGGCCACCACCCTCCGTTTCGAGCCGGGCATCACCGCGGTCGTCGGCCCCAACGGGTCGGGCAAGTCCAACGTCGTCGACGCCCTGGCGTGGGTCATGGGCGAGCACAGCGCGAAGTCGCTGCGCGGCGGCAAGATGGAGGACGTCATCTTCGCCGGGACCTCCTCGCGGGCCCCGCTGGGCCGCGCCGAGGTCACGCTCACCATCGACAACAGCGACGGCGCGCTGCCGATCGACTACACCGAGGTCACGATCAGCCGCCTGATGTTCCGGGCGGGGCAGAGCGAATACGCCATCAACGGCGACACCTGCCGCCTGCTCGACATCCAGGAGCTGCTGTCCGACTCCGGCATCGGCCGCGAGATGCACGTCATCGTCGGGCAGGGCCAGCTCGACCAGGTGCTGCACGCCGGGCCCGAGGACCGCCGGGCGTTCATCGAGGAGGCCGCGGGCGTCCTGAAGCACCGCAAGCGCAAGGAGAAGGCGCTGCGGAAGCTCGACGCGATGCAGGCCAACCTGACCCGCGTCCAGGACCTCGCCACCGAGCTGCGCCGCCAGCTCAAGCCGCTGGGCCGCCAGGCCGAGATCGCCCGCAAGGCCGCGGTCATCCAGGCCGACCTCCGCGACGCCCGGCTCCGCCTGCTCGCCGACGACGTGCTCACCCTGCGGACCACTCTGGAGCGGGAGACGGCCGACGAGGCCGCCGTCCTCGCCCGCCGTACGGTGGTGGAGACCGAGCTGGAGCAGGGCCAGGTCGCGGAGGCCGGGCTGGAGGCCGCGGAGGCCGAGGCCCAGCCGCGCCTGGCCACCGCTCAGGAGACCTACTTCCGGCTCTCCTCGCTCCGCGAGCGGCTCAGGGGCCTGGCGGGGCTCGCCGCCGAGCGGCACCGCAACGCCACCGACCCCGCCGTGGAGCGGCGCGGGCGTGACCCGGAGGACTTCGAGCGCGAGGCCGAGGAGGTCCGGGAGCAGGAGCGGGTCCTCGCCGAGCTGCTCGCCGACGAGGAGGAGTCGCTCGCCAGGGCCGTGGCCCAGCGCGCCGAGACCGAGAGCGCCCTCGCCGCCGAGGAGCGGCGGCTGGCCGCCGAGGCCAGGGCCGCCGCCGACAGGCGTGAGGGGCTGGCCAGGCTCCGGGGCCAGGTCGGCGCCGTGCGCAGCCGGGCCGGAGCGGCCGAGGAGGAGATCGGCCGGCTGGCGCGCTCCCTGGAGGAGGCCGAGCAGCGCGCGGAACGCGCCCAGGCCGAGCACGACAGCCAGGAGCAGGCCGACCCGGCCGCCGATCCCGCCCTCGCCGAGGAGCTGGAGATCGCCCTGGAGGTCGTCGACCAGGCCAGGCAGGCCGTCGAGGCGGCCAGGGCCGTGGTGGAGGAGGCGAAGGCGGCCGTCGCGGGCCCGAACGCGGGCCTCGGCGCGGCCAAGGCGGCCCTCGGTGCGGCGCGCAAGGCCGACCAGGAGGCGCAGCGCCAGGTCGCCGCGCTGGGGGCCAGGTTCGAGGCGCTGGAGCTGAGCCTGGCCAGGGGCGCGGACGGTGGCGCGGCGCTGCTCGCCGCCGACCTGGCCGGAGTGCTCGGCCCGGTGGCCACCATGCTGACCGTCCGGCCGGGCGCCGAGGTGGCCGTCGCCACCGTCCTGGGCGCGGCCGCCGAGGCCGTCGCCGTGGAGTCCCTGCAGAGCGCGGCGGACGCCATCGACTTCCTCAGGAGTGAGGGCGGCGGCCAGGCCACCCTGGTCATCGCCGCCGACGGGGCGGCGCCCCCGGCGGCCCCCGTGCCGGTGGCCGGTGCCGAATGGGCGATCGACCTGGTCACCGTCCCCGCGGAGCTGCGGGCCGCCGCCGCGCACCTGCTGGAGGGCGTGCTGGTCGTCGACGACCTGGCTACCGCCAGGAAGGCGGTCGACCAGCGGCCGGAGCTGCGGGCCGTCACCCGTTCCGGCGACCTTCTGGGCGCCTACGCGGCCCGGGGCGGCTCGGCCGGCGGCACCTCGGCTCTCCAGATGCGTGCCGCCCTGGACGAGGCGGCCGCCGACCTGGCCACGGCCGGGGTGGCCGCCGAACAGGCCGCGACGGTGATGGAGGAGGCCGCCGAGGCCGAGGCGGAGGCGCAGTCCGCGGTCGAGGCCGCCCAGGCGCGGGTGACCGAGGCGCAGACGGGTGTGCAGACCGCGCAGGCGGGCGTCAACGCGGCGCAGGCCGCGCTGGACCAGGTCCGGGCCCGGCAGCGCGACGCCGACCAGCGGGTCGCCGCGGCGGCCCGGAGGCTCGCCCAGCTCGGCGCCGCGGCCGAGGCCGCCCGGGAGGAGTGTGAGCGGCTGGCCGGGGGCGTGCGGGCGGCGCGGGAGGCACGCGACCGGGACGCGGCCGGGCTGACCGAGCTTGAGGAACGGCTCGCCGCCGCCGAGGAGGGCGAGGGGCTGGAGTCCGAGCCCACCACCGAGATCCGCGACGAGCTCGCCGAGGTCTGCTCGGTGGCCAGGCAGGCCGAGATGGAGGCCCGCCTGGCCGTACGGACGGCCGAGGAGCGGGTCAGGGGCCTGGAGGGCAAGGCCGACGGCCTGGTGCGCGCGGCCGAGCGGGAGCGCGAGGAGCGCTCCAGGGCCGCCGACCGGCGCGAGCGGCGGCGCAGGCAGGCGCAGGTCGCCCAGGCGGTGGTCCGGGGGACCGAGCTGACGCTGCGGACGCTGGAGGCCTCACTGGCGGGCGCCGCGGCCGAGCGCGACGAGGCCGAGCAGGCGCGCGGGCAGATCGACGCCTCGCTCAAGTCCGTCCGGCTCCGGGTCCGTGAGCTCTCCGGCGAGCTGGACAAGCTGGTCAACCGGGCGCACGGCAGCGAGGTGGCCAGGACCGAGCAGCGGATGCGCCTGGAGCAGCTGGAGACGCGGGCGGTGGAGGAGTTCGGCGTCGAGGCCGGCACGCTCATCGCCGAGTACGGCCCGGACGAGCCGGTCCCCACGGGGGACGGCGACCCGGTGCCCTACGTCCGGGAGGAGCAGCAGAAGCGGGCCAAGGCGGCCGATCGGCAGATGACCCAGCTCGGCAAGGTCAACCCGCTGGCGCTGGAGGAGTTCGCGGCGCTGGAGGAGCGGCACGCCTTCCTCACCTCGCAGCTGGAGGACCTCAAGAAGACCCGCCGCGATCTGCTGCTGGTGGTCAAGGAGGTGGACGACCGGGTCGAGCAGGTGTTCACCGCCGCCTACCACGACGTGGCCCGCGAATTCGAGACGATCTTCACGCGGGTGTTCCCCGGCGGTGAGGGCAGGCTGCTGCTCACCGACCCGGAGAACATGCTGACCACCGGTGTCGAGGTCGAGGCCCGCCCGCCGGGCAAGAAGGTCAAGCGGCTGTCGCTGCTGTCCGGTGGCGAGCGGTCGCTGACCGCCGTCGCCTTCCTCGTCGCCATCTTCAAGGCGCGGCCCTCGCCGTTCTACGTGATGGACGAGGTCGAGGCCGCGCTGGACGACACCAACACCCAGCGCCTGCTGACCCTGTTCGAAGAACTGCGGCAGACATCACAGATCATCATCATCACCCACCAGAAGCGCACGATGGAGATCGCCGACGCTCTGTACGGGGTGTCGATGCGGGGAGACGGCGTCACCCAGGTCATCAGCCAGCGCCTGAGAGAACACGAGGCCGTCTGACCCCCCAGGGGGTCGGAGCATCCCGGGGCGTCTGGAAAACTGTGGTCTTGTGGAAGCCTATCTCGGCATAATCGCGATCGTTGTCGTCGTCGCCCTGCTTGCGGCAGGCGGCGTGTTCCTGCTGTTCAGGCCGGGAGGCAAGACGGCTCCGCCGCCGGTCGAGCCGCCCGAGGTGCTGCCGATCCCCAAGGAGGGGGAGCAGGCGCCTCCCCGGGGGGCGACCGACGACGACGCGGCGACCACCACCCTCCCGCCTCCGCCGGTCAAGCCGGCCGAGCCCGTGGTCGTCGCCCCGGTCATCGAGATCCCGCCGCCCTCCGCCGGCCGGATGGTACGGCTGCGCGCCCGGCTGGCCCGCTCGCAGAGCACCCTCGGCAAGGGGCTCCTCGAACTGCTCTCCCGGGACCGTCTCGACGACGACACCTGGGACGAGATCGAGGAGACCCTGATCACCGCGGACGTCGGCGTCGCGCCCACCCGGGCGATGGTCGAGGATCTGCGCACCCGCGTGAAGGTGCTGGGCAGCCGGTCGCCCGCGGAGGTGCGCGGCCTGCTCAAGGAAGAGCTGCTCACCCAGCTCGGCGTCGACCTCGACCGCACCCTGCACGTCAAGCCGCACGGCGAGCGCCCGGCCGTGGTGCTCGTGGTCGGTGTCAACGGCACCGGCAAGACCACCACCACCGGCAAGCTGGCCCGCTCCCTGATCGGTGACGGCAACAAGGTCGTGCTCGGCGCGGCCGACACCTTCCGCGCCGCCGCCGCCGACCAGCTCCAGACCTGGGGAGACCGGGTCGGGGCCGAGGTCGTGCGCGGTCCCGAGGGGGGCGACCCCGCGTCGATCGCCTTCGACGCCGTGGCCAAGGGCATCGAGGACAAGGTCGACGTGGTGATCGTGGACACCGCCGGGCGGCTGCACACCAAGACCGGCCTGATGGACGAGCTCGGCAAGGTCAAGCGCGTCATCGAGAAGAAGGCCACGGTGGACGAGGTCCTGCTCGTCCTCGACGCCACCACCGGCCAGAACGGCATGCGCCAGGCACGGGTGTTCGCCGAGGTCGTGGACGTCACCGGCATCGCCCTGACCAAGCTCGACGGCACCGCCAAGGGCGGCATCATCATCTCCGTCCAGCGCGAGCTGGGCGTCCCGGTCAAGCTCGTCGGCCTGGGCGAGGGCCCCGACGACCTGGCCCCGTTCGACGCCGAGGTCTTCGTGGACACGCTCCTCGGCGACTGACCACCGGCCGGGTCTAGTGGCGTACGCCGACCGGGACGACCAGGGGGGTTCCGGCCACGGGGTCCTCGATCACCTTGGCGTCCAGCTCGAAGACCTCCGCGAGGAGGGGTTCGGTGAGGACCTCGTGCGGCGGTCCGGCGGCGATGACCTTGCCGTCGCGCATGGCGACCAGGCGGTCGGCGTAGCGGGCGGCCAGGTTGAGGTCGTGCAGGACCATCACCACGGTGCGGCCGAGCTCGCCGTGGAGCCTGCGGACCAGCTCCAGGACCTCGACCTGGTGGGCCAGGTCCAGGAAGGTCGTCGGCTCGTCGAGCAGGAGCAGGTCGGTGCCCTGGGCGAGGGCCATCGAGATCCACGCCCGCTGGCGCTGCCCGCCGGACAGCTCGTCCAGCGGGCGCTCGCCCAGGTCGAGCAGGCCGGTCATGGCCAGAGCCTCGCTGACCGCCGACTCGTCGTCGGAGGACCACTGCCGGTACCACGTCTGGTGCGGGTGCCGTCCCCGGGCCACCAGGTCGGCCACGGTCAGCCCCTCCGGGGCCGTCGGAGCCTGCGGCAGCACGCCGAGGACCTTGGCGACCTCCTTGGTGGGCATCCTGTCGATGCGTTTGCCGTCCAGCAGGACCTCGCCGCCCGTCGGCCGGAGCAGCCGCCCCAGCGCGCGCAGCAGCGTGGACTTGCCACACCCGTTCGGTCCGATGATCGTGGTCACCGTTCCGGCCTCGATCCCGAGATCGAGGCCGTCGACGATGACACGGTCGCCGTAGCCCAGCCTGACGTCGACGGCTTGCAGTCTCACGAGCGTGCCTCTCTGCGAACACGGATCAGGAGATAGATCAGATAGGGGGCGCCGAGGACCGCGGTGACCACGCCCACCGGCAGCTCGACGGGGCTGAACAGGGTCCGCGCGGCCAGGTCGGACGCGGCGGTGAGAACGGCTCCGACGAGAGCGGAGACGACCAGCGGCGGCTGGCCCACCCCGGCCAGGCGCAGTGCGATCTGCGGGGCGGCCAGGGCGACGAACGCGATGGGCCCCGCCGCGGAGGTGGCCACCGCCGCGAGCAGGACGGCGGCGAGGATCATCAGGCCCCTGGCGAGGTTCATCCGTACGCCCAGGCCGGTCACGGTGTCGTCGCCGAAGCGGAGCGCGCCGAGCGAGCGGGTGCCGACCAGGGTCAGCGGGATGAGCACGGCGAGCGCGATCGCGACGGGGACCACGTGCTCCCAGCCCCGGCCGTTCAGCGAGCCGCTGATCCAGACCATGGCCCGGCCGCTGTCGGTGACGTCCCCCACGGTCAGCAGCCAGTATTTGACGTTGGTGAACACCGCCGAGACGCCGATGCCGACCAGCACCAGGCGGTAGCCGTCCAGCCCCTTGCGCCAGGCCAGCAGGTAGACGGTCAGCGCCCCGGCCAGGCCGCCGGCCAGAGCCATGAGAGGGATGCCCACCTCGGCCAGGGCGCCGCTGGCGCCGCCCGCGGTGCTTCCGGCGGCCACGATGACCGCGACCACGGTCACGCTGGAGCCGGTGGTCACGCCGAGGATGTCGGGGCTGGCCAGCGGATTGCGGGCGATGGCCTGGGTGATCGCGCCGGCCAGGGCCAGCGCCGCGCCGACGAGGACGCCGGTCAGCGCCCGGGGCAGGCGGAGCTCCATCACGACGAAGTGGTCCGAGCCGTCGCCGGTGATCGCCTGGAACACCTCGGGGACGCTCATCGGGATGTCGCCGATGCGCATGCCGAGCGCCATCAGCAGCACGGTGGCGGCCAGCAGGACCAGGGCCACGGTGGCCGAGCGCAGGCGCAGCAGCCAGGAGGTGGAACCGAGCCGCAGGGACCGTGCGTGCGCGGGCCGTACCGGACGTTCGTGCGGGAGCCGTACGGGGGAGGAGGTCACAGGCGGACCGGCTTTCTCCGGCGGACCAGGAAGACGAAGAACGGCGCGCCGGTCAGGGCGAGCACGACCCCGACCTCCAGCTCGCCGGGGCGGGCGACCATCCGGCCGATCACGTCGGCGGCGAGCAGGGCCGCGGCGCCGAGCAGCCCGGAGTACGGCAGCAGCCAGCGGTGGTCCGGGCCGGACAGCGGGCGGGCCAGGTGGGGGACCATCAGGCCGAGGAAGGCCAGCGAGCCGCAGGCCGCGACCGAGGCCCCGCTGAGCAGCGTGATCGCGGCCACGCCGATGGTGCGGGTCAGGGTGACGTTCTGGCCGAGGGCGCGGGCGACGTCCTCGCCCAGGGAGAGCGCGTTGAGGCCGGGCGCGTTGATCAGGGCCAGGACCAGGCCGACGGCGATGAACGGGAGCACCTGCCAGACGACGTCACCGCCCCGGCCCGCGATCGAGCCCGCCTGCCAGAAGCGGAAGACGTCCATGGCCTGCTCGTCCATCAGGACCAGGGCCGAGGTGAGGGCGTAGAGGAAGGCGCTGACCGCGGTGCCCGCGAGGGCCAGCGTCACGGGGGTGGGGGCGCCGCGGCCGCCGGCCATGCCGAGGGCGAAGACTCCGACGCTGGCGATCAGGGCTCCGGCCAGGCCGAACCAGATGTAGCCGTACAGGCTGGTGACGCCGAGGACCATGATGCTGAGCACCATGGCGAACGCCGCGCCCTGGGTGACGCCGAGCAGGCCGGGGTCGGCCAGCGGGTTGCGGGTGTGCCCCTGCATGAGCGCGCCCGCGACGCCGAGCGCGATCCCGGCCAGGACGCCGACGGCGGTCCTGGGGATGCGCAGCGACCGGATGATGATGTCGTTCTCGCTGCCGGTCGGACCGGTCAGCGCGTGCCACACGTCGGCGGGCGGGACCGGCTTCGCGCCGATCATGACGCTCAGCATGGCCGCGATCGCGAGAGCCCCGAACAGCCCGGCCAGCACGGCCAGGCGATGCCGGTGGATGGCACGGGCCCTGCCGCGCGACGGGGGTCGCGTGGCGGCCGCCACTGTGCTCACCTGCGCTCCTCTCGTTTGCCCGATCCTGCACAAGTATGTCAGCTTAGGTATGGCTAAGCTAAATTAGGTTGGCTGTACCTTGAAGGGAACCTTTGATGAGAGCGTTGCGAGCCTTGACCGTGGGTGTCGCGGGAGCCGTACTCTCCCTCGGCCTCGCCGCCTGTGGGGCGAGCACCTCCAGCACGACGGCCGACGCCGGCGCCCCGGCCCCTGCGGCGAGCGACGCGGCGGCGTTCCCCCGTACGGTGAAGCACGCCATGGGCGAGACCCAGGTCGCGGCCCAGCCCAAGCGGGTCGTGGCCCTCGACCAGAGCTTCGTGGACGCGGTGCTGACCCTGGAGACCGACGTCGTCGGCTTCACCACCTACCGGGCGATCGACGACAAGCTCCCCGACTACCTGGCCCCGGTCCTCGGCCACGCCAAGGAGGCCAAGCCGGTCGGCACGCTGGAGCAGCCGAGCCTGGAGCAGATCATCGCACTCAAGCCCGATCTGATCGTCTCGGCCAAGGTCCGCCACGAGGCGCTGTACGACAAGCTGTCGAAGATCGCGCCGACGGTGTTCAGCGAGACCACGGGGGCCATCTGGAAGGAGAACCTCAAGCTCATGGGCCAGGCCCTGGGCAAGGAGGACCTCGCCGAGCAGAAGATCAAGGCCTATCAGGACCGCGCCGCCACGATCGGCGAGTCGATCAAGGCCAAGGAGGGCAAGCTGCCCACCGTCTCCATCGCCCGCTTCGCCGGTGAGCCGACCGTCCGCCTCTACGTGGAGAACTCCTACTCCGGCCTGGTGCTGAAGGACGTCGGTTTCGCCCGCCCCGAGGGGCAGCCGACCACCACTGAGACGATCATGGTGGAGGTCAGCCAGGAGAACATCTCCCAGCTCGACGCCGACCACATCTTCGTCGCGGCCTACGCCGACCCGTCGGTCGAGCCGATCAAGAAGAAGTTCGAGGCCAACCCGCTCTGGGGCAAGCTCAAGGGCGCCAAGCACGACGTCGCCGACATGACCTGGATGAGCGCCGTCGGCATCCAGGGCGCCCACGCCATCCTCGACGACCTCGCGAAGTTCTTCGAGGTCGACCCCGCCAAGGCCGCCTGACCCCTCTTTCCGGTCCCTTCGTCGGAGATCCTTCGCCGAGTTTTCCGCTTCTCCTGGAGAACCGGTCATAGCGGTCTAAAGTCAGAGCCATGGTGACTCACCGCTCAGCGGTCATACCGACAGATCCGCAATCTCCTGGCACCTGTCTGTGTGGGTACCCGGCCGACTTCGTCATCCAGACCTCCTGGTTCTCCGGCCGGCGTTCCCTCGACCCCGTGTGCGGCCCCCACGTCTCCGAGGTGGTGGACGCCATCGCCAGGAAGAACGCGCAGCGGGACGGCGGAGCCTGACGCGCCTGGGGCGCCGGTCGTCGGTGGCGACGGCGCCCCGCGCGCGATGCGGGGTCAGGGCTGGGAGAGGAAGGACCTCAGCTCCTCCAGGTGGGGGGCGATGTCCAGGCCTCGTTCCGCGAGCCAGGCGTCGTCGTCGTAGGTGCCCCGGTAGCGTTCGCCGCCGTCGCAGATCAGCGTGACGACGCTGCCCTGCTCGCCCGCCTGGCGCATCTCCCGCAGGATCTGTACGGCCGCGGCCACGTTGGTGCCGGTGGAGCCGCCGACGTCGCGGCCGGTGACCTCGCGGACCCAGCGCATGGCCGCGATGGACCGGGCGTCGGGGACCTGGATCATGCGGTCGATCACGGTGGGCATGAAGGACGGCTCCACGCGGGGACGGCCGATGCCCTCGATGCGGGAGCCGGGCGCGGTGGCCGTGGCGTCGCCCGAACACCAGGAGGAGTAGAACGCCGAGCCTTCGGGATCGACCACGGCCAGGCGGGTGACGTAACGCCGGTAGCGGATGTAGCGGCCGATGGTGGAGGAGGTGCCGCCGGTGCCGGCGCCGACCACGATCCAGCTGGGCTCGGGGTGGGGCTCCATCTCCATCTGGCTGAAGATGCTCTCGGCGATGTTGTTGTTGCCGCGCCAGTCGGTGGCCCGCTCGGCGTAGGTGAACTGGTCCATGAAGTGCCCGCCGGTCTCGACGGCCAGCCGGTGGGACTCCTCGTAGATGGTCCCGGGGTCGTTCACCAGGTGGCACTTGCCGCCGTAGAACTCGATCAGCGCGATCTTCTCGGGCGAGGTCGAGGCGGGCATCACCGCGATGAACGGCAGGCCGATGAGCCGGGCGAAGTAGGCCTCGCTCACCGCCGTCGAACCGCTGGACGCCTCGACGACCGTCGTGCTTGGACCGATCCAGCCGTTCGACAGGCCGTACAGGAACAGGGATCGAGCGAGCCGGTGCTTGAGTGAACCGGTGGGGTGGACGGACTCGTCTTTCAGGTAGAGGTTTACCCCCCACCGCGGGGGAAGCGGAAAGACGTGGAGATGAGTGTCGCAGCTTCTATGGGCGTCGGCCTCGACTCGGCGGATGGCCTCGGCCACCCAGGAGCGGGTCTCGGGGTCGTGTCGATCCACGTATTCCATAGACCCAAAGGTAGCGCTAGCTGGGGTTATGTGATGATAGACACATGTTCGGCCAAATTGAAGGAAGGATGTTACGATAATGAGACTTGTCCGGCTGTAGGGCGTGTTGCACCCGCCATTGGCGCAGCCAGTGATGAACCCCCTGAGCAGGCACAACCACTCTTAACGGCACCTTTACCGGGTGCCTGCGAGCATGCCGTAAGCCGCCGGGAAGGGTGCGTCGCACCTGGGCCGGACGGTGACTGGGGGAACAGCAAGAGGGGGATGACGTGATCACGATGACCGAAGAGCAGCGCCAGGACTGGTTCGAACGCGACGTTGTACCGGTCACCAACCAGCTCTACGCGTCCGCGATGCGTCTGACCCGCAACTCCGCCGATGCCGAGGACCTCGTCCAGGAGACCGTGACCAAGGCGTTCACCTCCTATCACCAGTTCCGTGAGGGCACCAACCTCAAGGCGTGGCTGCACCGCATCCTCACCAACAACTTCATCAACGACTACCGCAAGAAGCAGCGCTCGCCCAAGCTCTCGGCCACCGAGGAGATCGAGGACTGGCAGCTCGCCGCCGCCGAGTCCCACATGTCCTCCGGGCTCAAGTCCGCCGAGACCGAGGCGCTGGAGCAGCTGCCCGACAGTGCCGTGATGAACGCCCTGCGCGCCCTGCCCGAGGACTTCCGGGTGGCCGTCTACCTGGCCGACGTGGAGGGTTTCGCCTACAAGGAGATCGCCGAGCGGATGGGCACCCCCATCGGCACGGTCATGTCGCGCCTGCACCGGGGCCGTCGCCAGCTCCGGACGATGCTGGAGGACTACGCCATCGAGGAAGCCGGGTTCCGGCTGCCCGCGCAGCGCCAGGCCGCGTAGACCCGTCCCCGCGCCTCGGCCCGCCGTCCTGGAGCTGTGGGACCGGCGGTCACCGAGCCGCGGGAGACCCCGGACCAATAGCGGTGAACCGCTGTCCGGCGACAAGCTGGAGCCGCATCATTACGCTATGTCGCTTTCGGTCTCCCGTCCCGGTGTGCCGACACCGCCGGGCAACGGGTGCGTCCCCCACCGTGCGTCTTCCCCTCCCCGTCCGGGAGGTGGCGGGTGAGCGAGTCCCGCGCGGCGACGGACCGCCTCCGTGCGGAGCTGAGGGAGCTCGGTGTGACCGGCGTCCACGAGGTCGGGAACGACGGCATCCTTTCGGTGTGGATAGGGCTGGTCATACGTTTCCGTGATGGCTTCTACCGTTGGCAGGAAGGGCCGGTGAAACGTCGCCATCTGGGCACGGATCCCAGCGGATGCGCCATTCGCGTGGCGCGTCGATACGCCGAATTACAGGCTGATGTCCCATCCTGGTGGGAGGACCTGGCCAAGATCTTGCGGGGGGACGCGGCTGAGGATTATCCGTAGCCCCGCGCTCGCCTGCTTGGGGGAAGCGTGCGGTGGTGGACCGTTCCACTCGCCCTGCTGCTGGGGGCCGGGGGATGTGCCGCGCCGGTCGCCCACCTGAGGTCCGAGGGGACGCAGGTCTCCGCCACCCCCGCCGTCCCGGACGCCCCCGCGCCGTCCGCGGCCCGGCGGTCCCCGCCTGTCGATCCCGCGGAGCTGGCCGCGAAGCTGGCCGCGATCCAGCCGCAGTGGCCCAGGAGCAGATACCCCCTTCCGCCCGCCGCGCGCCACGTCGACTGCAGGCGGCTCAAGTGCGTGGCGCTGACCTATGACGACGGGCCCGGCGGATACACCGGGCAGCTGCTCGACATCCTCGCCCGGCACCACGCCAGGGCGACCTTCTTCGTGCTCGGCCAGAAGGTGGCGGAGGACGGCCCGCACACCCTCCGCCGGATGGTGACCGAAGGACACGAGATCGGCAACCACACCTGGAGCCACACCCAGCTCACGGCGCTGTCGGACGCGGGGATCAGAGGCGAGCTGGGCCGTACCCAGGGAATCGTCCACCATGTGACCGGGCGATGGATGACCCTCATGCGCCCGCCGTACGGGGCCACCAGCAGACGGGTCGCCGCCGAGGCCCGCCGCAAGGGGCTCGCCCAGATCCTGTGGGACGTCGACACCATGGACTGGCGGGACCGCGACAGCCTGGTCGTCACGCAGCGCGCGACCAGGGTCACGCCGGGGTCCGTCGTGCTCATGCACGACATCCACAGCACCACGGTCGAGGCCGCCGCCCAGGTGCTGGACCTGCTCGCCCTCCAGGGCTACACGTTCGTGACGCTCTCCGAGCTGTACGGCGGGCCGCTCGTCCCGGGCAGGGTGTACGCCGGGGAGGCGGGGCCCGCCGGGAGGTGACGGATTATTGTCGGTCGCCGGTGGGAGCATGGGGGGCATGAGTTTCAGCGGTTTCCCCGACGAGGCCTTCCTGTTCTACGAGGGCCTTGAGGCGGACAACTCCAAGACCTACTGGACCCGCCACAAGCGGGTCTATGACGAGACGGTCAAGGCGCCCATGGCCGCGCTGGGCGAGGAACTGTCCGCCGAGTTCGGCCAGGTTCACCTGTTCCGCCCGCATCGCGACGTCCGCTTCGCCAAGGACAAGTCCCCCTACAAGACCCACCAGGGCGCCTACGCCGCCACCGCCGAGGCCATCGGTTACTACGTCCAGCTCGACGCCGCGGGGCTGCACGCCGGGGCGGGCCTCTACTCGGCCCAGGGCGACCAGCTCGCCCGCTACCGCCAGGCGGTCGACGAGGAGCTCAGCGGTGTCCCACTGGAGAAGGTCGTGGCAGGGCTCACCGCGGCCGGCTACGAGATCGAGGGCGACCGGCTGAAGACCCGCCCCCGCGGCGTCCCGGAGGGCCACCCCCGGCTCGGTCTGCTCCGCTACAGGTCCCTGCACGCCGGCCGCCGTTTCGCCCCGGAGCCGTGGGTCCACACCCCCGAGGTCCTCGACCGCGTCCGCGCGGTCTGGCGCGACCTCACCCCGCTCGTCGAGTGGCTCACCGTCCACCTCCCGGCGGACTAGACCCCTTCCCGCGCCTCCCTGACACCCGGCCCGATCGGCCGGAGACCGCGGGACCGTGAACCCGGCGGGCCCGCCTCCCGACTGTGCTGGGTGAGGAGGCAGGGTGACTGACGAACTGCTGGTGGTCCGCTGCCAGCTCGGCGAGCGCGAGGCGTTCACGGAGCTGGTCCGGGCCTGGCACGACCCGATATGGACCTACGTACGGCGCATGCTCGGGCCGGCGGAGGCCGACGACGTGAGCCAGGAGGTCTGGCTGGCCGTACTCCGCGGGCTCCCCCGGCTCAAGGAGCCCGGCAGGTTCGCGCCGTGGCTTTTCACGATCGCCCGGCGCGCGGTGGCCAACAGGCTGCGGGAGGAGTACGGCAGGCCGGAGGCGGCGGCCGAGGGCGAGCCGGTGTCGCAGGACGCGACAACCGCGCTCGTGGACCGCGCCGAGCTGGTCGCGGGGCTGTCCGGGCTGCCGGTCCGCGAGCGGGAGATCCTCGTGCTGTTCTACCTGGAGGACCTCTCCGTGGAGGACTGCGCCGAGATCTGCGCCGTGCCGGTCGGCACCGTCAAGTCACGCCTGTCCCGCGCGCGGCGCATGTTGCGCGACCACCTGACGGAGAAGGGATACCGGCGTTGAACTCCGACGACATGATCGACAGGCTGTCCGGGCCGCTGTCGCTGCGCAATCGGATCGGCGCCGTCGTGGCGCTGCTCGCCGGGCTCGTCGGCGCGGTGGGCGTGGGCCTGCTGTGGGCCACGGAGCCGGCGCTGCCGGGCCGTACGCACCTGGGCTTCGGGGTGCTCGTCGCCCTCTGCCTGGCCTGGGCCGCCTACGGCGCCTGGACGGTGACGCGGAGAACACCGCTGTTCGCCCTCGACCGGGTGATCGCCGGCTGGCTGGCGGTGACCGCGACGGGCCTGCTGACGGCGGCAGCGATCGCGATCGCCGTCGTCCGGGGGACATGGGTGGGCCTGGCGGGTGTCGCCGTCGCCGCGGCGCTGGCCACGGTGGCCGTCGTCATCCTGGTGCGGGCCCGCGGCCGGCGCGCCGAACTGCTGCGCCGCAGGCGCGAGCTCGAAGACCCGGGGGATCCGTCATGAGCGAGGCCGCTCCGGGCTGTGCCTTCCCGGGCCTGGCGCGGTCGGCGATCACGTCCCTGCGCAGCCGTACCTCACCGGAAGACTCCCGTGTGGCCGAGCGAGTAGCGTCCGGGCTGGGGGTAGACGGCCAGGCCGTGCGGGCGGGCGCCGACGTCGATCGTGCGGATGAGACGGCCGTCGCCGGTGTCGAACACGTAGACGACCCCGTCGTGGCGTCCCGACAGCCACAGGCGGCTGCCGTCGGCGGAGACCCCGCCCGTGTCCGGTGAGCCGCCGCCGGGGATGCGCCAGGTGTCGATCGGGCGGCGGAGCGCGAAGGAGACGACGGTGACCGATCCGGCGTCGCGGTTGGACACGTACAGCAGCTTCGAGTCCCGGCTGACGTGGAGCCCGTGAGCGCCCCGGCCGGTCCTGATGAAGCCGGTGACGCGGAACTTCCGGGCGTCGATCAGCCACACGCCGTTCTTGGCCGTGTCGGCGACGTAGAAGGTGGTGCCGTCGGGGGAGAGCTTGACGTCCTGCGGCATGGTGGTTTTCCGTGGGGACACGTGCCTCGCGGTGGTGTTCCGCATGAAGTCGTGCCGCGTGAAGCCGGGCGGCGTGGATCCGGGCGGCGTGGTGGTTTTCCGCGTGGAGCCGTGCCGGATGGAGCCGTGTTGGGTGAATCCGTGCCGGATGGAGCCATGCCGCACGCGGTGTGACACGCCGTGGTGCCGTGTGTCGCTGTCCCGTGTGCCGCTGTCCCGCGTGCCGCGGTGCCGTGTGCCGTGGTGCCGGAGGTCCCTGCGCCGTGTGGTGCCGTCCGCCAGGTCGACGACCGCTCGGACCCGCCGGGCCCGTATGTCGACGGCCACCAGACGCCCGGAGAACTCGCAGGCGGCCAGCATGACCTTCCCGCCGGCGGTGAAGTCCGCGTGGTTGACCCCCCTGCAGGGCATGTGCAGCGATCGCCGGAGCCGCATGGTGTGCGGACTGAGGAAGTCGAGCCGGTTCTCCCGCTCGGCCATCACCAGGGCGTCGCGGCCGTCCGGGGTGAAATACAGGTTGTAGGGGTCGTCGACGGCCACCGGTCTGCCGGGCCTGCCGGTCATGGGGTCGACGGGAGTCAGGGAGTCGCCGCCGTCGTTGCTGACCCAGAGCGTCCTCAGATCCCACGACGGGACGACGTGCTGCGGACGCCGGCCGACCTTGAAAGTGCGGAGCACCCGGTAGGTGCGCGGGTCGATCACGGTGACGGTGTCACTCCCGCTGTTGGGCACGTAGACCCGCTCGGGGAACTCCGCCACGGCGGGGCTGAGCATGCCGGGCCGGTCGTGGGCGTAGACGTCCATCGGTGTGGTCCGGGGAGCGGCGCCGGGGCGAGCAGGACGGGCGGAGACGTCGCCCGGTGCGGCCGATCCGTCGGCAGGGGCGCTCGCCACGCCGCCGGGCGGCACCTCGCCGCCGCTCGCGGGGGCCCGGCCAGGAGGGAGTGAGCCCGGCGCCGGGGCCGGGCCACCCCCGCAGGCGGACAGGACGCATGCCGCCAACCCGATCAGGGGGACGAGCACGGCGTGCCGTTGCCGCCTACTTCTCAGCCGCCGCATGGCCCGCTCCTTCGATCCGACTCCGGCCCCGGCCGGCTACGGAAACGCTAGGAGCAGTCGGGTCAGCAAATGCTCAACCCATGGTTAGCATGGTGTTCGCCTTTCCCGCACCTCGCGAGCAGGCCGCCTTTCTCATGCCGAAACCGGACGGTCTTGGAGGAAATCGGGGGTTATGGTCAGGTCGGCACTGGAAGGTCGAATTCGGATGCCTTGACGCCGCTGAGGAATGCTTTCCATTCGGTGAGGTTGAAGTAGAGGACGGGGCCGGAGGGGTCTTTGCTGTCACGGACGGCGTGGGTGGCGTCCTGCTTGTGATCCGGCCGCTGGGAGGCGCTTCCGAGCTCGGCCACCTCGACGCAGTCGCCGCCGTTGCTGCTGCTGAAACTCGATTTCCGCCACGTGAGATTGCTCAGGTCCATCGCTCCTCTGCCATTCTCTCGATGAAGGCCGTTGACATGCTGAGCGGTAATGCCTCGACGCCGGCGGCCCCGAATAGCCGCACTGCTTCCGCGGTCTCCGACAGGTCACTGGTGATGAGACCGTGAACGACCGTACCTGGATACGCTACCTCGGTAACCATTTCAAAGAGGCTGGAAACCGCATTTAACTCGGCCCGGCCTGGCCTGGGCGGATCTGCCCGTCGTGCGGCCGGACGTCGACGAGCCCGGACGTCTCCGGGAGAAGACGGCCCTGGTAGGCCCCCCGGAAGAACCTGAGTGGTGGCGTCCCGGTTCCGGACCCGTGCCGGTGCGACCCCGGACCGGCCACAGCGAGCCGGAGGTGTTCCCGTCGGCGTTCGGCGGTGGCCGGGACGCCTTCCGGTCAGCCCTCGACGGTCGCGTTCCCGTCAGCCTTCGGTGATCACACCGCAGGCGATGCGGCTACCCGAGTCGCCCGTCTTGAGCGTCTCGGCGTCCGGGCCGGTCTGGCCGTTCTTGAGGCCGTAGCGCTTGGGGATATTGGCCTGGTTGTCCGGCCGCGCGTGGACGAGGATGGAACTGCCGTCCCCGTCGAGGAGCTGCCGCACCTGAAAACGGTCGGTCACGACGGTGGCTCTGCCGATGCCGTCCTCGCCGACCAGGAGGCTGGGCAGATCACCGGAGTGGTCGGGGTGCGAGTGCGAGCCGAGGTCGAAGTGGGTGCCCGCGCTGAAGAACGGGCTGCCGGTGGCGGGATCGGTCGACTTGGGATCGCAGACGCCCTTGTTGTGGATGTGGAAGCCGTGATAGCCGGGGGGCAGACCTCGGACGACGACCCTGACCCTGGCCTTTCCGTTGTTCCTGGTGTCGATGCTCACCAGGCCGACCGAGTTGCCTTTGGCGTCCTTGACGGTGGCACTGGCTGACGCGCCCGCCGGGCCGGACGGGCTCGCCGAGCTGGCCGGGGCTGACGGGCTGGCCGGGGCTGACGGGCTGGACGGGCTCGCGGGGGCTGAGGGGCTCGACGGGCTCGGCGCGGGCGTCGGTGAGGCCGCTGCGGCCGTGCCGACACCGGTCGCCCCCGCCCCGAGCACGAGGGCCAGTGCCAGATGAGAGCTGCGAAGCATGACAGTCCCCCTACGGTTCGTGTCCCCCGTCACGGAGGAGAAGCTTGGACGGTTCCCCTCCTTCGAGTATCAGGCGGCGGTCCTGACACCCGGACGGGCGGGGTGGCATACGGCGCGCCAGGCCGTGCCGTGACCGCTGGGAGGGAGCCGGAGACGGGGGCGGGAAGACGGAGACGCGGGAGGTGGCCGGAGACGGCGAAGGCGCCGGACCGTGACGGTCCGGCGCCTTCGCCGTACGGCATCCCCGTGGGGAGACCCTGTGCGGCCTCCCCGCGGAAGGTCAGTTACCGCGCTTGGCCCGGGCGGTGGTGCGGGCACGGGTCGAGGCGTCCAGGACGACCTTGCGGATGCGCACGGTCTCCGGGGTGATCTCCACGCACTCGTCCTCGCGGATGAACTCCAGCGCCTGCTCCAGCGAGAGCTGGCGCGGCGGGATCAGGGTCTCCGTCACGTCCGCCGTGGAGGAGCGCATGTTGGTGAGCTTCTTCTCCTTGGTGATGTTCACGTCCATGTCGTCGGAGCGCGAGTTCTCACCGACGATCATGCCCTCGTAGACCTCGGTGGTCGGCGTGACGAACAGGATGCCGCGCTCCTGCAGGTTCGTCATCGCGAAGGCGGTGACCGGACCGGAGCGGTCGGCCACCAGCGAGCCGTTGTTGCGGGTGCGCAGCTCGCCGAACCACGGCTCGTAGGCCTCGAAGACGTGGTGCACCAGGCCGGTGCCGCGGGTCTCGGTCAGGAACTCGGTCCGGAAGCCGATCAGGCCGCGGGCCGGGACCACGAACTCCATCCGGATCCAGCCGGTGCCGTGGTTGGTCATGTGCTCCATGCGGCCCTTGCGGACGGCCAGGAGCTGGGTGACGGCCCCGAGGTAGTCCTCCGGGCAGTCGACGGTCAGCCGCTCGACCGGCTCGTGCACCTTGCCGTCGATGGTCTTGGTGACGACCTGGGGCTTGCCGACGGTCAGCTCGTAGCCCTCGCGGCGCATCTGCTCGACCAGGATGGCCAGCGCCAGCTCGCCACGGCCCTGGACCTCCCAGGCGTCGGGACGGTCGGTCGGCAGGACGCGCAGCGACACGTTGCCGATGAGCTCCTTGTCGAGCCGGTCCTTGACCATGCGGGCGGTGACCTTGGAGCCCTTGACCCTGCCGACCAGCGGCGAGGTGTTGGTGCCGATGGTCATGGAGATGGCGGGCTCGTCCACCGTGATCAGCGGCAGCGGACGCGGGTCCTCGGGGTCGGCCAGGGTCTCGCCGATCATGATGTCCGGGATTCCGGCGATCGCGATGATGTCGCCGGGGCCGGCCTGCTCGGCGGGCTTGCGCTCCAGGGCCTCGGTCATCAGCAGCTCGGTGATCTTCACCTTCTGGATGCTGCCGTCGGTGCGGCACCAGGCGACCTGCTGGCCCTTCTTGATGGTGCCCTGGTGGACGCGGCAGAGCGCGATCCGGCCCAGGTAGGACGAGGCGTCCAGGTTGGTGACGTGCGCCTGCAGGGGCGCGGTGGGGTCGTAGACCGGAGCCGGGATCGTCTCCTTGATGACCTGGAACAGCGGCTCCAGGTCCTCGGAGTCGGGCATGCCGGCGTCCTCGGGACGGTTCAGCGAGGCGCGACCGGCCTTGGCCGAGGCGTAGACGATCGGGAAGTCGATCTGCTCCTCGGTGGCGTCCAGGTCCATGAAGAGTTCGTAGACCTCGTCCACGACCTCCTTGATCCGGGCGTCGGGGCGGTCCACCTTGTTGATGCACAGGATGACCGGCATCTTGGCGGCGAACGCCTTGCGCAGCACGAACCGGGTCTGCGGCAGCGGGCCCTCGGAGGCGTCCACCAGGAGCACGACGCCGTCCACCATCGACAGGCCGCGCTCGACCTCGCCGCCGAAGTCGGCGTGACCGGGGGTGTCGATGATGTTGAGGGTCATCTCACCGTGCTTGACGGCGGTGTTCTTCGCGAGAATGGTGATGCCCTTCTCGCGCTCGAGGTCGTTGGAGTCCATGACACGGTCGTCCACGTCCTGGTTGGCCCGGAAGGCTCCGGACTGCCAGAGCATGGCATCCACGAGAGTGGTCTTGCCGTGGTCGACGTGCGCGATGATCGCGATGTTCCGCAGGTCGTCGCGGCTGTTCAAAGGCATGATGGAGTCTCACTCTGTGATTGTGGAGGCTGGCCGCGGACGGTGCGGCCCTACCATTTTAGTTGATCCGCACAATCACTCTCACGTGTCCGCCTCACGAAGTACGCCGATTCACCTCCTGGACACCCTTTCGGCGGGTGATTCCCGCCGGTTCCCCTGTAGGCGGAACTGCCGATATCCGCCTCCGCGGGTCTCCGCGCGGGTCATGTGCGCCTCCTGAGATTCCCGAGGGCGGAGGGCCGCCGTGAATGGTCAGCTCTCTGCATATTCCTGGCCATGCGCGCGGGCGCCGGAGTCCCTATCTTCGGAGCCATGCCGACATGGACCGAAGTGGTGCTGCGGGCCTCCGGGCACCGCGGTTGCCGACCCGCGGTCACGGACGTGCGCACGGGAGACGTCCTCACCTACGACATGCTCGCCAAGCAGGTGGGCCACGCGGCGGCGGCGCTGCGCGCCCGCGGCCTGGCGCCGGGTGAACCCGTGATCGTCCATCTTCCGCCCGGTCACGACTATCCCCTCGCCGTGCACGCCGTCACCGCGGCCGGCGCGCTGGTGGTCCCGCTCGCGGCCGACATGGATCGCGACGCCTTCTACGAACGGCTGTCTTCCAGCCGCGCGCGCATGATGATCACGGACGCGGCGCTGGCGGAACGGGCGGCGGCGGCCGTCGGAGACTCCCGCGTCCGGCGGATACTCACCTTCGCCGAGGTGGCGGGGACCGTCTGCCCCGACGGTGTGGACGACCCGTCCGGGCCGGGTCCGGACGCGCCCGCGCTCACCTTCGACGGCAGGCGCGCGCTCAGTCACGCCCACGTGGTCGCCGAGCTGGGAAGGCTGGTCCCGGAGGCGATGATCAGGGAGCGCGACTTCGTTCTCGTCGGCACCTGCGAGCCGCGCGAGCAGGCCGCCGTCTTCGACCTGGCGCTGATGGGCGGGGCGCACGTCGTGGCCGCTCCGGGAGCGACCGCCGGCGAGTGCCGGAGGCTGATCGAGGAGTACGGCATCACCGTCGCCGCCGTGCCGCAGGGGATGGTCAGGGAACCGGCCGAGAGCCAGTGGCTGCGCGTCCCCGTCTCGGTCTACGGGCACACCATGGACCTCGTCATGCCCAGGCGCTGATCGGCGCCGCCCTCCGCCTGGACCCGGCCATGCCCAGGCGCCGGCCGACGCCGCCCTCCGCCGCAGATCGGGACCGTCCTAAGCTCGGAGCATGCCTTCAGCGCCATCGTTCGCCGCGACGCTCGTGACCGAGGACGGCGTCCGGATCGACGCCGCGCACACCCCGCCGCGCGGGCCCGGCGATCTGGGGATCGTGCTGGCGCACGGGTTCACCGGATCGCTGCGGGAGCGCCCCACGCGGCGGATCACCCATGTGCTCAGCGGGTTCGGCGGCGTGGTCTCGTTCGACTTCCGGGGACACGGCCGGTCGGGGGGAGAGTCGACCGTGGGAGACCTGGAGATCCTGGATCTGGACGCGGCGGTGCGCCACGCGCGGGCGATCGGTTATCCCAGGGTCGCCGTCGTGGGGTTCTCGATGGGCGCGGCGGTGGCCGTACGGCATGCGGGCTGGCGCGGGCGGGACGGGGGCCCGGACGGGCGCGGTCTGCGGCCGGACGCGGTGGTCGCGGTCAGCGCGCCCGCGCGGTGGTACTACCGGGGGACCCGGCCGATGCGCCAAGTGCACTGGGCGATCGAGCGGCCGCTGGGGCGGTGGGTCGCGCGGGTGGGCAAGAGGACGCGGATCAGGAAGGGCGTGTGGGACCCGGTGCCGTCGGCGCCCCACGAGGCGGCGGCGCACATCTCTCCGACGCCGTTGCTGGTCGTGCACGGCGACGCGGACGGCTTCTTCCCGCTCGACCACGCCCACCAGATCTACGAGGCCGCCCGGGAGCCGAAGGAGCTGTGGATCGAGCCCGGATACGGCCACGCGGAGTCGGCGGCCACGCCGGGGCTGATCCGCCGGATCGGGGAATGGGCCGTCGTCAACGCCTGATCCCCCATGGGTGTTTACTCCTACTGACGAGGCATGACAGAGGATGTGTCGACACGAGGGGTAGTGCGTATGCGGAGCATCTACGTGGCCGGTCTCGGGCGGGGTGACGGCAGGCAGATCGTCGAGCTCGGCCTGATGGAGCTGCTCACCCGTCACGTGGATCGGGTCGGGGTGTTCCGGCCGATCACGGGGGCGGGCGACGACCGCACGCTCGAACTGCTCAACGCCAGATACCGCCCGGCGGCCTCGGCGATCGGGGTCACGGCCGAGGACGCCGCGGAGATCTACGCGCAGCGGGGCAACGAGGAGCTCATCGCCCGGCTGGTCGCCCGGTTCCACACGCTGGAGCGGGAGTGCGACGCGCTGCTGGTGCTGGGCAGTTCCTTCGACACCGACGACCTCCCACGCGAGCTGGCCCTCAACGCCCGCCTCGCCGCCGAGTTCGGCGCGCCGGTCATCGTGGTGGTGGGGGCGCACGGCGAGCAGGCGGCCGAGATCGCGATGGAGATGCGCACCGGCTACCAGGTCTTCTCGGATCTGGGCAGCACGGTGCTGGCGGTGATCGCCAACCGGGTGCCGCAGGGGATGGCCGTCGAGCCCGAGCTGCCGGTGCCCTGCTACGTCATCCCCGAGCATCCCTCGGTGTCGGCGCCGACCGTCGGCCAGGTGATGCAGGCCGTGGACGCCAAGCAGATCCAGGGGGACGAGGACGGGCTCCGCAGGGACGTGCTCGGGTTCGTGTTCGGCGGGGCCACACTCCCGGTGTTCCTGGAGCACCTGGTCGACGGAGCCCTGGTGATCACGCCGGGCGACCGGGCGGACCTGCTGCTGGTCGCGACGGCGGCCGAGGCGGCGGGTACGGCGAGGCCGTCCGGAGTGGTGCTGACGCTGGGACAGGAGCCCACGGAGGCCGTCAGGGCCCTCACCGCCCGCCTGGCTCCCGGCGTGCCGGTGCTGTCGGCCACCGCGGACAGCTTCACCGTGGCCACCACCCTGGGCGGGCTGGAGGGGCGGCTCACCGCCGACAACCCGCGCAAGATCGAGACGGCCATCGGCCACTTCGAGGGCCACGTGGACACCGCCGACCTGGCCGACCGGATCGAGCTGGCCCGCTCCGACCGGGTCACCCCGATGATGTTCGAGCACACCCTGCTGGAGCGGGCGCGGGCCGACCGGCGGCACATCGTGCTGCCGGAGGGCGAGGAGGACAGGATCCTCCGGGCCGCCGACATCCTCCTGCGGCGCGGCATCGTGGACCTCACCCTGCTGGGGCGGGAGGAGGTGATCCGGCGGCGGATCGGCGACCTCGGGCTCGACCTGTCCGGGGTGACGGTCGTCGACCCGCTGACCTCGCCGCTGCGTGACTCCTACGCGGAGGAGTACGCCGCGCTCCGGGCGCACAAGGGGATGACCCTGGAGCGGGCCATGGACGTGGTCACCGACGTCAACTTCTTCGGCACGATGATGTTGCACCGGGGCGTCGTGGACGGCGTGGTCTCCGGCGCCGCGCACACCACCGCCGCCACGATCCTGCCCGCGTTCCAGATCATCAAGACGGTCCCGGGTACCTCGATCGTCTCCTCGGTGTTCTTCATGTGCCTGGCCGACCGGGTGCTCGTCTACGGCGACTGCGCGATCAACCCCGATCCGGACGCCGAGCAGCTCGCCGACATCGCCATCTCCTCGGCCCGTACGGCGGAGCGTTTCGGCATCGAACCGCGGGTCGCGATGCTGTCGTACTCCACCGGCCACTCCGGCAGCGGCGTCGACGTGGACAAGGTCCGCGCCGCCACCGCCCTGGTCATGGAGCGGGCACCGGACCTGCTGGTCGAGGGACCCATCCAGTACGACGCGGCGGTGGACGCCAGGGTCGCCGACGCCAAACTGCCCGGCTCCCGGGTCGCGGGCCGGGCGACCGTGCTGATCTTCCCGGACCTGAACACCGGCAACAACACCTACAAGGCCGTGCAGCGTTCCGCGGGGGCCGTCGCGGTCGGGCCGGTCCTGCAGGGGCTCCGCGGACCGGTCAACGACCTGTCGCGAGGCGCGCTGGTCACCGACATCGTGAGCACCGTGGCCATCACCGCCGTCCAGGCGCAGGAGGCCGCCCGATGAACGGACGGTCAGGGCCGTACGGCATGGCGGGGCAGCGTCCGGAGCGCCACCGGGAGGACGGGCAGAGCGGGCAGGGCGGCCGGGAAC